>JBDTXU010000440.1:0-11519 GCA_040006055.1 Sphingomonas bacterium | reverse complement strand
GCCTGCGACTGCCCTGTCGGCCACCCTTACAACAAGCGTGCCAGCCGCGCGAGCCGTTACCAGCCCTAGCCGAGGGCGGCCGGTCGCGTAAACAAATGCCTAACGTCCATGCAGGCGGGCAGATGCTGCCCTATTTTGCGGCAGTCCCGGGCGCTGAGACTATCAGGGTTCGCCGGTTGAAGCGGAGTAAAGGCTTATGACCTTCGTCCGCCTCCGCGTGGCAAAAAGCTCATGAACGTAACCGCGCCGGCGCCGGCGATGATCGCGGCAATCGGAAGGCTGTAGACGACGCTCATGAGCGCCGCAGTGACCATCGGGAAAAGGCCCAGGATCCCGATACAGAGCCGGGTAAGCATTGGGTCCTGACGCCGGCTTTTGTGGACAAGGCGATGGCTGGTCTGGGGCATGGTGATGAACCTGGATGGATCACGCGACCCGATAAGGGGGCAGGGGAGGCCCCGGACGCGGGCGTCGGGTCGAGTGGACCATGACGCCCGCGCCGCGGTGGGGTGCGAGGATTGCGGGATCAGAAGCGATAGGTGATGCCGGTCAGCACCTGGTGGCGGTCATATTTGCCGTCGCCGTTGCTGAGATCGGCATAGCGATATTCGACCCGGGCGGAGACATGGTCGGTCACCATGCGCTCGACACCGCCGCCGACCAGCCAGCCGTCGCGGTCTTCCGAGACGCTGCTGGTCAGCGTCGGCGAAACGATCGTCGTCTTGACGCGATCGTTCGTATAGCCGGCGCGGCCATAGACCAAAGTCTTGGGCGTCACCAGGTAACCGGCACGGGCGCTGAAATCGAACGACCGCTTTGAATCGAGCATGACTCGGTTTGCACCGATGCCACTGCTGACGGTATCGCTGGTGCCGAAATTCGCGCCCATCTCGGCGCCGAGCACGAACTTTCCGAATTCCTTGTCATAGGCGGCATAGCCACCGACAACGGCTGAGTCCTTCGAAGCGTCGGCCGACACCACGCCGAGGTCAGTCTTGGGATCGCGCACCTTGTTCTCGGTCCACCCTGCCTGCACGCCGACCGACGGGCCATTGAAGTTCTGCGCATGCGCTACGCCCGTCAGGGACAGGGTCGACAAAAGGGCGAACGTCGAGATCGAAACAGTCTTCATCTTAGTATACCTCAATATCACGCACCGAGTTCTGTAAATTTCGAAGTGCGCGGTTGAACAAGTTGATATTAGTGTTTTACTTTTGTCGTATGATCTTCAGAATATCATGACCTCCTTCATCATCATTGCTTGAAATCAGTGAGCGCCACTGGTGTCGATCGGGCCCTTTGGCTTGGGGACGAGCCAGATCAGGGTGGCAGCGAAGCCGAGGCAGAGCGCGATCACACCGAACATGTTGAGCGTGGCGAGCATCACGCTCTGCCCTTCGACCACCATCGACAGCAGCGTGACCGACCCGTCATGCGCCATGCCGGCACCGTCAGCGGCCTCGATCAGATGCCTGCCATTGGTCATGGCGCCGGCGAGCTCGGTCTGGTTGGCGCGCGCCGCGTTCGACCAGCCGCTCTGGATCAGCGAGGTGGCGAAGGCGCCGGCCAGGGTCCGCATAAAGTTCGACAGGCCGGCGGCATTGGCCTGCTCATCGGGCTTGACGCTCGCCATGGCGAGGCCGGTGACCGGCACGAAGAACATCACCATGAAGATGCCGGTGAGGAGCATAGGCCAGGCCATCTGCAGGAAGGTCACGTCGGGGGTGAACGTCCACATGCGCCAGACCATGATCAGCGCGAGGCCGAGCACGCCGGCACAGACGATCATCCGGGGGTCGAATTTCTCGCAGGCCTTGCCGACGAACGGCGCGGAGGCGACTGCGAGAATCCCCATGATCCCGGTCGCATAGCCCGCCCAGGTGGCGGTATAGCCCATATTGGATTGCAGCCAGAGCGGCACGATGACGATGCTGGCGAAGAACCCGCCAAAGCCGACCGCATAGGTGAGCGCCGCCCCGACAAAGCCGCGGTGCCGGAAGATCCTGAGATCGACGATCGGGTTCTTCTCGGTGAGTTCCCAGATCAGGAAGGCGACGAAGCCGATAGCGGCGACGATGCCCAGCGTGCGGATTTCCTCCGAGGCGAACCAGTCATGATTGCGGCCCTCGTCGAGCATGATCTGCAGCGCTCCGACCCAGACGATGAGCAAGGCGAGGCCCACCTTGTCGATAAAGGCCTCGCTCTTCGGGTCGGACTGGCCCTTCATGAGCGTCATCAGGACAAAGCCGCCAGCCGCCGCGATCGGCACCTTGATGAAGAAGATCCACGCCCAGCCGTAATTGTCGCAGATGATGCCGCCGAGGATCGGCCCGGCGACCGGCCCGACCAATGTGGTCATCGCCCAGATCACCGTCGCCAGCGTCGCCTTCTCCTTGGGGAAAACACGGAGCAGCAGCATTTGCGACAGCGGCATGATCGGGCCGCCGACCAGGCCGAGCAGCACCCGCGTTCCGAGCAGCATGCCGAGCGAACTCGACAGGCCGCACAGGAGCGACACGACGGCGAAGCCCAGATAGCAGGTGATGAACGTACGCTGCGCGCCGAACTTCCGCGCGAGCCAGCCGGTGAGGGGGACGGTGATCGCCTCAGCGACTGCATAGGAGGTGATCACCCATGTGCCCTGGGACGACGACACGCCGAGATTGCCGGCGATCGTCGGCACCGAGACGTTGGCGATGGTGGTGTCGAGCACCACCAGAAAATTGCCGAGCCCGATCAGGATCGCGGCGATGTACAGCGGCACCCCCGTCAACAGGGCGGAGTCCGGCTGTGCTTTGAGAGCTGCTGCCATGGCTTAGTGCTTTCCTGAGTGGCGGAGGTCAGCCGGCGATGCGGACGTCGACGTCCATCGAGAGGCCGACGCGGAGCGGGTGTTGGGCCAGTTCAGCCGGATCGAGCCTGATGCGGACCGGCAAACGTTGGACCACCTTGATCCAGTTGCCCGTCGCATTCTGCGCGGGCACAATCGCGAACGCCGCTCCGGTGCCGCCGGAGAAGCCCATGACTGTGCCGTGATAGACGGTTTTCGCGCCGTAGAGATCGGAAGTGAGCTCGACCGGCTGGCCGGGACGCACCTTGGCGAGCTGCACTTCCTTGAAGTTCGCATCGACATAGGCTGCCTGGACCGGGACGACGATCATCAGCATCGCGCCAGGCTGGACACGCTGGCCGACCTGGACCTGCCGCCGCGACACAACGCCGTCGACCGGCGCGCGCAACACGGTGCGCGCGAGATCGACCCGCGCCTGATCGAGCGCGGCACGCGCCGCAAGCACTTCGGGATTATTGTCGACCGAGGCATCGGCAATCATCGCGCGGTTCGCCTCGCGGGTGCTGATCGCCGCATCCCGCGTCGCGGCCGCCTGCGCGCGCGCTGCTTCAGCCGATCGCAGGTTCGCTGTGGCCGTGCTGAACGCGTTGCGCACCGAGGTCAGTTCCTCGCCAGAGACCGCGCCTGAATTCGCCAGGCCCTCGCGCCGGGCGAGATCGATCCGCGCCTTCTCGGCATCGGAGCGCGCGGCGACGAGCCCGGCTTCAGCCTTCATCTCGTCCGCATGCCGCGCCGAAATCTGGGCACTGAGGCCGGTGTCGTTTGCAACGAGCCCGCGCACCCGGCGGATCGTGACGGCGAGATCGGCCTCGGCGCGGGCCACCGCGATCCGCGCGTCGGTATCGTCGAGGCGAACGAGAATGTCGCCCCGGCGCACCATCTGTGCATCCTGGACAAGGACCTGCTGGACCGGGCCGCCGATCAGCGGCGTCACCTGAGCGACATCAGCGCCGACATAGGCGTTGTCGGTCTCGACATGGTGCGATCCGACCAGTGCATCATAGGCATAGTAGCTGCCGCCAATCAGCGCGATCGCCGCGGCGAAACCGCTGAACAGGCGTTTGCGCTTGGCCTTGGTCTTTTTGGCTTCGAGCTCGGCCTGGGCCGGATCGATTTCGAAATGATGTTCAATGACTGACATGATTTGGGTCTCCTTTTATGAGTGGAAGCCGCCGCCAAGCGCGCGGATCAGGGTGACGTCGAGAGCGAAGGACCGGGTCTCGAGCTTTGCGACAGTGAGGCGGGAATCGAGCACGCCCTCCTCGGCCGAGAGCACGTCGAGATAGGTCGACAGCCCCTGGCTGTAGCGAAGGCGGGCGAGCCGGTTCGCTTCTTCGAAATCGGCCAGCGCGCGGCGCGAGTCCGCCAGCCTTGACGCGAGCAGGCTACGGCTCGTCAAAGCATCGGCGGTCTGGCGCAGCGCCTCTATGACCTGGCGGTCGTACAGTGCGACCGCCTCGTCATATTGACCGCGACGGGCGCGGTACTGGCCCTGGAGCGCGCCGCCGCGGAACAGGGGGAGGGTTACCGCGGGGCCGGCGCTGCCAAAGAAGGAATTGCTGGTGAAAAGGTTGGAGAGGCCGATCGACTGAAAACCGGCCAGTGCGCTCAGGCTGACATCGGGATAGAAGCCGGCACGCGCCACCTTGACCTGCTGCGCACTGGCTTCGAGCCGGGCGCGAGCAGCGGCGATATCAGGGCGCCGCCCGACCAGATTGGCCGAAGCACCTGCAGGCATATCGAGCGGGACCAGCGCGCCGATCTCGGGTCGCGCGATGGTCAGCGCGCGGTCGGGTCCAGTACCGACCAGCGCGGCGATGGCGTTCCTGGCGAGGGAGATCGCTTCGTCGGTGGCCGTCAAATTGGCCTGGGTCTGCTCGAGTCGCGCACGCGCCTGGCGGAGCGCCGCTTGGGTGTCGAGGCCCTGGCCGACGCGCTGATCGACCAGCTTCAACGTCTGGGTGCGGATCGCCACAGCGGACGCGATACTGTCATGCTGGGCGTAGAGCGCGGCCAGCTCGGCATAGATCGAGGCGATGCCGGTGGTGAGCGCCAGCCGGGCTTCGGCAGCGTCGTACCGCGCCGCCTGTGCATCGAGCTTCGCGGCGCGCAGCGCGGCGCGGTTCTTGCCCCAAAGATCGAGGTCGAGCGTCAGGCCGACACCGGCCGCGCCGGAATCGTTCCAGCCGCTGGGAAGGATTTCCGCGGGAAGGCCATCTGGCCTGCCGACGCGGGTCGCACCAACCGTGCCGCCCGCCGTCGCCGACGGCAGCAGCGCAGCGCCGGCCTGTTTGGCGAAGCCGTCCGCGACACGGATGCGCGCCGCCGCCACGTCAAGGTCGGGCGAATTGGCCAGGGCTTCCTCGATCAGCTTCGAAAGCTGGGGATCCGGATAACGCTGCCACCAGCCCTCTCCGGGCCATTCCGAGCCGGTCCCGGCCAGAGTCTGTGATGCAGCCGCGATGGGCGCGGTGCGTCCGGTGGGCATCGGCCCGAGATCCGGGACCGACGCACAGGCGCTTGTGCAAAGCGCAAGCAGGAGGGCCGCGCGGCGATGCCGCGCGGGAAAGAAGCGGATCATGTCCGAATGTCCTTGTTTCTGGAACGGGTTTGTTGAACTGGTACCGTACGGTCTAGTCCAACTTAGAAAGCCTTGTCAACGGGAAAAATGGACCGTACGGTACCGGTTAGATTTTAAGGAGTTAGCAAAGTGGCGCGAACGAAGTCCGATGAGAAACGCCGCGAGATCGTGCGAGTCGCATCGCTGGCGTTCCAGGAGCTGGGCTATGAGCGCACGTCGATGCTGACGATCGCTGAGCGCCTGCGCGGCTCCAAGCAGACGCTCTATAACTACTTCCCCTCCAAGGAAGATCTGCTGCGCGCCGTGCTCGATTTCGATGTTGGCGATGTCGCCGACCAGGCGATGGAGACGTTCCTCGCCGCGCCTGATCTCCAAAAGGGGCTCGCGAAACTCGGCCAGATCTATCTCGAACGGCAACTTGCTCCACTGGCGATCGCCAACATTCGCACCGTCTCAACGCAGCCGGCCGAATCGAGGATCGGCGAGGAGTTTTACCGCAATATCCTCTGCGCGGCCTGGAAGCGCATCGGGGATGCGTTCGAGGCGCTGATGGAGGAAGGGAAGCTCAGGCGCGCTGACCCCTGGCTGGCGGCCATGCATTTCAAGGGTCTGATCCTTCAGGATCTGCTCGAAAGATATCTGCTCGGCGCTGCGACGACGATAGATCAGGACGAAGTCGGCGCAGCGGCGCGGCAAGCGGCCGAGGCTTTCCTCATGATCTATGGGCCGCACCAGTCCGCGCCCGAGGCGTAAGCCCTTCTTGGGCCTTGCATCGCTACCGTGCACCGGCCCGCCGCGACTATCGGCATATGCGCAACGTGGCACTGCAAATGCCCCGTGTGCGTAAAGATGCACGTCGGACCCACTGGTGTGAGCATCCCAGGCCGAGACCCGCTAAAACAATTCCGTACCTGCCAGTCCATTTTCCTGTTGACGACTTGGTATTAGTGGACTAGACCGTACGGTACTAGATCAACGAGCCTCATGCGATGAGCTCGGGGCTGGCAGGCCACCCCCCCAACCGTCGGCCGCCAGTCCCGGCCCTGCCCGTGCCAGCGCGCGGGCAGGGCTCCCCACCAGGACCCAGAGACGAAACCGAATGCGCATACGTACGGAAAAAAAGAAAAACGAGATCGTCCAGGTGGCGTCGGAACTGTTCGACGCCCTGGGGTATGAGGGCACATCGATGTCAGCGATCGCCGCGCGTGTCGGCGGATCCAAGGCGACACTGTACGCCTATTTCGAGTCGAAGGAGGAGCTGCTCCGAGCCATCCTGGATCGCGACGTGAACCAGTAGGCTGACCGCTTGATGCAGGAGCTTCAGTCGGAAAAGGATTTGCGCAGCGGCCTCATCCGCCTCGGCATCGCCTATCTCGACGGTCAGCCGGCGCGGGCCGCGAGTATCCGGACCGTTGCCAACCAGCCGATCGCTCAGGAGTTCTACGAGGAGATGCTTCGTCCGGCGTGGCAGCGCCTCGCGGACCGCTTCGCGACCATGATGAAGGAAGGCCGGCTGAAGTTCGCCGATCCCTGGATCGCCGCGATGCATTGGAAGGGCCTGAACGAGTGGGACACGCTCGAGAAATATCTTCTGTGCGCGAACGTCGACCCCAACACCAATGACATCATGAGCGCCGCCGCCGCGGCGGCGGACGCGTTCCTCAATCTCTATGCCGATCCATCCGAATCCAGGCAGGTGCCGGCAGGATGAACAAGGGCGCAATTGCCTTCGCTGTCGAGCCGAACGCGAGCAATCACCTCGCCTGGATGAACGCGATCCTCGGCTTGCAGCGCACCCTCATGGCCGCTGAACGCACGGCGGTGACGCTGATCGCGTTCGGCTTCACGGTCGCCCAGATCTTCCAGAACATGAAGACGATCGTGCCGCCGCGGTTCCTGATTCTCGGGACGCATCTTCCCCGCACCGTCGGACTCCTGATGATCGCGGCGGGGGTCGGCTCGCTCGCGCTCTTCACCTGGCAGTATCTCCGCGGGGTCGCCTATCTCGCGGCCGAGCCGTTTATCGGCATCTCAGTGAAAATCGGGAGTCCGCTGCATCAGCTTACCTGCTGCACAGCCTATGCGATCATGTTGCTCGGGACGCTGGGTTTTGGCTCGGTGCTCGTAAGCTTTTGATTCGCGCGAACGGCCCCACCCGGAGGGCAGGACCTCACTGAACATGACGCTGAGTGGTATCAGCGGCTTGAGATTCAATCGGCGTAGCGAGACGTCGCCGGCGCAGCGAACCTGCGCTCGGCCCAGCCCCTTACGCCGCCCCGATCCGCTGCAGCTTCGCCAGCAACGTCGCCTCATCAAACGGCTTGGTGACATATTCGTCAGCACCCGCGTCGATGCCCTTGTGGATGTCCGGCGCGTCGGATTTCGACGTGCAGAACACCACTTTCGGCGTCACACCGCCATCGAGTTGACGCAGTGCCGCGACGAACTGGACGCCGGTCATCACCGGCATTTCCCAGTCGAGCAGGATGAGGTCGGGCATCACCGCCTGGCAGCGCAAGAGCGCCTCCTGGCCATTCTCCGCCTCCGTCACCACATAGCCGAGATTGGCGATGATGCGACTGGCGACCATCCGCATCACGCGCGAATCGTCGACCAGCAGGCAGCGCGGCTGGCGACCCGGCGCGGCGGGCGCCGTCGGTTCGGGCGGCGCCGCGGCCGCGGCCGGCGATTCGGACTCCGCGGGCAGGGGAGCGGTTCGGCCGAGAGCCTCCGGGCTCAAACGCTTGATCAGACCCTTAATGACTGCGGCTCCCTTTGGCTGAGGACCTGGCTCGCAGCGGCGACCACGGCCTGATCCGCTTCTGTCATGCGGACGTGAATATACGGCACCCAGATCTCGCCGAACTCGGCCTTCTGATACCACACGTCGATTACGTCGTACGAGGCCCAATAGCCGTCCGGCTGACGCAGCCGCAGGCCCTCGCCGATCCGGGGGACCGATGCGAAGCGCAGCCCGACCTGGGTCTGGTGGGTCTCGTTCTGAACTTCGATCTCAATCAAGGACTGCTGCCTCCTGTACGTAGGAAGCACCATAGCTGGCAATTCTTGCCGAAAAGCGAATGACCGGTCCGTAGCGGCCAAAAATTCGTGTTTTTATTGGTCGTTCGTCGCAATTCAACGCTTGGCCGGCGTCGGCTACGATGGCGGGGCGCCACCAGGCTCCGTCACCGTCCTCGCCACACCCCGCGATTCGCGCTCCGCAGCCCTTTCCGGATCAGACCGCCCCGGAAGGGTGTGACAAAACTCTCCAACAGCGCGCGGCTGTTGCGGCGCGATCCTTCCTCGCGATCCAACGCCCGACATTATCGCCTCGTGCGAACCCGGCCTGGTTTCGTCATTCCGGCCATTCCCCGGATTGCCAGTCGCGGGCGGTGTGGATCACGCGCAGGATCGACACCGCGCGGTCCTCATCGGTGAGCGCATAGGCGATGATATAGGGCAGGCGGGGGATGGATTTCTCATAGGTCCCGCTCGCCCGGCCGGGATACCCGGTCGCATAGTCGCCGAGCGCGGAGCCCGTCGCTCGAACCCGCCTGGCAACCCGTTCGGCGGCATCCGGGTTGTCCGCCGCGATATGCGCGATTTGCCCGAGCAGATCCTTGAGTGCGTCATCTGACCACTGGACCCGGCGCGTCACCCCTTCCGGTTCCGCGCCTCGGCGATAAGGGCGTCGACACGGTCCATCGCCTTATCATGCGCCGTGACCCGGCCGGCAGCCACATCCGCCAGGCCGCGCTGCACGCCCTCGATAATCGCAAGCTCGTGCTCGACATAAGCAGCAACGGCCTCGGCCGCGAGGTAAGACCGGCTTCGGCGCGTGCCCTGCGCCAGGCGGCCCAGCTTTTCCTTCAGCTCGACGGGCACCCGGATCGTCATCGTCGTGCTGGCGCTCATGTGCGCTCCTGTATGAGGGTGTGTACAAATTAGCACGCAAGCCCGGCTTTGTCACCGCCGGCGCTTTGGCTGCACCGATTGTGCATGCCACTGTAATTGCGTAGAAATCGAACAGCCGCGCCATCGCGGTCCACTCATCGTCGAGTAGCTTCAGATCGGGGCGGCTGATGTTTCGGCGGCAGTCCACGATCCCAAACAATATCAGCCCACCCCCCGATAGGCATGACATAATTCACCCGCCCCACGCGCCCATTTCCACCCATTCCCCCTCGCAAAATCCCAACTCGCGCACCGCATCCGCTCCCGAATTATGTCACAACCAACCCCGCCACACCCCCACGAACCGCGCGCACCGGCACGTTGATTCAACCCCACCGCCGCCCGCGCTATCCACTCCTCATGACCGCAGGACGCCCCACCACCTATCGCCCCGAATATGCCGAGCAGGCGCGCAAGCTGTGCCGCAACGGTGCCACTGATCGTGAGATCGCCGATATCCTCGGCGTCTGCGTTCGCACCTTCTATCGATGGCGCGCCGAATATGACGCATTCGCCGAGGCGCTCACCGCCGGCAAGGAATTCGCCGACGATCGCGTCGAGCGTGCGCTGTACGAGCGCGCCTGCGGCTATGAGTATTCGGATGTGAAGATCTTCCATCCCAGCGGGGCGAAGGAGCCGGTGATCGTGCCGATCACCGTCCATGTTCCCGCCGATGTCGGCGCCGCGAAGCAATGGCTCGCCACGCGCCGGCCGCCTGCGCCTCCCGAGCCCCCTGAGAATACGAGCTTCGTCGAGCGGTTCCGGAAGGCAATGGCGCGCGTCGACGAGGGCAGGGCCGAAACGCAAGCCGCTGAGGCTAGACACTTCGCAGAGCGTGTCGAGACCCGGGTCAGCGAGGAGCTAGCCCGATACGGGCTTCAAGCATGAGCATGGCCGGTCAAGCCCCGCAGAGCGCCCTGTGAAAACCCATATCGCTCCGCCGCTGACGGATCGTCACCCGGTGTCCGCCCGCAGCACCTCGAGCGCGGCATCCGGTCGGGCCAGCACGATCAGCCGCAGTCCGCAGGAGCGCGCCCGATCGATCGCAAGGTCGGTCGCGGCGGACAGCGTCACCAGCATCGGGCAGCCGGCCAGTGCCGCCTTTTCCACCAGCTCGTACGAGCATCGCGAGGACAACAGGGCGAAGCCGCCGTCCCAATCCTCGCCGGCGCGGCGCATCGCCCCGATCAGCTTGTCGAACGCATTGTGCCGGCCGACATCCTCACGCACCGTGACGATCGAACCGTCGGCACGGCAGCGCGCGGCGGCATGAACAGCCCCCGTCGCACGGTTGAGCGGCTGATGCTCCCGCAACGCAGCGATCGCCTTGAAGATCATTGTCTCGTCGATCTCGGCACCGCCGCTGACAACCGGCAACGGCCGCAGCGCCTGTTCGAGATTCTCGATACCGCACAGCCCGCAGGACGATTCAGACACGCGGTGCCGAGCGCGCTCGAACACCTGATCGGCACAGCGCGGCGAAAGCGTGACGCGCAGGATATCGCCGTTTTCCGTCGGATGATGGCCGATATCGATCACATCCCCGACCTCAGCGATCAACCGCTCGCTGAGGGCGAAGCCAACCGCGAAATCCTCGAGATCGGCGGGTGTCGCCATCATCACTGCGTAGCCGATCCCGTTGAACTCGATCGCGATCGGTCGCTCCGCCGCAACGGCCCGCACCACAGTGGTCCGCGCGCCGTCCGGCTTTATGCTGTCGAACGCTGAATCCCTTGCGCCGCCGATCGAGCCGGTCGTGTCATGCACGGGCTTTTCCTCCAGCGGAGCGTCCGCTGCCG
Organism: Sphingomonas bacterium; assembly: GCA_040006055.1. Classification (GTDB taxonomy): domain Bacteria; phylum Pseudomonadota; class Alphaproteobacteria; order Sphingomonadales; family Sphingomonadaceae; genus Sphingomonas. Next base: position 334 of record JBDTXU010000440.1, on the reverse strand, counting down.
GGATCGGGCCTTCAGGAATAGGGCGGCCGGTCGAGCCCGGCCGGGCTGGTCGTGAAAATCTCGCAACCCGTCTCGGTGATGCCGATCGAATGTTCGAACTGCGCCGAGAGCGAACGGTCGCGGGTCACCGCCGTCCAGCCATCGTCGAGCAGCTTCACATCGGGGCGGCCGATATTGATCATCGGTTCGATCGTGAAGATCATGCCGGGGCGGAGCTCAGGGCCGGTACCGGGCTTGCCGACATGGACGACTTCGGGCGCGTCGTGGAAGAGTTGGCCGAGGCCATGGCCGCAGAAATCGCGGACCACGCCGAAGCGGTGCTTTTCGGCATGGT
>JBDTXU010000439.1:0-2293 GCA_040006055.1 Sphingomonas bacterium | reverse complement strand
GGCCGACCTTGATGGTCGAGGACTCGGACACGATGCTGGTGAGCGCATATTGCGGGTCGAAATAAAGGCCATCGATACGCACATTGCCGGCCGCCGTCGGCGAGAAGCCGCGCGCGCTGTTGGCGGTGTAGATACCGATCGTCTCGCGTCCGACGCTGAAGCCGAAGCCATCCTCGGCCTGGGTCACGGCATTGTCGCTGGCCCGGTCCTGCGCGAGGGCGGGGACGGGGAGCGCGGCGCAGCAGCAAAGTGCCGGGATGATCGTCGAAAAAGCCCGGCCCATTGTCCCTCGCCTCGCGTGATGTTGTATTAGGACACTAGGACGGGACGAGGGTCATTGCCAATAGCTTTGGTATCAACCGTCACCAACCAGGCATGAAGGGCGCTGATGGTTGGGTCGTGGGCGCTATCGGCTGCCTATCACCCCCGCTACTATGATTTTTGCGCATCATGCCCTTGTCGCGGTCCCGTCCATGTCGCAAGAGCCTCGGCAACCGACATGCGCGGCGGGGTACTTCCCGGAACAGTTCGGGGTGACGAGGGATCACGCTGCCTCTAAAGGCGATGATCCTATAGGATTCGCGCCCGCATGAAGGCGACGACGAAAGCGAGAGATGCATGGCCGACGAATCGAACGTTCAGTTTTCCGAGCGCGAGGCGCTGTTGTTCCACTCGGAAGGCCGGCCGGGCAAGATCGAGATCATCGCCTCCAAGCCGATGGCGACCCAGCGCGACCTCGCGCTTGCTTATTCGCCCGGCGTCGCGGTGCCGGTGCGCGCGATCTATGAGGATCCGGCGACTGCCTATGATTATACCGCCAAGGGCAATCTCGTTGCTGTGATTTCGAACGGCACCGCGATCCTCGGCATGGGCAATCTCGGTGCGCTCGCCTCCAAGCCGGTGATGGAAGGCAAGGCGGTGCTGTTCAAGCGCTTCGCCGATGTCGATGCGATCGATATCGAGCTGAAGACCGAGGATGTCGACCGGTTGATCGACGCGATCGAGCTGATGGAACCGAGCTTTGGCGGCATCAATCTCGAGGACATCAAGTCCCCCGAATGCTTCATCATCGAGCAGACCTTGCGCTCGCGGATGAACATCCCGGTGTTTCATGACGACCAGCATGGCACCGCGATCATCGCTGCTGCCGGCCTGATCAACGCGCTGTACCTTACGGGGCGCGACATCAAGGACACCATTGTGGTCGTGAACGGTGCGGGCGCCGCCGCTATCGCGTGCGCCGAACTGATCAAGGCGATGGGCCTGCCCCATGACCAGCTGCTGATGTGCGACCGAACCGGCGTGATCTACCAGGGCCGCACCGACGACATGAACCAGTGGAAGTCGGCGCATGCGGTGAAGACCGACCGTCGCACTCTTGCGGAAGCGCTGGACGGCGCCGATGTTTTCCTGGGCTTGTCAGCGGCCGGTGCGCTGCCGGCCGAGTTGCTGATGAAGATGGCGCCGAAGCCGATCGTCTTCGCGATGGCCAACCCCGATCCCGAGATCACCCCGCCCGACGCCAAGCGCGCGCGGCCCGATGTGATTATCGCCACCGGCCGGTCCGATTATCCGAACCAGGTCAACAACGTGCTCGGCTTCCCCTTCATCTTCCGCGGCGCGCTCGATGTGCGGGCGACGACGATCAACGACGAGATGAAGGTCGCCGCCGCCGAGGCGCTCGCCGCCCTTGCGCGCCAGCAGGTGCCTGAGGAAGTCGCGGTCGCTTATGGCGTGCGCCACACTTTCGGGCCTGACTATATCATCCCGGCGCCGTTCGATCCGCGGCTGATGGAGATCGTCCCCGCCGCTGTCGCCAGGGCGGCGATGGATTCGGGCGTGGCGACCAAACCGATCCTCGATATGGACGCCTATCGCCAGACGCTCCGGGCGCGGATGAACCCGACCACCTCAGTGCTCAGCCTCGCTTACGAAGGCGCGCGGGCGCATCCCAAGCGGGTGCTGTTCGCTGAAGGCGAGGAGGAGGTCGTGCTCCGCGCCGCGATCGCGTTCAAGGATGGCGGCTATGGCACGCCGGTGCTGGTCGGGCGCGAGGATGTTTATGAGCGGCTGAAGCTGCTCGGTGTGAGCGACCCCGAAAGCTATGAGCTGCACAACAGCCGGAATTCGCCGCTGGTGCCGAAGATGGTCGACTTCCTCTACGGGCGACTGCAGCGGCGTGGCTACCTGCGCCGCGATTGCGAGCGGATGATCAACCAGGATCGCAACATCTTCGGCGCGGTGCTGCTCCAGCTCGGCGAGGCCGATGCGATGATCACCGGCATCACCCGGA
>JBDTXU010000438.1:0-13843 GCA_040006055.1 Sphingomonas bacterium | reverse complement strand
CGTTCCGTCGGTGTCAGGTCATTGCGATTCTCCCCCGCGGCGGGGAGAGGCCACCTGGCGCGGGGGAAGCGGCCGGCAAGGGGAAAGGCGCCTGTCGCCCATCGCTCGCCAAACGCACTATCCCGAACGCGATCATGACTTGCCCCCTGTTGCGATGGGTTCAAGTCGCTCGAAACATGGCTGAATTCGACCCCGAAAGGATAACCGGTTATTTTTTCGGGGGCGGATTGGCGATCGGCGGCATGGCAGAGGCGCGCCGCTTCGAGGCTGCTGGTCGCGCCCAGTTTGCGCATCGCCTGCTGGAGGTGGCCGTTGACCGTGTGGTGCGAGATGCCGAGCTCGCGCCCGATCTCCTTGGGCCTCAAACGGTCGAACACGAGGCGCAGGCACTGGCGCTCGCGTTCGGTCAGCGTTTCACGCGGGTCGTCGTTCGCGTCAGCCTGCATTTATCCTGAATATGATTTTCGTCGCCAAAAGGACATTATTTTCCACTCTTGATATCCTATTGTAAGGTAGCGAGAGCCCGCATCCGCCAGGTAACGGGCAGAATGGGAAACGCCATGTCGGTTTCAAAAGCGCAAGATACTGTCGCAGCTGCCGAAATTCGCGATTTCGCGCTGCTGGATTTGCTCGCGACTCTCGAACGTTCCCAGGCGACCGCCGATGAACTCGGCCTTTCGACGGTCGGTATCCGACTCGATCAGGCGATTCTCGCGCTTATGCGGGAGCGCGCGATCGGGTTCGAGGCGCAGGGATTGCCGCGCGGGCTCGCCAACCGCCATTGATCGAACCGATTCGGCGTCACTTCTTCCGGTGGCGATTCGCATAGAGCAAAGCCGCCACTATTGCGGCCGAACCGACTCCGAGCCCGATCGTCGCGAGCGGCCAGCGCTTGGCCTTTGCCAAAGCGGCCGATGCCGCTGCGGCCGCGCGCTGCTGCGTGACGGCAAGCGTCTCGGCCAAGATCTCGTTGGGGATCTCGTTGGTGCTTTCCTGGTCGTCGGTCGTCGGCAAGCTCACTCTCCTTTTGCGGGACCGGCATAATCCCGCCTGAACGCGTTGGCGAAAGCTGTGATTCGTCCCTCGGCGATCGCCGTGCGCAGATCGGCCATCAGCGCCTGATAGAAGCACAAATTATGCTCGGTCATTAACATCGCGCCCAAAATTTCGCCCGCGCGGACGAGATGGTGGAGATAGGCGCGGCTCCAGCCGTTGCAAACCGGGCAGGCGCAATCGGGGTCGAGTGGCCCCGTATCCTCGGCGAATTTCGCGTTGCGGATGTTGATCGGGCCGGTGCGGGTAAAGGCCTGTCCGGTTCGGCCCGACCGTGTCGGCAGCACGCAATCGAACATGTCGATGCCGCGCTCGACGGCGCCGACAATGTCGTCGGGCTTGCCGACGCCCATCAGATAGCGCGGCTTGTCGACGGGGAGCTGGCCGGGCGCGAAATCGAGGCAGCCGAACATCGCGTCCTGCCCTTCGCCGACCGCCAGCCCGCCAACTGCATAGCCATCGAAACCGATATCGATCAGCGCGGCGGCGCTGTCGCCGCGCAGCGTCTGGTCGAGCGCGCCTTGCTGAATGCCGAAGATCGCCGCGCCTTCGGCATGCGCGCCGCCGCTGTCGAAGGCGTCGCGGCTGCGCTTCGCCCAGCGCATCGAGCGCGCCATCGCTGCCGCCTGGACCTCGGGCGTGGACGTGGTCGGCACCAGCTCGTCGAACGCCATCACGATGTCCGATCCGAGCAGGCGCTGGATCTCGATCGAGCGTTCGGGGGAAAGCGTATGGCGCGATCCGTCGAGATGGCTTCTGAAGGTCACGCCGTCTTCGGAACGCGTGGTCAGGTCCGACAGGCTCATCACCTGATAGCCGCCCGAATCGGTCAGGATCGGCCGGTGCCACCCCATGAAGGCGTGCAGGCCGCCAAGTCGCGCCACGCGTTCGGCGCCGGGTCGGAGCATCAGATGATAGGTATTGCCGAGGATGATGTCGGCGCCGCTCGCGCGCACATCGGCGGGTTTAACCGCCTTGACGGTGGCGGCGGTGCCGACCGGCATGAAGGCGGGCGTGCGGATCGTGCCGCGGCGCATCGCGATCGTGCCGGTGCGCGCCTTGCCGTCGGTGGCGGAGATGGTGAAGTCGAAGCGCGGGGCCATGGCCGGCCTCCTAGCGTCGTGGTGCGGTCGCTGTCGACACGCATCGCTCGTCGGCCCTATGCGTTGGCCCCTGATGGCTGACGAACGGGACGAAGCGTTGCGCGCCATGGCGCTGCACCGGGGGCTGAAGCTCCGGAAATCGCGGCGGCGCAAGCCCGGCGGCGATTTCGGGCTTTATGGTCTCGAGGATGCGGGCGGCAAGGCCGTGCTGGGGGTCGGCAAACAGGGGCTGGAGGCGACTGCGGACGAAGTCGAGGCCTGGCTTCGCGATGCGGCGCGGTCGACCTGGAAGAGTTCGGCGGGGACGGTGAAGGTGCGGAGGCAGGTGGCGCCGGAACTCGAGCCTGAGCCTGAGCCCAAACCCAAACCCAAACCCAAACCCAAACCCAAACCCAAACTCGCTGTCGGCAACCTGTTCGCGAAGCTTCCCGCCGCGAAACGGGCTGAAGCCTTTACCGCGCTGCTTGAGCGGCCCGGCGTACGGATCGAGCGGATCGTTTCACACGGACAGGCGACACCCGAGGATGAGCCGATGGTCCAGGAGCAGGACGAATGGGTCATGCTGCTGCAAGGTGAGGCGGGGATTCGCGTCGAGGATTCGACGGTAGCGACGTTGCTGCCCGGCGATCATCTGATGATCCTGGGCGGACAGCGGCACTGGGTGACCTATACGGCGAAGGGCGAGCCGACGGTGTGGCTGGCGGTGCATCTGGGGTAACTTCTTCTTCCTCGCGCTTGCGGGAGGGGAGAAGAATTCGCTTAACTAAGCGCCATCTCCCAGATTTCGCCCTGTTCCGGCCGTCCGAATTCATGATGGATCTCGGTCTTCACGATCTCGAACCCCGCGCCAGCGTAGATCCGCCGCGCGCTGTCGAGCACGGTATGCGTCCACAACCTCAGTGTCGCATACCCTGCCTCCCGCGCGAACATGACGCAGCGGCCGACAAGATCGCTGCCGATCCCCATGCCCCGCGCCCAGGGTTCGACATAAAGCAACCGCAACTGCGCGACCCCTTCGCCGGCATCGACAACGAACACCGATCCCGCCATCGCGCCGCCACTCTCGGCCACCCAGCATTGATCGCGCCCGTCGCGATAATCCCGCAAGAAACGCGATGTCACATCGCCGAGCAGCACCTCCATCGGTGCGTCCCAGCCATGGCTTTCGTGATAGAGGATCGCCTGGCGCGCGGTGATCATTCCCATATCACCGGTGAAGAAGGTGCGGACGGAGTAACCGCCCTTCGCCTTGTCCGAGAGCAGCCCGCGCGCCGTATCGAGCGCGGTGACGAGCGCGCGCTGGTCGATCTCGCCGAGCGTCTCGATCCGCGCCTCCAGCACCGCGCGCTGCCGCTGGTCGAGATCGGCAAAGGCGGCCCGGCCCGCCGCAGTCAGGGCGATCGGCCGCCGCCGCGCGTCCGCGCCGCGCCCGCGCTCGATCCAGCCGCTGGCTTCGAACTTGCGCAGGATCCGGCTGGCATAGCCCGCGTCAAGCCCAAGCACCTCCTGCAGCTCAACCGCAACCGGCTGCTCTCGCGTGGCGATCTCGTACAGCAACCGCGCCTCGACGAGGGACAGGGCGCTGCCGAGGAAACGCTGATCGAGCGCGCCCGAGAAGGTCGTATAGAAGCGGTTGAACGCGCGCAGCGAAGGAATGGTCATATCGCCCATTGCCGCCAAATGCCCGAGTTACTTGACGACGTCAACTAATATGGTGCGAATCGCTCCAGCATTTCGAGAAACGCAGCATCCGCCGCGATATAGGCACTGAGGTCGACCAGCCCCTTCGGTTCTGCCTCGGCGATGTCATATTCCGCGCGGGCGAAGAGGACGATTTCGGTGGGGAATCGAAGCTGTCGGGGATCGAGCGCATCATGAACTGCTCTCGTCATGCGACGCGCCGAGCAGCGCGTGCGCGACATCGCCCGGCGTTTCGAACAGGACATCCGGCTCGAGCCGAGTCAGCGCAGTCCGGTTGGCATATCCCCACAGCACTGCGCCCGCGGTGACCCCGGCCTTGCGGGCTGCGGTGATGTCGCGGGTCTCGTCGCCGATCGCGATCACCTGATGTGGCGCCAGGCCGCTCCGGCGCAGTACGCGCTTGAACAGGCGGGCCTTGCCGAACAGCGAAGCGCGGCATTCGAACAGCTCGACCCGCGCGATCGTTTCGGGCGTCAGGACGGTCCTGACATTGGCCTCGCTGTTCGAGGTGACGATCGCGATCCGCACGCCGCCGGCGTCGAGCGCCTCGAACAGGGTGTCGATCCCATCGAACGGCGCGATCTGGTCGATCTGTGCGGCGAGCAGCGCATGGACATGGCGTGCGATCGCGGGGAGCTTCCAGCGTGAGATGCCGAGATGGCGGATCACCTCGCGCGAGGTGAGGCCGCGCAGCATTTCCAGCTCGTCCTTGGGGGTCGCGCGGAAGCGGAAACGCCGGGCGAGGTCGTCGGCGATCGACAGGAACCAGTCGCCGCTATTGGCGAGCGTACCGTCGAAATCGAAGATCGCGAGCGCATAGCCCTGCGAGCGACGCGTCGCACCGGCCCCGTCAATGGAAAGAGCGCCCCCCGACATGCGATCAGCCACCACGCTTGCCCCGTTTGCCGGGCGGCCGATCGCCTCCGGCGGTGGCACGGATCGTCAGCAGCTCGGCGCGGGTGGCGGCGTCGTCCTTGTCGATGTCGAATCGGGTGAACAGAGTCCCGAGTCCCGCCTGCAGCTCGGTGAGCGTGATCCGATTGTCGCCATCGCTGTCGATGATGAAGGGGCTTGGCAGCGCGTTGCGATCGCCGAGCCATTTCAGCGCCCAGTCGCTATAGTCGATATAGCCGATTGATCCCTTATGGCCGGTATCGATCGCATCAAAGCTCTTCGTGACGCACTGCACGAGCTCGGCGCGGGTCGTCTTGCCGTCATTGTCCGTGTCGCATGCCGCGATCATCATCGCGACGGGTTCCACCACCATCGTCGCGGGGGGCTGGCCGTTGGACGGGTTCGCGATCGCCGGGCTGCCCGGGGTAGCGAGCTGGACCGGCAGCATCGCGCGCGTGTCCTGCGCCGAAACGGGTGCGGCGAGGGTGCTCCCAAGGGCGATGGCGAAGAGGGCGGCGGGGATCGGCAAGCGCATCGCGGGTTGGGGGCCTTTCAGGGAATCACCAGGATGGCCCGCCATAGCTACAGGAACATTAGCTGGTGTCGATGGCATGACGACAGGCTGCCCATTGATCGCCTGCCGCTTTGACCGCGGCGAGCGGCGTCTCAGAGGCGGGGATGCCAGGATCGGCGTCAACATGCCTTTCCTTGACTGCGCCACCTATTCATTGATGGCTGCTCATGGCATCCGTGCGGAAAATCACCCGGATTAAATGGCTTCCTTATGAGGCAGGCTCTCAACACGATAAGCGAGACGAAGCGCTCCCCAATGTCGTCCACCAACCCAAATCGGCATGGACAGATCCTTCAGGAGCACGAACTCTCCTCCACCCATATCGCGTCGGTAGGTCTGCAACAGGAATTTACTCTGGCTTTGTGCGGCGCGCAGACCGGTCCTGTCGTCAAATATACGCCTGTTTCGGCAATTTGCGCTGTTCCACACAAGGTCGTCGCTCTGCTCGCGGCTAAATCTCTTCATATGGGTGGGTAAATACCCGTTACGATCAACAGCCGCGCAAAAGACGATACGAGGATCCATCGCAAGGACAGGCTCTTGAATCAAAGGCAGAACCTCATCAGTGAAGTTCGTAAATGCGTTCATAAATTGCGTAGGGTTGGTACCAGCGATCGGGCGGTACTGCTCGTCGAAAAGCGCTTCAAACCCAATTTTTCGAGAAGCAACCGCCTCTTCGAACGCCTGGGTGACTGCCGCGGTAACCTGGCTCAGCATTGCGAGCATCTTTCCGTCGCTCCCGACCATCGTACTTCCGGCCAGTTCGTTCATCAGCCCTTCGCTATGGTCGAGGCAGTTTTGCACCCGCCGATCAATCGAGCTAAGGCTGCCGGCAGTCTCGCGCATTCCGTCGGTGCAGTGATCGATCCGATCGAGCACCGCCTGGCAATGGAGCCGGTTCTCCGCCGCAGCCGTTGCGGTGCTTTTGACCTTGCTCCCGACGGTGGACAGGTTGGTACGAAGCCCATCGAAAACTCCGGTGATGACCCCGACGCCTTCATTGACGTCGCCTACAACTGACAGTGAGTCTACGCAGACGTTCAGCAAATAGCCGACGCTTTTGGAGAGCTCGCCCAAGGTGCTCTCGATGTCTACGGTCGCCTGGTTTGTCTGAAACGACAAGGCCTTGACCTCGCTGGCTACCACCGCGAAGCCAGCGCCGGATTCTCCCGCCCGTGCCGCCTCTATCGTCGCATTCAGCGCAAGTATGTTGGTAAGCCGCGCAATATTCTGGATGGTGCGCGAGCTTGTACTTACCGCATTTAATGTACCATCAACATGCTCCAGCCTGTCACTCATGCCGCCTACGGACTCGGAGAGATGGCGAACCGCTGAAAGAGCCTTAACGGCTGCCTGCATTGATTTATCAGATTGCTCGGCAGTTAACGCGATGACATCGCTTGTCTCTACCGCTACCTTGTCAATGTTAACAACATCTCGGACAAGAACCTGAACCAATTCCTGAACATGATCAAACAGGCTCTGTTGATCGTGAACGAACTGGGTAATTGCCGAAACTGTTCCAGCAATCTCGGCCATTTCGAGGCTTATTTGATCAAGTTTGTTCTGAATCTCCTCGCCAAATGTATTGGAAGCGTCTGGATGCACTCTTTCCTCCCTCTACATTGGTTAATTGATGCTTATGCATATTAATATCAGCCAGAAATGAATTTAGCGTCAACTCAATCAAAGTCAGCGCTCGCTCCGGCCAGCCTGCGCGGTTCCGGCGTTCACGCGACGTTGGCGCACACCCTGGCCTAGCGCCACGCCGCTACCGGTCGGGTGAGACGGACGTCCAGGGCCGGTCGCCAGAGTGAGCATATGAGGCGCAGGAGACATGCCGATGCCAAGGTCAGTGCGCGTCGGCGGGTCTCGCTCTGGACGTGGTTCAAGAGCGTTTTCCGCTAAAGGCCTTTGGCGGGTTTACCCAGCGGATGCCCACCAACGCACATTCACGGCAGCAGCAGCGACGCATCCCCGTAAGAGTAGAAACGGTAGCCATTTCCAATGGCATAAGCGTAAGCGGCTTTCATCCGCTCCCGCCCCATCAGCGCGCTGACCAGCATAAACAGCGTGGATCGCGGCAGATGGAAATTCGTGACGAGCCCGTCCACGCCGCGGAAGCGATAGCCCGGCGTGATGAAGATGGCGGTGTCGCCCTCGAACGGCCGGACGATGTTGTCCTCGCCCGCCGCGCTTTCGATCAGCCTGAGGCTCGTCGTGCCCACCGCGATCACGCGGCCGCCCGCGGCGCGCACCGCGTTGAGCCGGTCCGCGGTCGCGGCGTCGATCCGGCCCCATTCGGCGTGCATCCGGTGGCTGTCGGTATCGTCCACCTTGACCGGCAGAAAGGTGCCGGCGCCGACATGCAGCGTCAGCGTCGTGTGCCCGATCCCGGCCGCGTCGAGCGCTGCGATCAGCGCCGGGGTGAAATGCAGCGCGGCGGTCGGTGCGGCGACCGCACCCTTCTCCGCGGCGAACATCGTCTGATAATCATCGGCGTCGCGCGCATCGGCGGCGCGGCGGGCGGCGATATAGGGCGGCAAGGGCATCCGGCCCGCGCGCTCCAGCAGCAGCTCGACCGGCTCGTCGCCGTCGAAGGTGAGGGCGAGGCTGCCATCCTCGGCGCGGTCGCTCGCGACGGCGTTGACGCCTGCGCCGAAATCCACCGTATCGCCTTCGCGCAGTCGCCTGGCATTCTTGACAAAGGCACGCCAGCGCCGCGGCCCCTCGCGCTTGTGGAGTGTCGCGCCGATGCGGGCGTTCCCCTTCGTTCCTTCGAGCTGGGCTGGGACGACGCGGGTGTCGTTAAAGACGAGCAGGTCGCCCGCCCGGAGCTGGTCCGGCAGGTCCGCGACCATCATGTCGCGCGTCGCCTCGCCGTCCAACACGAGCATGCGCGCTGAATCGCGCGGCGACGCGGGGCGAAGCGCGATCCGCTCGGGCGGCAGGTCGAAGTCGAAAAGATCAACCTTCATCCGGTCATCCCGGAAAACGAGACGGCACTTACTTCTTCGGCGCCGCCTTCTTGGCCGGCTTTGCCGGGGCAGGCTTTGCCGGTGCCGGCTTTACCTTCACCACCAGGGGTGCCGGCTTGCTGCTCGGCAGTGTCAGCGTCGGCTCGAGCGTCGGCGCGGCCTCGACCGGCGGCGGCGTATAGGCCGGCGGATTATCCGCCGCGACATAGGCGTGGAGGATCTTGGTGGGTCGCGCCGGCGGCTCGCCGCGCGTGATCGCATCGACATATTGCATGCCGTCGATCACCCGGCCGAACACCGTGTATTTATGGTCGAGGCTCAGCCTTGGCTGGAACACGATGAAGAACTGGCTGTTGGCGCTGTCTTCCTTGTCCGCCGTCCGCGCCGCCGAAACGGCACCGCGCACATGGGGCAGGAAATTGAACTCGGCCTTCATGTCGGGCAGCGTCGATCCGCCGGTACCGTCGCCCTTGGGGTCACCGCCCTGTGCCATGAAACCGTCGATCACGCGGTGAAAGGCGAGGCCATCATAGAAATGCTGGCGCGTGAGCGTCTTGATCCGCTCCACCATCAGCGGCGCTGCATCGGGCCGCAGCCAGATCGTGACCCGGCCGCCATCGGACAGATCGAGATAGAGCAGATTCTCGGGGTCGGTCATCGACGGCACAGGTGGACGACCCGCAATCTGGACGTCCATATTCTGCGCGAACGCGGGCCCGGCAATAAGGACAGATACACACAGGATCAGGCTGGCAATAAAACGCATCACATCCCCGTAAGGCTTGGCCCATAGGCTCGGGCTTTAATGGGCGCTTAGAGCAAATCCCCGCTTGCGCCAATCTGAACATAGCCCGCTCGAAACCAGGGTCATCCAACCCAACCGTGGCACTCGTGTGGCAGAGCTTCGAAATCGCGCCTTACGAACCCTTGCGGCCGATTGCCGCGACCCGTGCCGCCACCTCCGTCGCGACGGTCGGCGGCACGAACCGGTGGATCGGCCCGCCATACAGCGCGATTTCCTTCACCAGCCGGCTCGCGATCGGCTGCAGTGAGACATCGGCCATCAGGAACACGGTCTCGACCCTGGGATTGATCTGCTGGTTCATCCCCGCCATCTGATATTCATATTCGAAATCGGCGACGGCGCGTAAGCCGCGGATGATCACCCGGGCGCCCTCGCGCTCGGCGAAATCCATCAGCAGCGAATCGAAGCTGACGACATGGATCTCGCCGCCGATCTCGGCCACCTCGCGCTGGACCATCGTCATGCGCTCTTCGAGATTGAACATCGGCGATTTGGAGGGGTTGGTGGTCACGCCGATCACCAGCCGGTCGACCAGCTTCGCACCACGCCGGATGATGTCCATATGCCCGAGCGTCACGGGATCGAAGGTGCCGGGATAAACACCGGTGCGCATGGTCATCTTATGGTCGCCCCCTTCTTTTCCGTCGACATCGGTTTTGGAAGGATCACCGATCCCGCTCGAGCGTGAACCGCGCGATTTCGCGCAGCAGATCGGCTTCCGGGCCATAATTGTGCAGATGCTGGATCGCCTGATCGACGAGCATCCGCGCCTGCTCGCGTGCGCGGGGCAGACCGAGCAGCGACAGGAAGGTCTCCTTGCCGGCACCCTGGTCCTTGCCGACCTTCTTGCCCACCGCCTCTTCAGTGCCCTCGACATCGAGAATGTCATCGGCAATCTGGAAGGCGAGGCCAAGGTCGCGGGCATAGCCGCGCAGCGAGGTGCGCCCCTCCGGCGGTATCCGTCCGAGGATAGCGCCAGCCTCGACCGAGCAGGCGATCAGGGCGCCCGTCTTCATTGCCTGGAGGCGCGTGACGGTCGGCAAATCGAAGCTGGATTTCTCGGCCTCGATATCCATCATCTGCCCGCCGGCCATACCCGAAGGCCCCGCAGCGCGGGCGAGATCGAGCACAAGCTCGGCGCGGACGAACGGATCTGGATGAGTCGCCGGATCGGCGAGAATCTCGAACGCAAGCGCATGCAGCGAGTCGCCGGCCAGGATAGCCGCCGCCTCGCCGAAGATCTTGTGCGCTGTCGGCTTGCCGCGGCGCATATCGTCATCGTCCATCGCCGGCAGATCGTCGTGGATCAGCGAATAGACATGGATGCACTCGATCGCAGTCGCAGCGCGCCCCGTACAATCGCGATCGACGCCGAACAGCCGCGCGGTCGCGAAGACGAGCAGCGGGCGGAGCCGCTTGCCGCCGCCGATCGCCGAGTGACGCATCGCGCGGTATAGGTTCGCCCGCGGATCATCGGGGATCGCGAGAAAGACGTCGAGGCGCCGGTCGATATCCGCGCCGACCTGGGTCAGCGCTGCCTTGAGCGACAGGGAGGCGGCCGCCATCGGATCAGCCGGCAGCAAAGGGCTGGACGCCTGTTGGACGGCCTTCGCCATCGAGCCGGATCGCCTCGATCCGCGCCTGCGCCGCGTCGAGCCGCTCCGCACAACGCCGCCTGAGCCGGTCGCCGCGTTCGTAAAGGCTGATCGCCTGGTCGAGCGGCGCATCGCCGCTTTCGAGCCGCGAGACGATCGCCTCGAGCTCCTTCAGCGCGTCCTCGAACGACAGCTCTTCTATCGGAGTATCCATCGCACCGCTATGCGGCAGGCGGGCGAGGGGGGTCAAGGATTGGCGGCGAATTCCCCTCCCGCAAGCGGGAGGGGCTAGGGGAGGGCGTGTCCAACTGGCGCCGTCCTTGGCAACAAGCCCTCCCCCGACCCCTCCCGCAAGCGGGAGGGGAGTTCAGGCCTGCCCTGCCATCACCTCGGCCACCAGATCCTTGCGACTGAGCTTTCCGATCATCGTCTTGGGCATGGTCAACCGGATCACCACCTCATCGACTCGCTCATGCCGGCCGATCTGCGGGTTCAGCCAGTCGCGCAATTCCTCGCTGGTCGCCACGGCCCCGTCGTTCAGCGTCACATAGGCGCGGGGATGTTCGCCGCGATACTTATCGGGCAGGCCGATCACCATCGCTTCCTTCACCGCCGGATGATGATGGAGCACCGCTTCGATCTGGCTTGGAAACACCTTGAAGCCTGAAACCGCGATCATGTCCTTCAGCCGGTCGACGATGCGGATGAAGCCGTCGCCGTCGATCGTCCCGACATCGCCGGTGCGCAGCCAGATTCGCCCGGCAGGACCGTTCACGAACACTTCGGCATCGGCCTCGGGGCGATTCCAATAGCCCTTCATGATCTGCGGCCCCGAGACGAGGATTTCGCCCGGTTCGCCTTCGGGCGCTGGCTGGCTGGGGTCGCCCTTGTCGACCAGGCACACATGCGTGCCGGGGATGGGCTGGCCGATCGTGCCCGATTTGCCTTCGCCTTCATAAGGATTGGCGGAGATCACGCCCGAGCTTTCCGAGAGGCCATAGCCCTCGACCACGGCCGCACCGGTCGCCGCCTCGAACTTCGCCTTGAGCTCGGCCGGCAGCGGCGCTCCGCCCGAAATGCAGATCCGCAGCGACGCGAAATCGGTTGCGCCGATCTTCGGATGATCGAGCAGCGCCTGATACATGGTCGGCACACCGGGCAACGCGGTCGCTTTGGTCCGGTTGATCGCCGCGAGCACCTGCCCCGCGTCGAAGCGCGGCAGCATCACGATGCAGCCGCCATTGTGGACGGTGCGGTTCAGCACACAGGTATTGGCGAAGACGTGGAACAGCGGCAACACGCCGAGGATGCGATCATGCATCTCGGGGTGCGGATCGAGCCCCATCACCTGCCGCGCATTGGCCGACAGATTCTGGTGGGTGAGCATCGCGCCCTTGGGCGTGCCGGTGGTGCCGCCGGTATATTGGATCAGCGCGACATCCGTGACCGGATCGATCACAGGGGCGGGGCAGGCGCCGTCATTGGCGATCAATGCCGAAAAGGTCGTGATGCGCGGATCGACGGGCCGTTTCGTCACTTCGCTGCGCTTGAACAGCCGGTAGAGCATCGACTTGGCCGCAGGGAGCGCGCCCGCGACCGATCCGACCACGAGCCGTTCCAACGTGCTGCCCTCAAGCACCGCGAGCGCGGTGGGGAGCAATGCGCTGGCGGACAGGGTGAACAACAGCTTTGTTCCCGAGTCCGCGACCTGATGCTCGAGCTCGGCGACGGTATAGAGCGGCGAGAAATTTACCACCGTCGCGCCCAGCTTGAGGATGCCGTAATAGGCCGCGGCGTAATGCGGCACATTGGGCAGGAACAGGCCGATCCGGTCGCCGGGCCCATAGCCTAGCGCCTTCAGCCCGGCCGCGACCCGGTTGGCGCCGTCAAGCGTCTCCGCATAGCTATAGTGTCGCCCGAGGAAATCGATCAGCGGCGCATCGCCGCCCCGGGCCGCTGCCTGATCGAAGAAATCGACCATCGAAAGCGGCGGGAATTCCGAATCCCAGCGCGTGGGATGGCGATAGGAATTGCGCCAGGCGCTTTCGGGGTCGGTCATGGAAAAGGTGTAGGGAGACGCCCCACCCCACGCAAGCGTCAGGCGATGCTCTTCGTCGTCCAGGTAATCAGCAGCGAGACCGCGAACAGCCCGGTGTCGAGCGCCGCCTGGAGGCGGTGCGGCGAGTGGTCGCACTCGTCATGGGTGAGGATATTGATGTTTGCTGACGGATGGCGCGCGCCTATAACCAGCAGCGCGGCTGCCGCCAGACCCAGGCCAAGTCGACGATTACGCACGGGCGCTCCTCCAATCCGTTCACCATAAAGGCGCACATGCGCTCCGGCAAGCGGCGCTCAGGCGGCGATTTCGCTCCGGATCGGATCGACCGGGGCAATGGTTCTCCCGCGCACCCTGTCGCGCCCGTCGGCCTTGGCCTCGAACAAAGCGCGATCGGCACCGCGATAGAGCGCTTTCCAGTCGCTTTCATCCATCAGCGGACCGGTGCAGGCGCCGATACTCGCGGTCACCTTGAGGTCGAATGGCATCCGCCCGGCGCGCAGCCGTGCCAATATATCCTCGGGCGCGACCGCGGTTGCGGTCGGCGCCACGATCGCGAATTCCTCGCCGCCAATCCGCGCGACCAGCGCCGAGGATGATACCGCCTGGCGCAAGGTGCGCGCGAAAACGCGCAGTACCTCATCGCCGCCATCATGGCCGATCATCTCGTTCACCCGCTTGAAATGGTCGATATCGGCGAGCAACAGCGTCTGGTCCCCCTCGCGGCCGATCGCGTGGCGCAGAAAGGCGCGGCGGTTGAGCAGGCCGGTCAGCGGATCGGTATCGGCGAGCAGGCTCGCCGCGATTTCCCGCGCACGGGCCTCGTCGCGCTCGTTGCTCAGCAGGCGGATGCGGTAGGCGATCGCAAGGCTCGAGAACAAGGCCTCGACCGTCACCGTCAGGATCGTCGAATTGTCGAGCCAGAAACTCCAGCCGACCATATTCAGCGCGTTCGCCACCCTGAAACAGGCGAAGATGATCGGCGCCGCCCAGGCGATCGCGAACATCCACAGGTAATTGCTTCGCGTGCGCCAGCCGCGCCACAGGATCGGGACGACGATGCCGAGCTGGGCGATAAAGGCCA
>JBDTXU010000437.1:0-2127 GCA_040006055.1 Sphingomonas bacterium | reverse complement strand
CCTTCCGCCTCGTAGCGGCCACCGACCATGAAGCCGGAGATATTCTGCAGGAACAGCAACGGAATGCGCCGCTGGCAGGCGAGCTCGATGAAGTGCGCGCCCTTCACGGCGCTCTCCGAGAACAGCACGCCGTTATTGGCCAGGATCGCGACCGGAATCCCCCAGATATGGGCAAAGCCGCAGATCAGTGAGCTGCCGTAAAGCGCCTTGAACTCATGGAATTCGCTGCCGTCGACCAGCCGCGCGATCACCTCATGCACATCATAGGGCGCACGGACATCGCTCGGCACGATCCCGTACAGATCCTCGGCATCGAATTTCGGCGGGCGCGGCTCCTTGAGGTTCACGTCGGCCATCACCTGCGGCGCAAGCGTCGAGACGATATCGCGCACGATCGTCAGCGCATGCTCGTCATTCTCAGCGACATGATCGACCACGCCCGATTTCCGGCCATGCGTGTCCGCGCCGCCAAGCTCCTCGGCCGAGATCACCTCGCCCGTCGCCGCCTTCACCAGAGGCGGGCCCGCGAGGAAGATCGTGCCCTGGTTGCGTACGATCACGCTCTCGTCGGACATCGCCGGCACATAGGCGCCGCCGGCGGTGCAGCTACCCATCACACAGGCGATCTGCGGGATGCCCTTGGCCGACATGGTCGCCTGGTTGAAGAATATCCGCCCGAAATGGTCGCGGTCGGGGAAGACCTCATCCTGGTGCGGCAGGTTCGCCCCGCCGCTGTCCACCAGATAGATGCAGGGCAGGTGGTTGGCCTCCGCGATCTCCTGCGCGCGCAGATGCTTCTTCACGGTCAGCGGATAATAGGTGCCACCCTTCACCGTCGCGTCGTTGCACACGATCATGCATTGCCGTCCGGAAACGCAGCCGATGCCGGCGATCATCCCGGCACCCGGAACCTCGCCCTCATACAGGTCGAACGCGGCAAGCTGGCCGATCTCCAGGAACGGCGAGCCCGGATCAAGCAACCGCTCAACCCGGTCGCGCGGCAGCAGTTTGTTGCGCGAGACGTGTCGTTCGCGACTTTTCTCGGTCCCCCCCAAGGCCGCCCTGGCGACGTCGGCGCGCAGTCGTTCGGCAAGGGCACGATTATGCGCTGCGTTGGCGCGGAAGGTGTCGCTCTCGGCGACCAGCTTGGTGTCGAGCACAGGCGCGCTCATGATTGCATCCTCATCTGGGCACTGCCTAACCAGCGTCGCCGCGGATGGGAAGCGACGCGGCGGCTCCCTGGCTTCGCGGGGGCGATGCTCGAAGGCGCAGACAGGTATCTGGCGTTACCAAAAACGCAAGTGTATTCCACCCGCCATACACCCTTGAGAGGTCATCCCATGAAGCGTTCCACGATCCTGCTTGCCGCCTTGCTCGCCACCACCGCCTGTACGCCAAGCGCCCCCACTCATGTCGCCGGCGCGGAGATCGGCGTGGATCAGGCGGGCATCGACAAGGCGGTGAAGCCGGGCGACGATTTCGATGGATATGCCAGTGGCGCCTGGCGCGCGAAGACCGAGATTCCGGCGGATCGCGCGAGCACGGGCATTTTCCTGCAGGTGTTCAATATCGCCGAGCAGCGCAACGCGCAGCTGATCGCCGAAGCCGCCAAGGCCAATGCGGCGGCGGGAACCGACCAACGCAAGATCGCCGATTATTACAACGCCTATCTCGATACCGCCGGAATCGAGAAGCGTGGCCTCGCTCCGATCAAGCCCGAGCTCGATGCGATCGCGGCGATCGCCGACAAGGCGGCGCTTGCCAAGGCGCTCGGTGCCGATCTGCGCGCCGATGTCGATCCGCTCAACGCAACCAATTTCCACACCGAGCATCTGTTCGGCCTGTTCGTCACCCAGGCGCTCGGTGACCCCTCGAAGGAAGTGCCTTATCTGCTCCAGGGCGGTATCGGCCTGCCCGAGCGCGATTACTACCTGTCGGCCACACCGCAGATGGCGCAGATCCGCACTGCTTATAAGGCCTATCTGGCGAAGATCTTCACACTCGCCGGGATGAGCGATCCAGCCGCCCGCGCTGATCGGGTGATGGCGCTCGAAACGAAGATCGCGACCGCCCATCTCGACAATGTCGCCAGCCAGGACGTGCACAAGGCGAACAATCCCTGGAAGC
>JBDTXU010000436.1:0-28494 GCA_040006055.1 Sphingomonas bacterium | reverse complement strand
CCGCCAGTGCTACCCAAGCCGGCAGTGTTGCACTTCAAAATTGACACCGCCCAGCGTACTATTTCACTCTTTGGGTCGGAATCACCAGAATTTGCGTCATTTCAAAACTATCGAACGTCCGATCTCCTGGCGATCTGGTGAGGTTGCCGTATTTTCGGGCATTGCGGCGCCAGTTTCGGCCCCTGAATCGCCTTGCTCGCCACATCCTGGTTCCCTCGGGGTCTCCCGGCGCGCGCCAGTTGCGAAGGCATGTGCGGCACAAACGCACCGCTACCAAATCCCGCGCGCGCTGCTAAACCTCCGCTCATGGACCAGATCGACACCCAGCCCACCCCGCCGCCCGAAACAACCCAGAGCCCCGCAAAAGCCCAGAGCGTCGCCCGGATCGTGCTCGCGTCAGCCCTTGGCCTGCTTGCCCTTTGGGTCGTCTCGGGCTTTGTGGCCGCACTCGTGTGGGCGCTGGTGATTGCGGTGGCGGTCGATCCGCTGCTGCTGCGGTTGCGCGCCCTGCGTCCCGGGCTTGCCGCGAGCCGGGTTGCGATTCCGGCCCTTATCACGCTGGTGGTCGCATTGCTGGTGCTGGTGCCGATCGTGATTGGTATCGCCCAGGCCGCGCGTGAGGCGCAGGATGTCATGACCTGGATCGCCTCGGCGCGCGCGAACGGCGTGCCGGTGCCCGGCTGGGTCAGCCAGGTGCCGTTCGCCAGCGATACGCTGAAGCATTGGTGGGAAGCCAATCTGGCCACGCCGGAAAGCGCCGCACTGCAGATCCGGACTTTGAGTGGCGCTGCCTGGCACGACCATTCGCAGCTGATCGGCAAGGGGCTGCTCCATCGCAGCGTGATCTTCGCCTTCACGCTCCTGACTTTGTTCTTCCTGCTGCGCGACCGGGATTCGATCGTCGCGCAGGCGGAGCGCGCCGGCGACCTGTTGTTCGGCGCGGCCGGCGAGCGGATTGGCGTGCAGGCGATCCGCTCGGTGCGCGGCACGATCGACGGGCTGGTGCTGGTGGGCATTGGCGAGGGCGCTGTGATGACGATCGTCTATGTCATGCTCGGCGTACCGCACCCGATCCTGCTTGGCGCGCTGACCGCGGTGGCGGCGATGATCCCGTTCGGCGCCGCCTTGATGTTCGCCATTGTGGCGTTGCTGCTGCTCGGCCAGGATTCAGTCGGCGGCGCGATCGCGGTAGTGGTGATCGGGCTGACGGTGGTCGCCATCGCCGATCATTTCATCAGGCCGGTGATGATCGGCGGGGCGACGCGGCTGCCGTTCGTCTGGGTGCTGATCGGCATCCTTGGCGGGGTGGAGACGTTCGGGCTGCTCGGCCTGTTCGTCGGTCCGGCGACGATGGCGGTGCTGATCCTGATGTGGCGCGAATATCTCGATCACCGGCCCGGTGGGGGTGATGGCGAAGCGGTGGGCGGAGACGACCCACCTGTGGTGGTGGCGTGAGCCTAATCCCAAATGGCCCCATCAATGTGGGGGTGATCGGCTATGGCCTCGCCGGGGCAAGCTTCCATGCACCGCTGGTGGCAGCGGTTGAGCGGCTGAAGCTCGCGGCGATCGTTACCTCGCGGGCTGATCAGGTCGCGCACGATCATCCGGGCGTTGCGGTGGTGGCGAGCGCCGAAGCGCTGATTGCCGATCCGGGGATCGACCTGATCGTGATCGCGACGCCGAACCATCTCCATGCGCCGCTCGCCCATGCGGCGCTCGCGGCGGGCAAGCATGTCGTGATCGACAAGCCTTTCGCGCTGAACCCGGGCGCCGCGGCGGATCTGATCACGGTCGCGAAGGCGCGCGGGCGGGTGCTGTCGGTGTTTCACAACCGGCGCTGGGACAGCGATTTCCTGACCGTGCAGCAGCTGCTGCGGGGTGGGGCACTTGGCGAGGTGATGCTGGCCGAATTGCGCTGGGACCGGTTCCGACCGGCGATCAAGCAGGGCTGGCGCGAGGCGAGCGTCGCGGAAGGTGGCGGGATGCTCGCCGATCTCGGCCCGCATCTGATCGACCAGGCGATAAAGCTGTTCGGATCGCCCGAGAGGTTGACCGCGGATCTCGCCGCGCAGCGGGCGGGCGTGGTGGTCGATGATTATTTCGAGCTGGTGCTGCATTATGGGAAGCGCCGGGTGATCCTGTCCGGCTCGACCCTGGTTGCCGCGGCGCGGCCGCGCTTCGCGTTGCATGGGAGCCTTGGCAGTTTCGTCAAATATGGGCTCGATCCGCAGGAACCTTTCCTGCGCGCCGGCGGCAAGGCGGGCGATCCCGGCTATGGCGAGGAGCCGGCCGCGACTTTTGGTACGCTGACGATCGGGGAGGGTGCGCCTAAGGCGGTGCCGTCAGCGCGCGGCGACTGGCGGCTTTATTATGAGGGCGTGGCTGATGCGATCTTGAACGGCGCGCCGCCGCCGGTGGATCCCGCCGATGCGCTTGCCGGGCTCGAGCTGATCGCGCTGGCGCGGCGAAGTGCCGCCGAGGGGCGAACTTTGGCGGTTCTCTGAGCGGCTAGCTCTTCAAGAGGTTCACGCGAAGGCGAAGGCGCGAAGATTGTTGAGCGGGAGGGGAGCGCCCCTTCTCTCGGGATGCGGCGGCGCGCGCGAATGTGCGCTACCTGTCCCATGGACACAGCCTCTTTGCGCCTTCGCGCCTTTGCGTGAACCAACTCTCCACAGCGGCAACAATAGACGCCAGCTGTAGGCTGAAGCTTCCCGAGCGTCCCTTTCCTCCTTTCCGTCCAGGTCTTCCAGCGGAGACTGGGCCCCAGCCTCCGCTGGGGAAGGAAAGGAGAGGGGAGGGTGGGGCCGGTTTAGGGCCGCCACCCCACCGGCAACGTCCGCGCGGCGACCTGTACCGTCACCGTCTGCTTGATGTCCCGCGCCGAGGCGGCGAGCATTACCTCATAGGCGCCGGGGGCAATGCGCCAGGCGTGGGCGCTTTCGTCCCAGGTCGCGAGCAGGCGTGGATCGACCGTCACGGTTACGGTGCGTGAGGCGCCGGGGGCTAGCGCCACCTTGGAGAAGGCGCCGAGCCGCTTGGGTGCTTCCCAGCCGTTGCGCGCGACATAGATTTGCGGGACTGCCTTGCCGGCGACCTTGCCCGTGTTGCGCACCGTGAAGCGCACGCTCACGCCCGCGCCTGTCGCATTCGCGGCGAGGCCTGAATAGCCGAAGCTGGTATAGGAAAGCCCGTGGCCGAACGGGAATTGCGGCTCCAGGCCCTTCATATCATACCATTTATAGCCGACCGTCGCGCCTTCCGCATAAATCGTGTCGCCGGCATTGGGCGCTGCCGGATGCGGCAGCTGCTCGGCGCTTTTCGGGAAGCTCGCGGGCAGATGCCCCGACGGATTGACCTTGCCGAACAGCAGATTGGCGATCGCGGTGCCGCCTGCCGTGCCGGGATACCATGCCGCGAGGATGCTGCCGACCTGGTCTGCCCAGGGGGTGAGCACCGGACCGCCGGTCTCGAGCACAACCACCGTCTTGGGGTTGGCGGCGGCGACCGTGCTGATCAGGGCGTCCTGATAGCCGGGCAGGCCAAGCGGCACGTCGAAACTCTCACCCGCCCAGGACGTGGCGAAGACGATCACGACATCGCTGTTCTTCGCCAGTTCGGCGGCGACCGCCGGATCGTCACCACTCGCGTAGCTGACCTTCGCGCCCGGGGCGAGTTTCGCGATCTCGGCCATGGGCGAGGAGGGATAATACATGATCGGGCCCGGCCAGCTGGTCGGGATGATGCCGGGCACCGCGTTGCCGCCGATCGGATAGACCAAAGACGATCCGCCACCGGTCAGCACGCCCTTGTCGGCATGGCCGCCGATGATCGCGATCCGCTTCGTGGAGCGCGAGAGCGGCAAAAGGGCTTCCTTGTTCCGCAGCAGCACCGCGCCTTCCTCGGCGTCCTGCCGCGTCACCACGGCGTGGGCGGCATAGTCGATCCTGCTTTCAGCGACCGGATGCTCGAGCAGGCCGTGCGCGACCATCGAGCGCACGATGCGCGTCACCATAAGGTCGAGCTGTGCCGTGCTGACGCTTCCGTTCGCCAGCGCATCCTTCAGCGGCTGTGCGAAATAGGGCTTATCGTCGAAGGGCGCGCCGGATTCCTGATCGAGCCCGGCATTGGCCGCCTTTGCCGTGCTGTGCGTGGCGCCCCAATCGGACATCACATAACCCGGCCATTTCCAGTCCTTGCGGAGCACCTGGTTGAGCAGAAAATCATTCTCACAGGCGAAATCTCCGTTCACCCGGTTGTAGGAGCACATCACCGAGCCAGGATTGGAGCGCTCGATCGCGAACTGGAAGGCGAGCAGGTCGGACGTACGCATCGCGCCCTGATCGAGGATCGAATTGCCGGCGTTGCGATCGGTCTCCTGATCATTGACCGCATAATGTTTCACGGTGGAGATGATGTGGTTGGACTGGATGCCGGCGATCTGCGCGCCGACCATCGTGCCCGCGAGCAGCGGATCCTCGCCGCCATATTCGAAGTTCCGGCCGTTGCGCGGATCGCGCATCAGATTGACGCCGCCGGCGAGCATCACGTTGAAGCCCGAATTGCGGGCCTCATTGCCGATCATCGCGCCGCCGGAAAAGGCGAGCGCGGGGTTCCAGGTCGCGGTGGTGGCGAGGCCCGAGGGCAGGGCGGTGCGCTCCCGCTTCTTCCACGGGCCACCCTGGGTCGCGACGCCGATGCCGGCATCCGTCTGCCATTGCGGCGGAATGCCGAGACGCGGAATGCCCGGGATATAGCCGGCGGAGGCCGGCCGGCCTTCCGGCGGCGCCGTAAACTTCTTCGACGGAAAATCCGTCGAGAAATAGCCGTAGACGAGGATGAGCTTTTCCTCGCGCGTCATCTTCGCGACCAGCGCCGCAGCGCGGGTATCGGGAGAAAGCGCGGCCTTGCCCGGCGACTTGGCCTTGCGCGGTGCGGCGGCGGCCGGCGCAGCCGTGCCCGCCAGAAGCGATGCCGTCAGTGCGGCCGCCCAAAGATGCTTCATCATCGTCTTTCTCCCGGTGACGCTCATACCGCTATTGCGGGTCGTTATTGTCAGGCAATTTCGCGGTATAGTTCTGGCCGAAGTCCAGCACGAATACCGGCCCGAGATCAACCACATGCTTGTCGGACGCAAGATGAACCGTCACATTTGCCGAGCTGCCGGGAAAATTCGTCGATGCCTTGCCCGAAGCGTAATACAGCTTCCATGCATTGGTAATCTTAGCGTCGGACGCGACCAGATTGGTATAAGGCGCGGCCGCCCCGTTCGCGCCGATCAAGGGCAGCGGCATCGTCTCGCCATTCTTCAGCCCGGGTGCGCGCATCCAGATGGCGACGAGGACCGTATCGCCGGCCGCGATCGGCTTCTGGATCGGCGAGATTGCGCCGACGTCCCAGACATTGGCACCCTTTGCGGTCACCGTCACGCGGACGAACTGTCCCCCTGCGACATCGGCGTCTTTCATCATCTTGCTTGACTGGTTGGGGCCATAAAAGGACCAGTTGGCGCCAACCTTGTTGACCGCCTTGTCCATGATGCCGCCCCCTGCATCCTTTGCAGGCGCAGGTGCCGTCTGGGCCTGCGCCGGCACGGCCCATGCCGTGGCCAGCGCGATAACGGTTGTGAGTGCATTTCGCATTTATTCTCCCCCTTTTGATGCCGCTTTAATGCGGCTTGTGATTCATGGTCGTGACGGTGCCGCGGCGAAGGCGTCGGCTATGGCCGTCCGCATCGGCTTGGCATTGAAATTCAGATCATAAGGGCATGGGCGGCGCCTGGCGCCGTCACTGCGCGGCTCGAAGCCTTCGATCCAGCTATAGCGATCGCACATGCCCCAGGCGAGCACATCCGCAAGTTGCGGATAGGCGAACATCACATCGAGATAGGCGCGGGTATAATCGGCCACCGCACGGTCTCGTGCTATAATGTCAGCCGGCAGATTATTGTCGCGAACGTCGAATTCGGTGATCAGCAATTTATAGCCCATTGCCACCACCTGATCGAGGAAGCTTTTCCAGCTGGCCTGTTGCGCCACGACGCTGGCCGCAGTGTCTGTCCCCTGGGTGACGAGGTGCGATTGCACGCCGAGCGCATCGACCGGCGTGCCGCGCGTCTTGAACCCCTCGAGCAGCTTGAGCACGCCGGCGCGGTGCTGCGCATTGCCGGGCTCCCAGCTCATATAATCATTATAGACCAGCTCGGCGTGCGGCGCGCTGTCGCGGGCAGTGTGGAAGGCGAGATCGAGCGTTGCCTCCGGGCCGCCCAGCGCGCGCGACAGGGCTGTCAGGTAAAGCGACTTGTCGGATGGGTTCACCGCCTCGTTGACGACGTCATAGCTCTTGATCCGCGTGCCATAGCGGGTGGTGACGGTGCGGACATGCTCGCTCAGCAGCCGTGCCGCCTCCGTCGCGGGGTTCGCGCCGAAATTATAGCTTTCCGCCCAGCCGGGCATCCATTTTGGCTGGTGCCACAGCAAATTGTGGCCGCGGACTGCGAGCTTCTTGCTTTCGGCCCAGGCAAGCATCGCATCGAATCTGGTGAAATCGAAGCTGGTCGCGCTGGGACGGATGAACTGCCATTTCAGCTCATTCTCAGCCACGAGCACGCCGCAATCTGCCTCGAGCAGCGCGGCGTAGGACGGGTTGGCGAAGGATCCCGCATCGGCGCCGGGCCCGCTCCAGGCAAAAGCCGAACCGAAGCGCATGCCCTTCGCCACCGCGGCTGCGCTGAGGGACAGTGTGGGGGTGGGTGTGGCGGTCGGGGTCGGCGTGGGAGTCGGCGTCGGGCCGGGAGCGGGCGTTGGGCTCGGGGTGGCGCCACTCGCAGCGGTGCCGCCGCCCGCGCAGGCGCTGAGCACCATGCCGGCAGCCATGATCAGGCTTTCGCGCCGCGATATTCCAGTCATCGACCCATCCTCCTGGGGGGATCAGCGTCCGGCCTTTTGCCGCACTCTTGGCCTGAACCTCCACTAGATACCGGTACCATGATGGCGCTTGACCAACCTTGTCAATACGGATCGGACGCCCTGATCAGGCCGGCTCGGCAGAGATGGTGCCAAGCGGCAAATATGCGCTATGAACGGGTCAAGGGAGAGCGGGAGTTACCGTGAACGACAAGACCACACGCCGTCGGCGATCAGCCCCGACGATCAGAGATGTCGCGCGCATGGCGAACGTGTCATCGATGACCGTATCGCGTGTGATCAACGGCGAAGCCAATGTCCGCGCGGCGACGCGCGACGTGGTCAATGCCGCGATCTCGGCGCTCAGCTACGCGCCTAATTCGGCGGCGCGCAGCCTGGCGGGCGCTGGGCAGGACCGGATCGGCCTGCTCTACAGCAACCCGAGTGCTGCCTATCTCAGCGAATTCCTGGTCGGGAGCCTCGACCAGGCGAGCCGCAGCGACGTGCAGCTGATCATCGAGAAATGCGATCTCGGCGACCATGAGATCGAGGTGGCGAAACATCTGATCGAAAGTGGGGTCGACGGGCTGATCCTGCCGTCGCCGCTGTGCGATTCAACCAAGCTGATCAAGACGATCGCCGCCGAGGGCGTGCCGGCGGTGCTGGTCGGCAGCGGCCGGCCCTCCCAGGACCTGTTCGCGGTCAGCATCGACGAGTTTGCCGCGGCCTATTCGATGACCAAGCATATCCTTGCGCTTGGCCATCACCGGATCGGCTTCGTCGTCGGCAATCCGGCACAGACCGCCAGCGACGAGCGGTTGCGGGGCTATCGCGAGGCGCTGGCCGATGCGCATATTCCGGCAGACGACGCGCTGATCGCCAGCGGGCTGTTCACCTATCGATCAGGGCTCGATGCGGCCGAGAAGCTGCTCGATGTACCTGATCCGCCGACCGCGATCTTCGCGAGCAATGACGATATGGCCGCAGCGACGGTCGCGGTCGCGCATCGCCGGGGCCTCGACGTGCCGGGCGACCTGACCGTGTGCGGCTTTGACGACACCACGCTCGCAACGGCAATCTGGCCCGAACTGACGACGATCCACCAGCCGATCGCCGACATGTCGCGGGCCGCCGTGGAGATGCTGGTCGCGACGATCCGCCGGCGCAGCGGCGCCGCCGCGCCCGAGGGCGAGCAGCATGTGCGGCTCGATTTCACGCTGGTCCGCCGCCAGTCGGATGCGGCGCCGCGCCGACGCCCGCCGACACGGCCGGTGGGGTTGGCCTGAGCGGATCTGATGCATGATTGACGATACGCCTGCCGCCACCACGGCCCGCGTCGCTGAACGCAGTGCGGTCGATGCCGAAACTTTCGCGCGCGAAGTCGCGAGCCGTTACGCACCGATTATATTGCGCGGCCAGGCCGCCGACTGGCCCGCGGTCGCAGCCGGCAGAGCCGGAGAGCGCGCGCTTGCCGGCTATATCGCCGGATTCGCCGGCGGCAAGCCGCTCGAGGTGCTGCTCGGCGGGCCCGATATTGCGGGCCGTTTTTTCTATAATGAGGACTTGAGCGGCTTCAACTTCCAGCGCCAGCAGGTGCCGCTCCAGGCACTCATGGCGGAGCTGCTGCGCCTTGCCGAGGAGAAGGTGGAAAACCCGCCCGCCATCTACGCCAACGCCGCAATTGCGCCCGATCACCTCCCCGGCTGGGGCGAAGCCAACCCACTCGGGCTGCCGGCGACCGGCGCGAAGCCGCGGGTCTGGATCGGCAATGCGCTGCGGGTCGCGACGCATTATGACGTTTCGACCAATCTGGCTGCGGTCGTGGCGGGACGGCGGCGTTTCACCCTCTTTCCACCCGAACAGGTGCCCAATCTCTACGTGGGGCCGCTCGACCACACGCTCGCGGGGCCACCCGTCTCCATGGTCGATCCCGACGAGCCCGATCTGGAGCGGTATCCGCGCTTCGCCGAGGCGCTGAAACATGCCCAGGTCGCCGATCTCGGGCCGGGCGATGCGCTCTTCATTCCGGCAATCTGGTGGCATCATGTCCGCGCGTTCGATCGGCTGAACGTACTGGTCAATTATTGGTGGGACTATGACACTACCGCCTCGCCTTTTGTCGCGCTTGTCCACGCCTTGATGAGCGTGCGGGACTTGCCCTTTGCGGAAAAGCAGGCGTGGCGGGCATGGTTCGACCATCTCGTGTTCAACGAGGACGCGGTCGATGCGGCCAACCACCTTCCCGAGGCAGCGCGTGGCGTCCTAGGCGAGGCGAGCACGGCGCGGACCGAGAAGATCAGGGCCTATCTGCTGGGATCGCTGTCGGCGCGACGTTGAGTGGCGCCGGCCATGTTGTGCCGAGTCCTTGGAACATGCGGGATGGTCGAGGTCAGCGCCCATCATCCAGATACGCGGCGACCCACACCAGCGGCGCGTTCCAGTTTATCGCCACTTCGTTCATCGTGTAGGCCATGGTCTTGTCGGTCCAGCAGCGCTGGCCGACGCATTTGCCCTTCATCGTGCTCGAGATCGTGTCGACCATCGAGGTGGAATTCGGCCCGCCCGACACTATGCCCGGCGGCGGGGGCGGCGTTTTCGGGTCAAGCGAATGGGCCCAGAAGCGGTGGTGCGGGTTGTGCACCGGGTTGGCGCCGAAGCCGGTGATATAGCTCTGGTCTAGCGGGTTGCGGCCGAGGACATAATCCATCGCATCGATCACGCCTTCGCGGTAGCGCGCAGCGCCGGTCAGTCGTTCGGCCAGAGCGAGGATCATTGCCCGGTTGAGGATCATGGCGTTCGATCCCCAGATATAGGCGGTGCCGGGATAGGGGACGCGGTAGCCGCTCTGTTTTGCGTCGGCGAGGAAGCGGTCAGCCGCGGCGATAATCAGCGCGCGTTGGGCGGCGATCTCTTTCGGCGTCAGCGTGTTGGGGATGGTGGCGAGCGTGTTCGTGCCAAGCGCAGCCGCGCCGGCCCAGCTTGGCTCATTCAGCGGCGCGGTGAATTGCGCCATATGGGTTACGGCGTCGCGATACGCGGGCGAGCCGGTCGTCACGAACAATTCGGCCGCCGCCCAATAGAATTCGTCGGCGAGGCGCCGGTCGCCATAGCTGCCGCTGCCGGTGAAGCTGTCGGGCGCATAGACTTCCGGATTGCGCAGCGCCGCCTTGAAAGCGCGCTCGCTCGCCGCCAGGCAGCGTGCGGCAAAGGCCGGGTCGGTCGCGCGCCAGATCCGCGCGCATTGCGCGGCGGTGGCGGCGAGGTTGAGCGTTGCGGCGGTGCTCGGCGGATAGAGAAGGCGCGGCTGGGTGTCGTCGGCGGGCGCGGTGGGGAGCGAGGTCCAGGAACGGTCGGCCACCTTGTGATGGGCCATGCCTGAAGCGTCGATATCAGTGAGGACAAGCCCCTTCTCGCCGGGCGGGAGCGGGCCGACCGGGAGCTTGATATGCTTGCCGTCAGGCACCTGCATGGCGAGAAGGAATTCCATCTCCCAGCGCGTCTCGTCGAGCAGGTCGTCGCGGCCGTTGCCGGCCTCGGGGATTTTCACCTTGCCGTCACCGAAGGGGGAGGGGGCGCCGCCCGCCGCCTCTCGTTCGTAGAGATTCTGCAGCGTCCACAAGGCGATGCCGCCGTTGACGACATATTTGCCGTGATCGCCGGCATCGTACCAGCCGCCGGTCACGTCGAGGCTGTAATCGCAGCCTGGCCAGTCATTGCCGCGATCGTCCTTGCCCGAGAAGCAGGGTGCCACCTCTTTGGGATGGCCGGCCGGGCGCGCCCATTGCTTGCCGCCGGCATAGCGCTCCTCGATCGGGATGCCGGCGCGGGTCTGGTAGAAATAGTTGAGCGCTGCGTATTTGAGCGGCGCATAGATGCCGCGCGCGATCGGGAATGCAATACTAACGTTGTCACCAGCCTGAAGGCGGTATTTTCCTCGCGTTGTCACCTGACTGAAGTCGACGATGTGGACATGGTCACCTGATGCAGCATCATCGCCCGCGACGATGGTCGATCCTCGCGTGACGATCGCGCCCTGCGCGTCGAATAAAGTCCAGGGGAGCGGCTTGGTCGCAGGGTCGGAAAGGATCGCCCGCTTGGCCGAATCCGGCTCGAAGCCCAGCTGGTTGATATGAACGATGCCGGGCGGAACGTCGGCCGAGGCGGAACCGGCGCCAAGAGCAAGGGCGCCCAGGACAATGGCTGCCGAACGAATAAGCATGAGGGTCTCCCGAATTGGATTCGTCAGGCTGCGCAATGCGCGGCGATGAATTCCCGGTGCGTCGGCATGTAATCGGCCGAAGCGGAGATGGTTTCGCGGATATGTGCGAGGCGGCTGTGCAACTCGTCGAGCGTCAACCTATCCGCCACCGGGTCATGCACGTGGGCCAGCATACCCTGGCCCTGCATCACCGCGAACCAGCTCGTCTCGTTGAACAGTTCGTCATCGTCACGGAAGGTACGGCCATATTCCTTGAAGCACTGCATCTTCTCCTTCAGCCGCTCAGGCACATCCATGGTCCGGCAATAATCCCAGAATGGTGAATCCGTGCGCTCCGTCGCATGGTAATGGAGGATGATGAAGTCGCGGATCTGGGCATATTCGTTCAGCAGGACGCGGTTGTAGCGTTCGATCGTGCCGGGTGCGAAGCTGCGATCGGGAAACATCCCCATTAGCCGGGCGAGCCCGCTCTGCACCAGCCAGATGCTGGTCGATTCAAGCGGCTCCATGAAGCCCGAGGCGAGCCCAAGAGCTACGCAATTCTTGACCCACATCCGTTTGCGGTGGCCGCTGGTGAACGGTACCGTGCGGGGCTCGGCAAGCGGCTCTCCGTCGAGATTGGCGAGCAGAACCGCGGTCGCCTCGTCCTCGCTCATATAGTCCGTCGAGAAGACATGGCCGTTACCGATTCGGTGCTGGAGCGGAATGCGCCACTGCCAGCCGGCGGCGCGCGCGGTCGATCGAGTGAAGGGGCTGAGGCCCGGCACGCTGGCACAAGGCACAGCGACCGCGCGGTTACACGGGAGCCATTGCGACCAATCCTCATAGCCGGCTTCGAGCGTCTGCTGGATCAGCAGGCCGCGAAATCCAGAGCAATCGATGAACAGATCGCCCTCGATTCGAATGCCATTGTCGAGTGTCACCGCTTCGATGAAGCCATCTTCGGCTCGCTGAGCAATGTGGACGATCCTGCCTTCCTGCCGCACGACGCCGCGCTCCTCTGCATAGCGCCGCAAATAGGCCGCGTAGAGCGCTGCGTCGAAATGATAGGCATAGGTGATTTGCGAAAGCGGCGAATTGCCGTTGGGAATTGGCCGCATGAACTTGTCGTGCTGGCTCGCCATCGCGTTGAGGGAAAATGCCTCGATCGGTGCCGTGTCGCCAGCTAGATGAGCCCGCAGCCAATGGGCATGGAACGACACGCCCTTCATATCGAGTCCGAATTTTCCAAATGGATGGTAATAGCGTCGCCCGATCCGCCCCCAGTCGACGAACTCGATGCCGAGCTTGAAACTGCCCTTGGTCTCACGGAGGAATTCGTCCTCGTCGACGCCGAGCATGCGATTGAAAGTCGCCATTTGCGGGATCGTCGCCTCACCGACGCCGATGATGCCGATCTGATCGGATTCGACGAGGGTGATCGAGGCGTAATCGATACCGAGCAACTTGGCGAAGGTCGCCGCACTCATCCAGCCGGCGGTACCACCGCCAACAATGACGATGCTGCGGATTCGATTGTCGGTCATGCAGTCCATCTCGTTGCAGTGCTGGAGGAGAGAGGAGCGGGACAATTGTGGGCGATCCAATCCTCGAGGCGCGGCATCGCTTCAGCGGCGTTGCGGAAAACTTCGCGGATCCGGTTCAATCGTTGTCGCACCAATGCAGGGTCAACCGTGTCGGCAAGCGGATCCCAGCCTGCCGGCATGATATTCTGGCCAAGCAACACTGCGATCCAGCTCGCATCGGCGAACAATTCGTCGTCCTTACGGAAAAAACGTCCGCGATTCCTGAACAGGTCGATCTTTTGTTTCAGCGTTTCGGGAATCGCCATCTCGCGCATGCGGCGCCACAGATCGCCCTCCTGGCGGTCATTCGCGTAATAATGGAGAATGACAAAATCGCGCACCTGCTCCATCTGGAGCTGGCTCTGGCGATTATATTCATCGCGCTCGACCGGCGAAAAACCGCGATCGGGGAACAGCGCCAACAGTTTGGAGACGCCGGTCTGGATCATGTGAATGCTGGTCGATTCCAGCGGTTCGACAAAGCCGGAAGCGAGGCCGAGCGCGACCACATTGCGGCTCCACGCAAGCTTGCGGCGGCCTGCCTCGAAGCGGAGCAGCAGCGGATCGCGCAAGGGCGCCCCGTCAAGATTGGCAAGCAGGGTCGCGGTCGCCTCGTCATCGCTGATATCGTCGCTGCAATAGACATGGCCGTTGCCGACCCGGTGCTGGAGCGGAATTCGCCACTGCCAGCCGGCACGGTGCGCCGTCGACTGTGTAAAGGGCGTGATGGCGCGGCTGGCACTCGCCGTCGGCACCGCAACGGCACGGTCGCATTGCAGCCAATGTCGCCAGGACTCGAAACCGGTGCCGAGTGCCCCTTCGATCAGCAGCGCCCGGAAGCCGGTGCAGTCGACGAACAGCTCGCCTTCGATCCGGCGATCGCCTTCAAGCGTGATCGCCTCGACATGCCCGTCTTCGCCACGCAGGTTGACCTCATCGACCATGCCCTCGATCCGCAACACGCCGCGCGCCTCGGCATAAGCGCGCAGGTAATTGGCATAAAGCGAGGCGTCGAAATGATAGGCGTAGTTGAGCCGTGACAACACCGAGTTCGGATCGTGGACGGGCGGGGTGAAGCGGCCGAGCTTCTGCGCAGTTGCGCAGAGGTTATAATCTTCGATCCAGCTTGCAGCACCCTCGGCATAGAGTTTGCGCCAGAATTGGTGGAACTTCACGCCTTCGATGTCGAAGCCGAATTCAGCGAAGGGATGCGTGTAGCGATGGCCCTCCCGCGCCCAGTCGAGGAAATCGATGCCGAGCTTGATCGAACCTTGGGTCTTGCTCAGGAAATCATTCTCGTCGAGTCCGAGCAGCGCATTGAAGTTGCGGATCGGCGGGATCGTCGCCTCGCCGACCCCAATCGTGGCAATCGCATCGGATTCGACCAGGGTCACGCTCACGCCGGTTCGGACCAGCAGCGACAAGGCCGCGGCCGCCATCCAGCCTGCCGTGCCGCCACCGACAATGACAACGCTTTTGATCGGCTCCGGTGCGCTCATGCGGCAGCGCCGCGCGGGGCGGCATGGGCCCGGCGGAGATAGTCGCCGTGCGGCGGCATCGTCTTCACCCCGGCGATGATCGCCTGGCGCAATTGGGCGAGATGCTGTTCGATCTGCTCCAGCGGTATAGCGCCGGACAAGGCGTCGTGGCGACGCGGACGCAGCCCCTGCGCGTCGAGCAGGGCAATCCAGTCCTCTTCCTCGAACATCTCCTCGTCGAACATCGGCATCCGCCCGCCACTCGCGAACATCTGCAGCTTGTAGAGCACGCATTCGGGCGGGGTTGAGGTCAGCACTTCATCCCAGAACGGATCGCCGGCCCGCTGACTGGTGGCATAATGCGCGATCAGAAAATCGCGCGCGCGCTCCAATTCGTTGATCGTAAGGCGATTATATTCGGCAGCCTCGACCTGCGCCTGGGCCGACGCCGGAAACAACAGCACGAGCCGGGCGAGCGCGCTTTGCACGAGGTGGAGCGCGACCGGATGGAGCGGTTCCAGCACGCAGGCAGCCGCGCCGATCGCGACGACGTTGCGGTGCCACGGCAAGGCACGCCGGCCGTTCTCGAATGCGACCATATGTGGATCGGGACCATCGCCGACGCCAAGCGCGCCGCGCGCGGTGTCGGCACCCCCGAAAGCGCTGCTCCAGCAAACCAGCCGTCCCGCTTCGCCAGCGAGCGGCGTCTCGCTACGCCAACCTGTCGCCAGCGCCTCAACATGGCCGAAAGGCGGCGGATCGCCCTGATCCACGACGCGCGTGGCTGCGGTCTGGTCGCAGGGCAGCCACTGCCGCCAGCTTTCAAATCCCACACCGAGGGTACCCCCGCTCAGCAGGGCAGCCGAGCCGGTCGCGTCGACGGCCAGCATGACCGGCAGGATCTCGCGATTGGCAAGCTCGATACCGACGATATCGCCTGATTCCCCCTGCAAAGCGCGGGCGAACGGTGCGGCGGCCGCCCAGGCGCCGTGCGCCTCGGCGGTGGCGCGAAGGGCGGCCAGATACCCCCAGGCATCAAGATGCAGGCCATAAGAAAATTGCGAGAGCATTGATCGTTCGTCGGTGCTCGGCCGAGCGAACCGGCCGGCCTGAGCGGCGATGGCGGCGATGGAATAATCGGCGGCCCGCACGCTGCGGCCTTGCTGCCGGAGCCTGGTCAGCAGCTGGTGGAAACCGACCGGCCCGAGCGGCGCCCCGATCGCGCCAAAGGGCAGGAAACATGACGAGCCAGGCGTCGCCATTCCCGAAAAGGCAACCCCAAGAGCGAAGCTGCCGCGCGATGCACGCAGCAACAGCGCCTCGTCGATGCCGAGCGATTCATGGAAAAGCCTGGTCGAGGGCATTGCGGTCAGCGTCGTGCCGAAATCGCCGAGCCCGTCGCCATCGCGCTCGGTTTCGATCACCGTCACGCGGTAGCGGTGGCGCGGCAGCCGCCTGGCGAGCACTGCCGCCGCCATCCAGCCAGCGACGCTGCCGCCCACGACAGCGACTGTCTCGATGCCTAACGCGCTCATGCGGCGCGCTCGGCGCAAAGCTTGCGCAGATAATCGGCGTGCATCGGCATCGCCGCCGCGGCATTGGCGAAGGCCGCCCCCATCGCCGCGGCACGCGTCGCGACTTCGTCGATCGGCAACGCCTCGACCAGCGGACTGATCCGCTCCGGTAGGACGCGCTGGCCATAATAGACCGCAAGCCAGCTTGGCTCGAGGAAGGTGCCCTCCCGATATTTGACGACAGTCCCGCGTTCGCGGAACGCCTGCATCTTGTAGATCAGTGAATCGGGCAGGGGCATCGTTCGGCAATAGTTCCAGAATTCAGTGTCGCTGCGTTCGGTGGCACAATAATGCAGGATCAGAAAGTCGCGCACCCGCTCATATTCGACGTCCATCGCCCGGTTGAACTCGATCGCATCGAGCGCATCCCAGCCGTCGGTCGGCAGCAGTTCGATCAGTTTGGTGATCGCAAGCTGGATCAGGTGGATGCTGGTCGATTCGAGCGGCTCTAGAAAGCCAGCCGACAGACCGATTGCGACGACATTGCCGACCCAGCTCTTCTTGCGCTTCCCCGTCACGAAGCGAAGCAGCTTGGGCTCGGCCAGCGCCTCGCCTTCGAGATTGGCCATCAATATGTCGCGAGCCGAATCCGTGTCGGTGAAAGCGCTCGAGAAGACATGGCCGTTGCCGACACGGTGCTGCAGTGGAATCTGCCACTGCCAGCCGGCACCCCGGGCGGTCGCTCGCGTATAGGGGCTGAGCGGCCCGCCGTGCGCGCAGGGCACGGCAAGGGCGCGGTCGCAGGGCAGCCAGTGAGTCCATTCCTCATAGCCGGCCTGGAGCTCACCCTCGATCAGAAGGCCACGAAAGCCCGAACAATCGACGAAGAGGTCAGCTGCGAGTTCGGCGCCGCTTTCCAGCCGCACGGCGCTGATCAGGCCGGTCTCGCCGTCACGGTCGACCGACGCGACCTTGCCCTCAATGCGTTTAACACCCCGCGCCTCGGCATAGTCGCGCAGATAGGCGGCATAGAGGCTCGCATCGAACTGATAGGCATAGGAGAAGGTCGATTCGATCGCTGCCGGATCGGGTGAAGGCGGCGCGAAGCGATTGGCGCGAGCGGCGAGGATCGGCAGCGAAAATGCCTCGAGCCCGGCCACGCGACCCGCCCGTGCCAGCCGCAGCCAATGCTGGTGAAAGGGGAGGCCGGCAATATCGCGGCCGAAATCGCCAAACGGATGGATGTAGGAATCGCCAATTCGCGCCCAGTCGCGAAATTCGATGCCGAGCTTGAAGGTCGCATTGGTGCGCCGCATGAAGTCGGCTTCGTCGATGCCGAGCCGCTGATTGAAGAAGCGGATATGTGGCACCGTCGCCTCGCCGACGCCCACCGTGCCGATCTCTTCCGATTCCACGAGCACAACCTCGATCGGCAATGGTGACAGTGCCCACCCAAGCGACGCAGCCGTCATCCACCCTGCGGTGCCCCCCCCGACGATCAGGACGCGACGCAACGGTGCACCCGATTCGGGCCCTTCCGCTCTGACTCCGATACTCAATCTGTACACCCTCCCGCTTATATTCCGGTCCGAAGCGTGTGTTTCCGATCACACTGTTGCGCAAAAAGACCAGATTCATGTCCTTCGTTGGACTTTATATCGGCCGGGCCTTGCATTTTATAACCGATCCGGCAACATTACCCTCGCTGCACTGGTAGCCAAGAGCAAAAAACGCGCCGTGGGGCGGTAGCGTTAACATGGGAGGGAACACCTGATGATCGATTTTTCGCGCACACTGCGCATGGGCACGTCGTCCGAAAATAGCAAAGTTATTGGCGTTGCATTGAAGGGCGGCGTCTCGACGCTTGCGCTCTGCATAGTATCTATTGCGTCCCCTGCTTGGGCAGCGGGCGAGACGCCTGCAGCGGCCAAGGCGCCCGATTCAGTTGCTGGTGCACCGATCGCCCCAGCAACGTCTGGACAGACAACGACGGACACGCCCCCGACAGGAGAAGTCAATTCTGCCGACATCGTCGTCACCGGCATTCGGCAGAGTCTCAAGACGGCGCAGGCGCTGAAGCAGAATTCCGATGTCGTGAGCGACTCGATTTCTTCCGAAGATATCGGCGCATTGCCCGATCGCAGCGTGACGGAGGCGCTGCAGCGTGTTCCGGGCGTGTCGATCAGCCGCTTCGCCGCCGGCAGCGATCCTGACCATTTTTCGGTGGAAGGCAGCGGCGTTGTTGTGCGCGGGCTCACCTACACGCGCAGCGAACTTAACGGCCGTGACAGCTTCACCGCGAACAACGGCCGTGGCCTGAGCTTCGCCGACGTTCCCGCCGAGTTGCTCGGTGGCGTCGATGTGTTCAAGAGCCCAAGCGCTGACATGATCGAGGGCGGTATTGCCGGCACGGTCAATCTGCGCACCCGCCTTCCGTTCGACCAGAAAGGATTGCTGGTCGCCGGCACCGGCGAGATCAACTATGGCGACCTGACTTCCAAATCCGCGCCGACCGTCTCTCTACTTGCGAGTGACCGCTGGAGCACCGGGATCGGGGAAATCGGTTTGCTCGCCAGCTTCGTGCGCTCCGAGATCCATTCGCGTGCGGACGGACTTCAGTTGTCGAACTACGGCTTGCGCGGGCTGACGGCGGGCGGCAGTATTATTGCGCCGAATGATCCGGCCGCGACACGCCAGGTCTATATCCCGCGCGGCGCCGCGTTGCGCGAGCAGGATTATGACCGGACCCGTTACGGCTATTCCGCGGCGGCGCAGTGGCGCAGCAACGATGGGTCGATGGCTGCGACCTTCCAGTTCCTGCGCTCCGATTCTCGTGAAACGATGAACGAGCATGCGGTCGAAATTGCCACAGACGTCGTAACCGGGAATGGCGACACTCGACCGGTTGCCGGGACTACTTTCAATTTCGGCAGCGACGGGGTTTTTACTGACGGAACACTCACCGCGCCGCAGGGTTATCGCGACGACCAGTGGACCGGCAATTCGGCTAACAACCATACGCCGCTGGAGGCGCTCCAGAGCAACAATGCTACTCGTGTGTCGCGTCAGCGATTCCAGACCAATGATTATGGCGCCAACTTCAGGTGGAATGTCACGGATCGGTTTAAGGCCACGTTCGATTATCAGCACGTGGCCTCGCGGGTTACGAATGTCGATCTCAGTACTTTCGTTTCGGCATTCCAGAATGTCGAGATACACACCAAGGGGAGCAAGCAACTTCCCATTATCAAATTCATTCCGATCGATCAGGCGGCGAATGCTGGCACCTTCTATAACACCAGCGCACATCAGAGCTACACCGATCCATACAGCAGCTTCTATCGCTCGTTCATGGATCATGTCGAGGATAGCGACGGCTACGAAAATGCGGCTCGGGTCGATCTCGAATATTCCTTTCCGGCAGACAGCTGGCTCACCTCGGTCAAAGCCGGATATCGCTTCGCGGATCGCGAGAATCACGCTCGCTACAGCACGTATAACTGGGGCGTTGTCAGCGAGATCTGGGGCGGCGGCGGGCCGGTGTGGCTCGACGATCCCGTCAACGGCAACCCGGCGGCCGGTGGGGGGTCACCTGGCCCGTCCGAGGCTTTCGAATTCGCCAATTTCTTTCGCGGAGCTGCCAACAACCCGATTCCGGACGGGCGACTTTTCGTGCCCAGCAGCGTGGTGGGGAGCCAGGCCGCCTTCAACGCGGCGGGCCTGGCCATCGGCGACGAATGGCGCGCTCGCAACGGAGGCAACGGGTGCCAACAGAACTGGGTGCCACTTGCCCAGCGCTGCAACGTCATCGCGGGCACGCCGTTCCTGCCGAGCGAAATCAACCCGGTATCGGAAAAGAACAATGCCGCCTATGGTGAGATACGCTTCGGAAATACTTTCGGCGGCGGTATCAAGCTGACAGGCAATGTTGGCGTGCGCTACACCGAGACTACTCGCGTCTCTAGCGGGCTCTTGCAGTATCCGAGTTTTACTCCCCCGACTGTAGCTGATTGCACGCCCGGCATTGTACCAGGTTCGTCGCCTCCGCAGCAGAAGGTGATTCCGGTATTTTGCACCCTGCCTGCAGCCGAGCAACAGAGGGCGATCGCATTCGGAAATAGTGGCACGATGCCGATCACCGGAACGGCGAAGTACCATTACTGGTTGCCGAGCCTCAATCTCAAGCTCGTGGTCGGGCACGGCCTCCAGTTCCGCGCGGCGTTCAATAAATCGATCACGCCGCCAGACTTCGGGCTGACGCGAGCTTACTATAATATCACTCTCGATACGACCGACGTGACCCTCAATAACCCGATTTACAACCGGTTACCGCAGGGGGCCACACAGGTCGGTAATCCCTTCCTGAAGCCGGTCCGCGGCGAGAACTACGACCTCACCGCGGAATGGTACTTCTCTTCGGTCGGGCAGCTGACGATATCCTTGTTCAAGAAGGATCTGCATGACGTGCTGACAAACGGCACCTTTCATCAGAACTACACCAACAATGGCGCGACATACGATATCGTGACGACGACGCCGGTCAATTCCAAGCAAACAGGCCGGATCAAGGGCTTCGAGGTTGGATATCAGCAGGTCTACAGCTTCTTGCCCGGCTTCCTGAAGGGCTTCGGCATGAACGCGAACTTTACCTATGTTCAATCGAAGGGGGTTGCCCAGAGCACCTTGTCGAATACCGACCCGAATGTCAGCGCGGGTGTTATCGCCAACATCGACACGAGCAAGTTGCCGTTGCAAGGCTTGTCCAAATATACGGTCAACATCACGCCTTTCTATCAGTACGGGCCGCTGGAAATTCGGGCCGCCTATTCCTGGCGATCGAAATACCTGCTGACCGTGCGAGACGTGATTGTGCCGTTCGCGCCGATCATGAACGAGTCGACCGGTCAGCTTGACGCGTCGATCTTCGTTGCGGTCAACGACCATGTGAAGATGGGCCTTCAGGCGACGAACCTCCTGAACGAGACGCTGAGGACCAGTCAGGTGATCAACAACAACTTGCTGACGGAACCGCGGTCCTGGTTCATCAACGACCGTCGCTTCACATTTTCCATCCGCGCCAAGTTCGGCGGCTAGGAAGGACGGGAACCGCAGCGGTTTAAGGGTCACCGGACGCCGCTGCGATCGTTTGGCGGATTAAAGGCTCCGATCTGTTAAGATCGGAGCCTTTTTTCCTGGCGCTTGCCGCGGGTTCCAGTTGCCGCGCGTCGCGCGTAAAGGGACGTAATGGCGAGTGCCTCCGCAATACCCTATGACTTAAGCATCAATCCGCGCTTCCGCCTGGAGCTCAACCATGTCGGGGGGGAGGGCGAGCCGGTACTGATCGTCGACGATCTCCTGAACGACCCGACCGCATTGATCGATTACGCGACCTGGGAGGTGGCATTCACGCCAGCGGGCAATCCCGACGGCGGCTATCCCGGCGTCCGTGCGCCTGCGCCGCTCAACTATGTCGAGGCGGTCGCGCGGGCGCTGAACCCTGCCATCGAGCGGGCCTTTG
This sequence comes from Sphingomonas bacterium, assembly GCA_040006055.1. Classification (GTDB taxonomy): domain Bacteria; phylum Pseudomonadota; class Alphaproteobacteria; order Sphingomonadales; family Sphingomonadaceae; genus Sphingomonas. The sequence goes on along the minus strand of JBDTXU010000436.1, from coordinate 7,298 downwards.
GCCTCCAGAACGTCGCCTTGTCGAACGCCGAATGTAATTTCTCGCTGACCACGATGCCGCCCGCGCAACTGACGGTGCAACAGCGCACGCCCCATATCGACACAGTCTATCCGCTCCAGTTCGCCATGTTACACTATCTGTGCTCGCCGGATTTTGGCGGCACATCCTTTTACCGCCACAAGGCCACGGGCTATGAGACGCTCGATGAGGGACGTGCCGTCACCTATGACGCGATCCGCGCTCGCGAGCTGGCCGAGGAAGCGCCGCCGCAGCGCTATGTCGGCGACGACACCGGCCATTATGCGCGGATCGGCGGCTGTGATGCGCTTCTCAATCGAATGGCGATCTATCGCAGCTGCCTGCTGCATTCAGGGCATATTCGGGACGAAAAGCCGCTTGTCGCCAATCCACGGACTGGCCGGCTGACCGCCAACATCTTCGTCAACTACCGGCAATGCTGACTGCGCCTGCGCGTTTGCGCGACATTATCGTCGTTGGCGGCGGCACGATCGCGTGGATGGCAGCCGCCGCACTGGCGCGGTTCACGGCCGCGGGAACGCGCGTCACGGTCATTGCCTGCGCGGTCGAGGAGCCGGATGCCTTTACAACCTTGCCCGGACACAGGGATTTCCACAGCCTGATCGGCGTTGACGAGCATGCGATGCTTGCAGCGAGCGCGGGGACGATGCGGCTCGGCACGGTCTTCGCCGACCACGAGGGGCGGCCTGGCAGCCATATGCATGCGTTCGGCGATTTCGGGCTCGAGATTGGCGGCGTCGCCCTGTATCAGGTCTGGCTCAGAGCCCGCGCTGCGGGGCAAGCCATCGATCTGGACGATTACAACCTCGCGGCAATCGCTGGAAGGATGGGGCACTTCGCTCGCCCCACCGCCGACAAGCGCGCGATGATGGATTATGGTTATCATCTGGATACAGCGCGTTATACCGCGTTTCTCAAAGCCCATGCGCAATCCCTTGGAGTCAGCTGCGAGACCGCCGATGTGGCCGACGCCGCGCGCGCCGGTGAGAGCGATGCGATCGTCTCGCTTGCCCTGGCGGATGGGCGCACAATCTCGGGCGATCTGTTCGTCGATTGCTCCGGCGCGTCCGCGGTGCTGGCGGAAAAGATGCTCGGTACCCAGTTCGAAGAGTGGAGCGCCTTGTTCCCTTGCGATCGCGAGGTTTCGCTCAGCGCTTCCGCGCTTGTGGCGCTGCCACCGCTCTCCGCAGCGGGCGCGCAGCCCATGGGCTGGCATTACAGGCTCCCGTTACAGCACCGGACCGGCCACAGCCTGAGCTTCGATGCGGGGCGCACTACCGACGAATCCGCGGTTGAGCTGCTTAATAGCCTTGCAGGCGCACAGGGCGAAGGGCATCTATTCACCTCCCGCCGAATGGGTCGAAGGCAGCGCGCCTGGAGCCACAATTGTGTCGCGCTTGGCGCGGCAGCCGGGGCTGTCGAACCCATCGAGGCAAGTGAGGTCGATGTCGCGCGTACCGGGATCGTGGCGCTCATATCGTTGATCCCCGATCGTGGCCCGATGCTGGCCGAAGCCGGAGAGTTCAATCGCGTCATTGACCAGGAGCTGGCGGAGCAGCGCGATCTCGCGCTGTTGCATCAGGTCATCATCGAAAATGACGAGCCGATACTGCGCTTCGCTGGCGAAGAGCGCGCGTTTCCCGACAGCCTGGCGCACCGTATCGCGCTGTTCAGGGGCAGGGGACGCCTTTTGCCGCATGCCGGGCCATGGGCCCCGCCGGACTGGCTGGCCGTCATGCTAGGCAGGGGGATCATTCCCGCGTCATGGGATCCACTTGCTGACGATATCGAGCCGCAGCGCGCCCAGCAGAACTTCGTGCGCCTCGCCGGGCTGTTCCGCCAGTCGGCGGAGACGATGCCGCGCCACGTCGATTATATCGCCCATCACTGCCCGGCGGCGAAGGCGTAAGCTTCAGCGACGGCCAGTCACGCCGAAATGCCACACCGTCTCTGACCGCCAGATCTGGCCCGGCTTGAGCAAGGTCGACGGGAAGCTTGGCTGGTGCGGGCTGTCGGACAGATGCTGGGTCTCGAGCGCAATGCCATCGCGTGGGTGGATCGTCCGACCCTTCGCGTCCTTGTCGAGGCCGTCGATATAGTCACCGGTATAGGCCTGGAGCGACGGCTCGCTGGTCGTGATCCGGAGCTGGCGGCCTGAGGCCGGGTCGGTCAGGACTGCCGCCGGCGCGGCCATGGTGCGATTGCGGCTGGCGAGCAGCCAGGCGTGATTATAGCCGCCGCGGGATGCCATGATCGGAAGCTTCGCATCGATCCTTTCGCCGATCGGGTGCGCGGCGCGGAAGTCGAGCGGGGTGTTTGCTATAGCCGGGAGGCGACCTGTCGGGATGCCGGTCTGGTCGGTCTCCACCCAGCGGCTCGCGCTGAGCTGGAGAGTCTGCTTCTCGACCGATCCGCTCCCTGCGAGATTGAAATAGCTGTGGTTGGTGAGGTTCAGCACCGTCGCCCGCGTCGTGCGCGCGCTGTAACCGATGCGCAGGCTGTTGTCGGCGAGAAGACGGTAGGTGACGGTCACCGTCAGTGCGCCGGGAAAGCCCTGGTCGCCATCGGGACTGGTAAGGCTCAGCCGCGCGCCGACCACACCCTTTTCGCGGAACCGGGTCACATGCCAGATCTTGCTGTCGAGGCCGGGCTCGCCGCCGCCATGCAGCGCATTGGGCCCGTCATTCGGCTTGAGCCTGTAATCCTTGCCGCCGATGCTGAATTTTGCGCCCGCAATCCGCCCGGCATAGCGGCCGACGACCGCGCCGAAGCGGTTCTTGTCGTTCTTCGCGCGATATTCGGCGGCGGATCCGTAGCCCAGCACGATATTGTCGAAATGTCCGGCCCGATCGGGCACCTCGATCGACGTGATGATCGCGCCATAATCGAGAAAGCGCACCGTCATGCCCGAGGCGTTTCGCAGCACATATTCGTGGATGCCGGGGTCGTCCTGCGCAACCTGCGCGCTCGCGGCGGTAGCAGTGAACGCCAACAGCGCCACGATCAGCCTGAACCTTGCCATCCTGCTCCCCTTTTTGACGATGATCGGCTCTTCGACCGTTTGACAAGTATGACTGTTACCGGTCTCATGGCGATTGATAAAGCGCTTCCGTCGGCGATGCCGAGCGGGCAATGCGCCCTGTCGAACCCGCCTTGCTTCTGAGGATTCTCCGATGCCCTATCCGACGCCTTATGTCGCTGATGCCGCCCGCTATGACGGGCGCATGCCCTATCGACGCTGCGGGCGGAGCGGGCTCGATCTGCCGGCGATCTCGCTTGGCCTGTGGCAGAATTTCGGCGGCGCGGACGTGTTCGAGACGGGCAGGGCGATCTTGCGCCGCGCTTTCGATCGCGGCGTCACCCATTTCGATCTCGCGAACAATTATGGCCCGCCTTACGGCTCGGCCGAGGAGAATTTCGGGCGGGTCATGGCGAGTGATTTCGCGAGCCACCGCGATGAGCTGATCGTCTCGACCAAGGCCGGCTGGGACATGTGGCCCGGCCCCCACGGCGATGTCGGTGGCAGCCGCAAATATCTGATCGCGAGCTGCGACCAGAGCCTGAAGCGGATGGGGCTCGATTATGTCGACATCTTCTATTCGCACCGGGTCGACCCGAAGACGCCGCTCGAGGAAACAATGGGCGCGCTTGCGCACCTCCACCGCCAGGGCAAGGCGCTCTATGTCGGCATCTCCTCCTATTCGCCCGAGCTGACCCGCAAGGCCGCCGCGATCCTCAAGGAGGAGCGGGTGCCGCTGCTGATCCATCAGCCAAGCTATTCGATGCTCAATCGCTGGGTGGAGCAGGGCCTGCTTGATACGCTGGAAGAGCTCGGGACCGGCTGCATCGCCTTCTCGCCGCTCGCGCAGGGGATGCTCACCAGCAAATATCTCGGCGGCGTCAGCAACGACAGCCGCGCGGCCAAGGCGGGCTCGCTTTCGGAAGGGATGCTGACAAAGGAGAATCTGGACCGAATCCGCGCGCTGAACGCGATTGCCGGGCGGCGGGGCCAGACCCTGGCGCAGATGGCGATCGCCTGGGTGCTCCGCGATCCGCGCGTCACCTCGGCGCTGATCGGCGCGCGCACGGTCCAACAGCTAGATGATTCGCTCGATGCGGTGAACCGGCTCGGCTTCGACGCGGCGGAACTGGCCGAGATCGATCAATATGCTGGCGAGGGTGGAATCGATCTGTGGAAGGTCTCTCCGACCTTAGAGGCAGGATAAGCGAGGTAGGCAATTACCTTTCCGGGGCTTCGCCGAGGAAGCAAATCCGATCTCAGCGCGTACCGCACAAACAAAAAGGGCGCCCCCGAAGGGACGCCCTTTCCGTATCTCATAAAACCGTTCGGGTCGAAACCCGGTCGGAATTACTGGCCGTTCTTCGCAGCAGCAGCAACGTTGTCCGATGCGGCGCTGACCGAATCCGAAGCGTTGTCGAGCGCAGCAGCAGCGGCGTCGTTCGTCGTGGCTGCGGACATGTTGTCGAGGCTCGCAGCGGTGTTGTCCAGCGTCGAGACTTCCGCCTCGTTGTTGGTGACCGTGGTCTCTGCAGGCTTATTACAAGCGGCAAGCGACATCAGGCCGGCGGCGGCGAGAACAAAGGCGATCTTCTTCATGCGGATGCTCCCAAGCATAGCAAAATTCGCGGCCAGCCCGATTGCTTACCACGAGCGGCGGTTCATAACGCAAGCGAACCGTGCGTCAATCGCAATTCATCTCTCGGAAAGGTTCAGCCACGGTTTTCCGTCATTTTTGGATCGGGACCGGCCCTATTTCTTCCGGAGCGTCGGCAAGAATCGCCAACATCACGGTCCAGGCGGCCACATTCTGACGCAGTTGTTCCGGCTCGATCCGGTCAAGTGTATCCTCCGGCGTATGGTGCCAGTCGAAATAGCGCAGCCCGTTCTGGTTGAGGTTCACGGACGCAACGCCGGTCGCCATTGTCGGCTCGACATCAGTGCCATCGCCGGCAGCATTGGCGCCCCGCACCACCCCGAGCGGGTCGAGCGCCGTTGCGAGCCGGTCGGTTATGACCTTGGCATTGTCAGGCAGGTTGGTCTGGAACCGCCAGATCCGGTCAGCACCGAAATCGGATTCGGCCGCCAGGGCATGACGCTCTCCGACATGCGCCTTGGCATAGGCAATTCCGCCAAAGCCGCCGGTCTCCTCGTCGCCGAACCACACCACGCGGATCGTGCGGCGATGCTTGCCCGCCTCCATCAGCAGCTTGGCCGCCGCGGTGGTGATCGCGACGCCAGCGCCGTCATCGATCGCGCCGGTGCCAAGATCCCAGCTGTCGAGATGGCCGCCGATCAGGATCACGCCGGCCGCCGGATCGGTGCCCGGCACTTCGGCCACGACATTGCCCGAATCCTGCATTCCCACCCGTTGCGGGGTCAGCAACAGATGAAGCGTCACCGGCTTGCCGCGCTTGATCATCCGCTCGAGATTCTCGGCATCGGCGACTGACAAAGCGGCCGCCGGGATCGGCGTCACGTCGCCGAAATTAGTGACACCGGCATGCGGCCCGCGGCCGTGATCGGTGCCGATCGAGCGGATGACGATCGCGGCCGCGCCCTTTTTCGCGGCGATAGCCGGCCCGGCACGCCGCGCCTGGCCCTGACTGCCATAGCTGGACCCGTCCATGGTCGGCCGCATCGAGTTGGAGACAAAGGCGATCTTGCCCTTGAGGCTCCCCTCGGGCGCGGCCTTCAGATCGGCAAAGCTCTCGAAAAATACCACCGGCAGCGTGAGACCCTCAGGCGGCGTCGCGCCTGAATTGCCGAGCGCGGTCAGGCGCAGCGGCTGGAGATAAGGTGAGACGACCTCGCCGCTCTCCAGCCCCCGCACCCAGGTATCGAGCTGATAGGGCTCGATATGGACGTTCCTGAACCCCAGGCCCTTGAGCTTCGCGACCGCCCATTCTCGGGCGCGCGCCTGCTGCGGCGATCCGTCAGGGCGCGGGCCAATCTCGGTCGTCAGCCCTTCCACGACATTCCAGGCGACATCGTCCTTCAGCGCTGCGTCGCGCAGCTTCGCGACGGCCGGATCGGTCTGGGCGAAGGCCGGAGCGGTGATGAGGGCGGATGCGGCAAGTGCCGCGAGGATGAGAAGTTTGCGAGCCACTGAAAAACCTCCATTCGCCCTGAGCAGCGCCGCTCAATGGCTGTTGTCCCATGCGCTTACCGGGAAGGGCGGTGCTTCGACAAGGCGGCCACTTCGCGAAATTTTGCCGAAAGTCCGCGCATGATGTGGTTTGCCAATCTCGCCTCCAGCCACTACATGCGCCCTCGAAATTTCCCCGCATTCAATCGAGACGGAGCCCGCAGGCGATGGCCGTGCAGTATAGCTATGTGATGAAGGGTCTGACCAAGACCTTCCCCGGCGCCCCCAAGCCGGTGCTCAACAACATCCATCTCCAGTTCCTGGGCGACGCGAAGATCGCGATCATCGGCCCGAACGGATCAGGCAAGTCGACCCTGATGAAGATCATGGCCGGCATCGATCCCGATTTCGTCGGCGAGGCCTGGGCCGCCGAGGGAATCAAGGTCGGCTATCTGGCGCAGGAACCGCAGCTCGATCCGACCAAGAACGTCATCGACAACGTCAAGGACGGGGTTCGCCCGGTCGCCGATCTGGTCGATCGCTTCAACGCGATCTCGGCCGAGATGGGCGACCCGAAGGACGATACCGATTTCGACGCGCTGATGGAGGAGATGGGCGATCTCCAGGCCAGGATCGACGCGGTCGATGGCTGGAGCCTCGACAACCAGCTCGAGATCGCGATGGAGGCGCTGCGCTGCCCGCCCGGCGACAGCCCGGTCACCAACCTTTCCGGCGGCGAAAAGCGCCGTGTGGCGCTGTGCAAGCTGCTGCTCGAAAAACCCCAGATCCTGCTGCTCGATGAACCGACCAACCATCTCGACGCCGAAAGCGTCCAGTGGCTCGAAAACTACCTCAAGGAATATACCGGCAACGTCATCCTCGTGACGCATGACCGCTACTTCCTCGATAACGTCGTCAACTGGGTGCTCGAGCTCGATCGCGGCCGCTATTACACCTATGAGAGCAACTATTCCGGCTATCTCGAAAAGAAGGTCAAGCGGATCGAGCAGGAGGAGCGCGAGGATCAGGGCAAGGCCAAGGCGATCGCCGACGAGCTCGCCTGGATGCGCCAGACCCCCAAGGCCCGCCAGACCAAGTCCAAGGCGCGTATCCGCGCGTTCGACGAGCTGATGGAGAAGCAGGAGAACCGCA
>JBDTXU010000435.1:0-4214 GCA_040006055.1 Sphingomonas bacterium | reverse complement strand
CGCGCGGCCGGCACGAAGAAGGGAGCGGACGAAAAGGTCGCTTCGGACCTGAGCGAGGCAGTCTTCCGCAGCTATCCTGCCAGGGGCGAGGGCCTCATCGGCGTGCCCTGACGACCTAGCGATCGTCCCATGGGCGGCACGGCTGTTGTGAGGGCGGCGAGCCGTCAGCCATCCAGTGCCCAGCGAAATCGCCCGATCAGCGTGTAATCGAACAACGCCATCTGCTCGTGTACGCCGGCGCCGACATTCTCGATCACACAGCCAAGCCTGCCGCCCGGTCGCCGATCCGAGATGATGCCGATGTGCGGGATCGTCCCGCCGATGAGGCAGGTATAGATATCGCCCGCCTGCCAGCCATTGGGGTCCCGCGGCAGCGGCAGGCGGGCGCCCTGGCGCGAGAAGAACACCGCCAGGTTCGGCACCCGGCGATGGTCGATATTCGTATCCGGACGCTTCAGGCCCCAGCGACGCGGATAGGCGGCGAAGGCGTGCTGCATATCGGCATGGACCAAGGCCTGAAGGTCGAGCCCGAACGCGTCTCGGTAGGCGCGTATCAGCACGTCGGTGCAGACCCCCCGGTCGCGCGGTACGTCGCCGCCCGGATAGCGAAGCTGGGTATAGTTTGGATCATAGCCAGTGGTAATGCCAACCTGGCGCCGTGCCGTGGCAACCAGCGCCGCCGCCGTGCGGCGAGGCTGGGCGGGAAACGCCGTCGCACCGCCCGGAACGGCAAGGAGCGCGGCAATCACGGTGCGACGGGTCAGCTGCATCGCGGAGGCATAGCAGCCGGGCCGGCGGCAGGCGACAAAAAGCCGGTCCATCGAAATCCGGAGACCTGTCACGCCAGCCTTCCCGGAACCCCGTTAACCCGGCGCTAGGCTCGCTGGCCTATCATCGGCCTTGTAGGACGATCCACGCCCTAACGGAGCAAGGTTGGCGGATGGAATCGCAGTCTCTCTCGAGCCACGGCGGCATGATCGCCGCGCTGGCCCGACGGAGCGCGCTCGCGGTCGCCAATGCCTGGTTCGAGGCCCTGCTCGTGGTTCTGCTTCTCCTCACCGTCGCGGCTATTGTGTTCGAGGATCGACTTCTCGTGTCGACCACCCGCTTCACGCCCGCCAGTGTTGCATCCTACACCCGGCTTCCAATCGCCGATCACGACATTGGCGGCAATTCTACGGCGCACGAAGACGGCCCACTGCACTGGAGCTGCGATCTCCGCCCGGGCAACCCCTATCCCTATTGCGGATACGAACTGTTCTTCGATGGCGACAAGGGCACCCACGGGCTCGATCTCACCAATCTTCGCTCGATCGAGGTGGCGTTGCTGTACCGCGGCACGGCAACGTCCTTTCGTGTTCACCTCAAGAATTTCGATCCGCGCTACAGTCGCGGCGCCAATGACGACACGCCCAAATTCCTTCGCGTCGAATTCTCGACGAACCCCGGCAAGATCCAGCATGTCGTGTTCAAGGCCGCAGATTTCGGCGTTGCGGACTGGTGGTTGCGCAAATGGCGCGTGTCGCCGGAATTGAGCCATCCCGAATTCAACAACATCACCTCGATGAATTTTGAGACGGGTACGGAGGCCCTGCCCGGCCATCACGAATTCGAGATTCGCGAGATCGTGCTGCACACGACGCGGCTGACTGAGGCGCAATGGCTGCAGGCCATCCTCGGAATATGGGTCCTGCTGATCGGCACCTACCTCGCACACCGCTTCGCCACGATGCAGCGCGAGGTCGAGCAGCGGCGGACGATGCACGCGCTCGCCCTGCGCCAGGCCGAGGAGGCGGGGGACGCCGCCCGCCACGATCCGCTGACCAGGATCTTCAACCGTCGCGGCATCTTCGAACGATATGATGAACTCTCGGCAGGCACCCCGATGCCGCTCGGCATCATCCTGATCGATATCGACCGGTTCAAGATGCTGAACGACAGTTTCGGGCACAATTACGGTGACGAGGTGCTCTCCAGCATCGCCGCGCTGATCCGGCGCAATGCACGCGGTGGCGATACGATCGGCCGATGGGGCGGCGAGGAATTTCTGGTCCTCTGTCCCGGCGTCGAGGCGGAAGGGACCGTGCTGATCGCCGAGAATATCAGGCGCCGGATCGAGCATTTCCATTTCGGCGATTGCGAGCGGATTACGGCAAGCTTCGGCGTCCATTGGTGCCCCGCATCGGGCCCACCCCTGACCGAGCTGGTTTCGCTGGCCGATGTCGCACTCTACACGGCCAAGGCGGAGGGCAGGAACCGCACACTCCGGTTCCGCCTTGGCATGGCGAAAGCGGCCTGATCGGGCGATGCAGCCCGTGATGGCGACGGGCGGATTTCACGCCGCCACCAGCCGGCCCGGCTAAGCCTCGTCTGTTAGTGCCCGTCGAACCTAGTAGCGTCCCCATGTAAACCGCGACGACAGCGCATAATTCCACACCGCGCCGAGCACCACGCCGGCCAATGCGGGAACCTCCCAGGGATCGGCGCGCGTGTTGTAGAGGAAGGCGGCGACGCCGATATTCGCGAGCGCGCTGGGCGAGCAGACGATGCAGAACGACACCCAGCCGTCGAGCAATTGCCGCGCGCCCTTCAACCGCGTGTCACGATAGGTCAGCGCGTTGTTGAGGAAGAAGTTGAAGGTCATCGCACCGATAGTCGCCGCGATGGTGGAGGCGGTGAAGCCCAGGCTCAGCCCCTTGAACAAGGCAGCGAGCACAGCGAAATGGATGCCAGCACCGAACGCGCCGATCGCCGAGAACATCACGAAGCGGACCGGCACGAAGTTGCCGAACATCCGGTCGTAGATCGCGATCAGATATTCAAGCGCGACGACATGATCGAGCTTGCTCTCGCCCTCGGTCCGCACCCGGAAGGTGTACGCCATTTCGAGGAAGTGGAGCGGCTTCGGGCTGCCGGTCATGATGTCGAGCAGGATCTTGAAGCCGATCGCGGCGAGATGCGGCGCGAGGTTACGGACGATCTCGGTGCGGATCATGAAGAAGCCGCTCATCGGATCGTTGAGGTCGGCCTTCAGGATTCGCCGCGAAAGCCGTGTCGCGAGCGCCGATTTGGCGACGCGGTCATGGTCCCAATCGCCGGTGCCGCCGCCATCGACGAAGCGCGAGCCGATCACGAGATCGAGCGTCGCGTCCTTGTGCAGCGCGTCGAGCATCTTGGGCAGGATCGTCTCGTCATGCTGGAGATCGCCGTCGATCACCGCGACGATCGGCGCTGCCGTCGCGCACATGCCCTCAATGCAGGCCGAGGAGAGGCCGCGCCGGCCGATCCGCTGGATGACGCGGACGCGGGGATCGGTCCGGGCGATTGCGCGCGCCGCGTCGGCGGTGCCGTCCGGGCTGTTGTCGTCCACGAAGATCGCTTCCCAGGCACGACCGGCGAGCGCCTGGTCGAGCTTGGCGACGATGATGGGCACGTTGCCGACCTCGTTGAAGGTCGGAATGACCACTGCGAGATCGAGCAAAGGACCCCTCACACGCCCACTCGTGCCAGCGCAGCCAGCACCGCATCGCCCATCTCACGCGTCGTGTGGGAGCCGCCAAGATCAGCGGTGCGCACGCCCTTGCCGATCGCGGCGCTGACCGCCGCCTCGATGCGGTCGGCGGGCTCGGGCATGTCGAGCGAGTGGCGCAGCATCATCGCGACCGAGAGGATCATCGCACACGGATTTGCCTTGCCCTGCCCCGCGATATCGGGCGCGCTGCCGTGGATCGGCTCGTACAGGCCGAGCGTGCTGCGCCAGTCGCTGAGCGACGCTGAGGCGAGCATGCCGATCGAGCCTACGCACATGCTTGCCTGATCCGAGAGGATGTCGCCGAACAGATTACCGGTGACGATCACATCGAACTGGCCGGGGTTGCGCACGAGCTGCATCGCGGCGTTATCGACATACATATGTGTCAGCGCGATGTCTGGATATTGCGCCGCGGTTTCGACCACCACATCGCGCCACAATTGCGAGGTTTCGAGGACGTTCGCCTTGTCGACCGAGCAGAGCTTGCCGCGCCGCCGCCGCGCCGCCTCGAAGCCGGCGACGGCGATGCGGCGCACCTCGGCTTCGTTATAGCTCATGATGTCATAGCCCTCGCGAAGGCCCGTGCCGGTGGTGCGCATGCCCTTTTCGCCGAAATAGACATCGCCGTTGAGCTCGCGGAGGATCAGCAGGTCGATCGCCGAGGCGACTTCGGGGCGGAGCG
>JBDTXU010000434.1:0-2978 GCA_040006055.1 Sphingomonas bacterium | reverse complement strand
GATCCGCGGCCATACCGATCAGTTCATCTACAAGTTCCGCAAACCGGGCTGAGACGAGTATCGAGAATCTGAAGTTCGTTCAGTTATCTATCGTCACCCCGGACTTGTTCCGGCGTTCGAGCTTTGGCTTTCCCCCGGAAAGCCAAGATTGTGTTCGGGGAACACAATCTCGCTCGAACGCATCGCTCCGCAGACGCAACGCTTGCACACTCTGCGGAAGCATGGATGCCGGAACAAGTCCGGCATGACGAAAATAGAAATCAGGTCGAACGAACTTTCGCTTCACAACACTGCGTTGGCTGAGCTCGGCTGGGGTTCGCGCCCAGCCTGTCGGGAATGTCGTTGGTGCCGTGAATGATGCCATTGGTGTCGTGACGGCAGCGAAGGACTGGCGTCAGTTGTGGGGCCGTGCCAGATTTCGGCTTTCCTATCTGAGGAGGGGTCAATGCGTCCAAAGCCTCGATTGCTCGCCGTCCTGCTGGCCGGTGCCGCCATAACCGCAGCCTGCTCGGCCTCGTCTCCTCCGGGCAAGCCGGTTGACGTCAAAGCCGTCGCCGCCGATCCGGCACGCGCTGCCGATGCGGCGGTGGACGCGCGCCGGCACGGCCCCGAGATTCTCGCCTTTTCCGGCCTGACGCAGGGCGGGGTGGTGATCGATCTCATCCCCGGCGGCGGCTATTGGACCCGGCTGTTCGCCAAGGCCGTAGGGCCCCAGGGCCATGTCTATGGCATCTGGCCAAAGCCCTATGCGATGGAGGCGAAAACCGACGTCGAGAATTACAAGAAGCTCGCCGGCTCGGCCGATTTCCCCAATGTATCGGCGGCGATCGAACCGGCGACAGAGCTCACCGCGCCGGCCAAGGCCGATCTCGTTTTCACCGCGCAGAATTATCACGATTATCCCGACAAGTTCATGGGGCCGGTCGATCCTGCCATCCTCAACAAGGCTGCGTTCGATGCGCTGAAGCCCGGCGGGATTTACCTGATCATCGATCATGTCGCAGCGGCCGGATCGGGCTTGCGCGATACCGACACGCTCCACCGCATCGATCCGGCGATCGTCAAACAGCAGGTGACGGCCGCTGGCTTCACCTTTGCCGGCGAGAGCAAGCTGCTCGCCAATACCGCTGACGATCACAGCATCATGGTGTTCGACAAGACGATCCGCGGCAAGACCGACCAGTTCATCTACAAGTTCAAAAAGCCCGGATAAGTAAGGACCGATCGGCGCCTTTGTTGGAGAGTTTTGTCACGCTCTCCAACAAAATGGCCGTCGCGGCTTTTTTGTAAGTATCTGAATGATAACGATAATATAAAACGGGGTTTCAGCGCGACCCCCGCATAGGTGTGACATAATTCGCCAACACGGCTGGCGTCAGAGCGGAACACTCTGCGGTGCGCTCCCGCCCCGCCTGCGCGCCAGCTCGGTCTCGGCGGTGAAGCGAACATCGATGTCCCGGTCCCCGAGGAAGCGCTCGAGCGATTCATCCTCGATCTCGCGCCAGTCCTTGCCCCGGTCCGGCCCCTGACGGACCCGCGGCAACAGGCCCGGTTGGTTCGACCATTCGATCAGCTGGGCGACGCCGACCTGGTTGAGCATATCGCGCAAGTGAAAGGCAGTGACATAGGCGTCGGGAAAGGCCCGGTGCGCGGGCAGGCCGCGCTCATGCTCCATCCCCTCGGGCTTTCGCCAATAGCGCAGCATCTGGTTGGAGAAGCTTGGGCAATCCGGCCATAGCCGCATCGCGCACTTCCAGGTGCAGATCCAGTCGGCGTTGCGGGTCAGCGCGGGGCTGCAGAATTCCAGCTCGGCCGTGGCACGATGCGCCGCAAGGGCAACGCGCCGCGGCCAGGGGTCGAGCGCCTGCCGCGCGACATCGTGCCAGAGCGGCGCGTCCGCCACCTGCTCATCCAGGATATGATGGATCGCCTGGGTAAGCGGCGGGATGGATCGCCCCGGATTGACCAGCCTGCTGCCGCCCTCGCCGTCAAGCTCCCACCGTCCATCCGCGCCAAGAGCGACATCCTGCCACCCGATCTCGCACACACCGTGGGCAGGCGGTGCCGGGCCGGTGGTTTCGAGGTCGACGACGCGGATCAATTGGGGTGGCGGGGCCATCGCGCCTAAGTGGCGGTTTGGCAGGCAGAATGCCAGAGCCTAAGTCAGTGCCCCGCCTGCTCGCCACGGACCAGCCCGCTTGCCGCAAGCTGCGCGTCGATCATCGCCATCAGCCTGTCGAGCCCTGCCTGATCCTTCGCCTCGGCCCGCGCGACCAGCACGTCCTGGGTGTTGGACGCGCGGAGCAGCCACCAGCCGTCAGGCGTGTTCACCCGAGCGCCGTCAGTACGGTTGACGTCGGCGCCCTCGGTCTCGAGCCGGTCGAGTATCTCATCAATCACCGCGAATTTGCGGCTCTCATCGACCTGGAAGCGCATCTCGGGGGTGTTGACCATCGCGGGCATCGCGCCCCGGATTTCGGTCATCGACTTGCCGATCATATGCACCGCACGGATCAGGCGGACAGCGGCATATTGCGCGTCGTCGAACCCGTAATATTCGTGCGCGAAGAAGATATGGCCGCTCATCTCGCCGGCGAGCGGACTGTGCGTTTCCTTCATCTTCATCTTGATCAGGCTGTGCCCGGTCTTCCACATCAGCGGCGTGCCGCCGAGCTCGTCGATCCGATCATATAGTGCCTGGCTCGCCTTCACATCAGCGATGATGGTTGCGCCGGGCAGTTCCTTCAGCACCGGCTCGGCCAGGATCGACAGGAGCTGATCGCCCCAGATCACCCGCCCGGTGCCGTCGATCGCGCCGATCCGGTCGCCATCGCCGTCAAAGGCCAGGCCGAAATCGAGTTCCTTCTCGGCAACCAGTTTCTTGAGATCGGCGAGGTTCTTCTCCTCGGTCGGGTCGGGATGGTGGTTGGGGAAATTGCCGTCGACCTCGGTGAAGAGCAGGTGATGCTCGCCCGGCA
>JBDTXU010000433.1:0-3324 GCA_040006055.1 Sphingomonas bacterium | reverse complement strand
CGCAAAAGCGAGAATCGGCCCGAGCTTGCGCCGTGACTTCCAGCGCGCAACCGGCCTGCGAGGCACAAAGCTCGTCTTCACCGCTACCCGGCTCGACAACCATCAGGACGGAATGCGGCACACCGCCAAAGCCTGACCCGCGAACACCTCACTTGCAGGGATATGCCGCCTTCAGCGCGACGACCACCACTGACGCAGCCTCGCCGCCTGAATTTTGCGGGTATACCACCATGTACGACAGAAACGAGCGCCTGAGGTCACCCTGGGGCGTGCCAGCGGGAACGCAGAATTCGCGCTGCCTCAGCCATTGCTCATAGGCCTGTACGGTATCGTGAACGCCGGTGATGAAGGCAAAACAGTAAGTGCTGGCGGCCGCGGAATTGTCGCTGCAGCGATCAGCCAGCTGGCCGGCGGTCAGGTAGCCGATCTTGGCAGGCGTCGGATTGACGGACATCGGCGGTGCGGGTTGGGGCGAGGCTTGCTTGCCGGGCACGGCGCTGACCTGTGCCACGACGCCAAGCAAAACCGCGCCCAGGGGAGCCAACCACATCAGCCGAAAGCCACGCGTTCTTGGCCGGCCATGGGCGGGCTGTCGTTTACAAGCGTGACGGGCAGGATTTCGCTGTTCGTGCCGTCAAGGAAGAGCGCCGTCAGGATGCCGGTGCGATAGGCACCCGTGTCGATCCCAATTCGATTAGCTCTCACGTCGACTTCGGGCGAAACGCTGTGGCCATGGACCACCACAACCCCATGGTCACGCTCGTCGCGCAGAAACTCCTCGCGGATCCAGAGCAGATCCTCCCGCGACTGCCTCGCGAGCGGAACCCCCGGGCGAATGCCTGCGTGGCAGAACAGATAGTCTCCCGATTGCGCCGTCAGCGGCAACGCCCTGAGCCAATCGACGATGGCGCGCGGAACTCGTTGCGCGAGCGCCTTGGTCGCAGGCATGATGTCCGCATCCGTCATCGCTGGATCGATGCCATAGCTCATCAGCGTCTCCGCACCGCCCACCTTCATCCAGGTGCGCATTACACCGGGCTCTCCGTCGATTGCACGGACCATGAGCTCTTCATGGTTTCCCTTCAGGACAACCAGAAGCCCGGATCGCGATTGAATTTCGTGCGCTAGTCTCAGGACGCCGGCGGAATCCGGCCCACGATCGACGAGGTCACCCAAAAGGACCACATGCACCGAATCGGCAGGCGGAAGCGTTGCCGAATGACGATCTATCTGACCAAGCGACGCTTCCAGCAGATCGAGCCTGCCATGGACGTCGCCGATCGCGTAGATGCGCTCGCCTCGCCTGGTGCGCGGCCTGGCGCGTCGAGCGCCCGCCGTTCGACCTATGGCCATCGATACACCTTTGGTTTCGGGACAGGAAACACCGCCAGGGCCTTCACTTCGCAACTGCAGCAATCTGACCATCGCCGCTGATGGTCGTCAAGCCTGGTAGTGGGCTCGTCAGCCCTAGGGCGCGCAGCCCCCATAATAGGACATTCTCGGCTCTCTAGGGACAGCACTTCATTGTCAAGCTGCAGCGCGCCAACGCCGCCCTCCCTGAATGGCACAGCGGTTTTAGATGCAATGCAGCATTTTCGTTGCAGCCGCACAGGAAGTGAATATAACGTAAAAATAATAGGAGGCCAGCGGGCACGGCCAGCTGGAATTGTATCCAAAGGGTAGGTCATGCGTCTGAGCTTGAGTGTTGCGGTGATTTTTCTGTTGCTCTCGGCTTGCGCGGGAGCGGCGGGCCCCGTCGTATCATCCGGCGATCGCTATGTGCAGGCCACGGGCGCGGGCGAAGATTACCGACTGGGCTCGGGCGACAAGATCCGCATTTCAGTATACAACGAACCAACGCTTTCCGGTGAGTTTTCGGTCACCGCAGATGGTCTCTTGTCGCTCCCCCTCATTGGCGATGTCAAAGTGGCTGGGAAGTCCGCCGGCGAGGTCAGCGCGACGATCCAGGAGATGCTCGGGAACGGCTATCTCAAGGACCCGAAGATCGGGCTTGAGATCGTCACCTATCGCCCGTTTTTCATCTTGGGGGAAGTCAAGACGCCTGGCCAATTCCCCTATGCCACGGGGATGACGGCGCTGAATGCAATCGCGCTTGCGCAGGGGTTTTCCCCGCGCGCCCAGAAGTCGGTCGTTTACATAAGGCAAGCCGGTAGGACTGACGAAATCGCCTATAAGCTCGCGCCGGACCTGCGCGTGCTGCCGGGCGACACGATCCGAATCGGGGAAAGATACTTCTGAGGGCTGGCAAACCTATGCCGTCGGCCGTTTTGGGGGATAACATCGCTATGAAGAAGTTCAGGAACATTGCATTGACTGGTGCGCTGCTGGCAGTGGCAATCAGCGCGAATCCTTCAATGGCGTGCGCGGCAATGGTCGGCGCGCCCATGGCGGCGGACGATGCCGGCAGAGCGCTCGCTACGGCAATCAAAACCGAACTCGCCAAGCAACCGGCGACAGCGTCGGCGGAAGATCTCGAAGCCATTATCGTCTATGTTGTGAGCCAGGGGACCTACACCGACGACGCGATTTCGGCGGCACTCAATGAGGTCGGCGCGGGCGCGACCGGCAATCTGGCCACGGCCGTCGCTAACGCGCGCGTGGCGCTGTTGAAGAAAAAGCGGCGGGGCACCGGTGCTATCACCGGTGGGGGCGGCAGCAGCGCGTTCTCGTCGCCCGGCAGCGCCGGCGGCGGCGGCGGCAGCAATTATCAGTAAAAGCTCAGCAATGGCGTTTGCGGTCCGCGCCGCTCACGAAAACTTCGAAAGAATGGGGCAACGATGACGCGCTTTGCTATCGCAACTGCCATAGTCCTGACTTCGTGCTGCGCGATGCCAGCCACTGCGCAGACCGAGTCGTCGGTGCTGGTCGACACCGCCATCCCCGACAATTTCGACCGCGACAGAAATGTCGGCGTTCTCGAACGTCCGCGGCCAGACTATGAGCCGATCGGCGTTCAGCTCGGCAGTTTTATCGTGAAGCCGCAGGTCGAAGTTGGCGCGGGCTACAACAGCAACATCTATCTGACGACAAACAACCCTACCGACGCAGGGTTTGTCTACGCTCTGCCGAGCGTGAGCGCCACGTCCGACTGGGCGATTGACGAGGTGGCTTTGTCGGGGTCCGCGCTTCTGCGCCGCTATCTGAGCAATGGGCGGCGCAATGAATCCTCCTACACACTGCGCGCGCTGGGCAGGAAAGACATTGCGGGCGCCTTTTCGCTTACCGGCGAGGGGCAATTCAGCAGGCTCTTCGAATCACCGCAGACCGGTGCGATCAATTCCTCGCTCTCGGTCCTGTCGAGCT
>JBDTXU010000432.1:0-4712 GCA_040006055.1 Sphingomonas bacterium | reverse complement strand
AGCGCGTGCACGTCATGCGCGCCCTCATAGGTGTTGACCGTCTCCAGGTTCATCATATGCCGCATCACCTGATATTCGCCGCTGATGCCGTTGCCGCCGTGCATATCGCGGGCCTGGCGCGCGATATCGAGCGCCTTGCCGACATTGTTGCGCTTGACGATCGAGATCATCTCGGGCGCGAACTTTCCCGCATCCATCAGCCGCCCGACCCTCAAGGAAGCCTGGAGCCCGAGAGCGATCTCGGTCTGCATGTCCGCGAGCTTCTTCTGGTAGAGCTGGTTGGCGGCAAGCGGCCGGCCGAACTGGGCGCGGTCGAGGCCATATTGGCGCGCGGCATGGAAGCAGAATTCGGCCGCGCCAATCGATCCCCAGCTGATCCCGTAACGCGCGCGGTTGAGGCACCCGAACGGTCCCTTCAAACCCTGCACCTCAGGCAGCAGCGCATCCTCGCTGAGCTCGATCCCGTCCATCATCACCATCCCGGTGATCGACGCCCGGAGCGAAAGCTTACCCTCGATCTTCGGCGTCGAAAGCCCCTTCATGCCCTTGTCGAGGATGAAGCCGCGAATGCCGCCGCCATGCGCGTCGGATTTGGCCCAGATCACGAACACATCCGCGATCGGGGCGTTGGAAATCCAGGTCTTGCTGCCCGACAGGCGATAGCCGCCATCGATCTTCTCGGCGCGGGTGCGCATTCCACCGGGGTCGGATCCGGCATCGGGCTCGGTCAGCCCGAAACAGCCGATCCATTCGCCGCTCGCAAGCTTCGGCAGATATTTGCGCTTCTGTTCCTCGGAACCATATGCATAGATCGGGTACATCACGAGGCTCGACTGAACGCTCATCATCGAGCGATAGCCCGAATCGACCCGCTCGACCTCGCGCGCGACGAGGCCGTAGGACACGTAAGACGCACCCACCCCGCCATATTCCTCGGGAATGGTCGGCCCGAGCAGCCCGAGCTCGCCCATTTCGCGGAAGATCGCGACATCGGTCACTTCATTGGCGAACGCGTCGATGATCCGCGGCGCGAGCTTTTCCTGGGCATAAGCGCGCGCTGTGTCGCGGATCATCCGCTCGTCATCCTCGAGCTGGTCGTCGAGGAAAAAGGGGTCGGCCCAATCGAACGCGGCCATGCTGCTCATTACAAATCTCCTTGAGCCGTCCGCTGCCAGCGAAGCGCGGCTCTTGTCCAGCCCCGGTGATTAATCCGGGTCTTGATGATTAATCCCGGCCCTGTTCACTCTTCAAAGCGACAGGACCCGGTCGTCGAACAGTCCGAACGCCAAGGTCGATGCGTAAAACGCGACCGCTTTCTCGCGCGGCATGGTGCTCGCCCATTTGCGCATGTCGAACGCGGCATTCTGCAATGCCATCAACGCCTGGCTGGCCACCAGCGCATCGACCGGCCGGATCGATCCTTCGGCAATGCCGTCCATCATCGTGCCGGCATAGCGCCGCGCGATCCGGTTAGATCGATCGACCATCGCCCGGCGCACGCTTCCCGGCAGGCCGTGGAGCGCGGTGGTGCGGAGCAACGGCCCGCGCTCGGAGAATTGCACATCCAGCAGCGTCGCGATCGTGCTCGTCAGCCGCTGCCAATGGCTCCCGCCACGCTCGTCCGACAGATGCTGCGCGTCCGCGATCGTGTCGAAGCTGCGCTTGTAACAGGCGATGACGAGGTCATCCTTCGCGTCGAGATGATGGTAGAAGCTGCCCTTGGTGACGTTCAGCTCGGAGGCGATCTTCTGCACTGAGGCGCCGCGATAGCCGAGCTCGTTGATCAGCCGAGTCGCCGCCAGCAGGAACGCCTCACGCCCCGGCTCGGGCTCGTCATGCTCGAGATTGATCAGCTCGGGCGCCCAATTCTGGCCCGGGCCGGCGATGCCATGCTCGAACACATCCATCATCCTGGCCTCGATCCGGTCGAACTGATCCGGTTCGTACCGGACCAGCCAGATCGGTATCCAGAAGGTGTTCTCGAGAAGCACATGCGCGCGCGCGCCATGCAGATCGGTCTGGGCGCGGTTGGCGGCGGGGCCCCACAGGCTGCGGGTCTTGCGGAAGACATCGCGCCAGCTCGCCATCAGCCGGCTGCGCACCGGCTCTTCCATGGCGCGGAGATCGGACAGAACGGCAACGGCCTGCTCTTCGCCACGCTCGATGCGCGTAAACCGCTCCATGTTGAGCGCGAGATAGCGGGCGACGCGCTTCTGCGGCGTCGGCTCGGCCGAGGCCTGGTCGAGCATCGCCTGGAGCCGGTCGAGCGTATGCTCGAAACAGGCGGCGGCGAGATCCTCCTTGCGTTTGAAATAATAGGTCACGCTGGTGGTGTTGAGGCCGACACGGCGCGCGACATCGGCGAAGGTCATGCCCTTCGCGCTTTGTTCGTTGATTGCTTCGGCGGCGGCAGCGAGGATGGCATCGCGCTTCGCACGGAAGCGCTTGGTACCTGCCTCCTCGTCCTCCCCCCGCACTTCTTCCCCAGCCTGCATGCGGCAAACTGTAACATCTTCTTTTCGAAGAGACAGTGTTTTTTCTGGCCGCCCGAAAGACTGCGATATCGTGGCCAAAGGCGCTTTACCGAAAACGCGGTACGGTCTAACCACCCGATCAACGAGCCGATGAGAGGATAGCCAGATGGATTTCACGCTGAGCGAGCGCGAGACATATTTCCGGGATCGCGTGAAGACCTTCATCGATCAGAATATCCGTCCGCGGCAGGACGATTATAACCAGCAGTCGCATGAGGGCGATCGCTGGAAGGTGATCCCGGTCATCGAAGAGATGAAGGTCAAGGCAAAGGCGGCGGGGCTGTGGAATTTCTTCATGCCGCCGCATTCCGGCCAGAGCCATGTCGATGACAGTTTCGAGTTCGAAGGCACGCAGCTCACCAATCTCGAATATGCGTTATGCGCCGAGGAGATGGGCAAGGTCGGCTGGGCGTCGGAATGCTTCAATTGCTCGGCGCCGGACACCGGCAATATGGAGGTGCTTCATCGTTACGGTACGCTCGAGCAAAAGGAGCAATGGCTCCGTCCACTGATGAACGGCGAGATCCGTTCCGCCTTCCTGATGACCGAGCCGGCGGTCGCTTCCTCGGACGCGACCAACATCGAAACCCAGATGGTCCGCGACGGCGATCATTATGTGATCAACGGCCGGAAATGGTGGTCCTCGGGCGTCGGCGATCCGCGCTGCAAGATCGCGATCGTGATGGGCAAGACCAACCCGGAAAGCTCGCGCCACAGCCAGCAGAGCCAGATCCTCGTTCCGCTCGACGCGCCCGGCGTGACGATCGAACATATGCTGACGGTCTATGGCTATGATCATGCGCCGCACGGGCATGGCCAGGTGCTGCTCGAGAATGTCCGCGTGCCGGTTGACAATCTGCTGCTAGGTGAGGGCAGGGGATTCGAGATCGCGCAGGGCCGGCTCGGGCCGGGCCGAATCCATCACTGCATGCGCACGATCGGCGTCGCCGAAGTCGCGATCGAGGCAATGGCGAAGCGGCTGCTGACGCGCGTTGCGTTCGGCAAGCGCATCGCCGATCATTCGGTATGGGAGGAGCGGATCGCCCGCGCCCGGATCGATATCGAGATGACCCGGCTGCTCTGCCTCAAGGCGGCCGATATGATGGACCGTGCCGGCAACAAGTCGGCCCAGCAGGAAATCGCGATGATCAAGGTCCAGGCGCCGCTGATGGCGCTGAAGATTCTCGACGACGCGATCCAGGCGCATGGCGGCGGCGGTGTAAGCCAGCATTTCGAGCTCGCCCATGCCTGGGCCGCGATGCGGACCCTGCGGTTCGCCGATGGCCCGGACGAAGTCCACAACCGCGCGATCGCCCGCAACGAGTTCGGCAAATATGCCGATCTGCCGGCGGCCGTCGCGGCGAAAGAAGCAGTGCGCCGCTAAACGAAGGAAGAGAATGAAAGCCGCCGTCCTTTTCGAAGCCAAAACGCCCCTCAGCATCGAGGACGTGACCGTCTCGAAGCCAGGCCCGCACGAGGTCCTGATCCGCACCGTCGCGGTCGGCGTCGGCCGGTCCGACCTCCATTTCGTCGATGGCGCCTATCCGCACGCACTGCCGACGATCCCGGGCCATGAGGCGGCCGGTGTGGTCGAAGCGATCGGCGACGAGGTCTCGACCGTGAAGGTCGGCGATCATGTCGTCACCTGCCTCAGCGCGTTTTGCGGGCATTGCGAGCATTGCGTCACCGGCCATATGAGCCTGTGCGTCGATGCCAGCGTGCGACGCCCCAAAACCGGTCCGCAGCGGCTGATGATGGGCGATCAAATCGTCCATCAGATGCTGAACCTGTCGGCCTATGCCGAACAGATGCTGGTCCACGAACATGCCTGTGTCGCGATCGACCGCGATATGCCGCTCGATCGTGCCGCATTGCTCGGCTGCGCGGTGACGACCGGCGCCGGCGCAATCTTCAACCTCGCCGCTATCACGCCGGGCGAAACCGTGTGCGTGGTGGGCTGCGGCGGCATCGGCCTCGCCGCCGTCAACGCGGCGAAGATCGCGGGTGCGGGCAAGATCATCGCGCTCGATCCCGTCGCCGAGAAGCGCGCGCTGGCGACGAAGCTCGGCGCTACCCATGTGATCGACGCGCTCTCCGAAACCGCTGCCGATGAAGTGGTCGCCGAGACGAAAGGCGGCGTCCACCACGCGATCGAGGCGGTCGGCCGTCCGCAATCGG
>JBDTXU010000431.1:0-3693 GCA_040006055.1 Sphingomonas bacterium | reverse complement strand
TTGTTCGATTGGGGAACCGTCATCGCTCCGGAGGTTGGGGCGAAGATCAAATTGGCGGAATCGTGACCGGACACAACAGGCGCATGCTCCGGCCGCCGGACTGAATTCGGCCGGACCTCGCCCACATCACCGGGATGGAACGGCCCTCAGGCCGTGTCAGCCATCCCTAGTCTCGACCAAGCCGCATGACAGGCTTGTCTATGCCGCGGCGCTTTTGGCCAAGGCATCATGGCGCGGACTGACGATCCGGAAACCGTCGTCGAACCCCTGCCGGTCATTCTTGCGGCGCAGCTTTTCGGCGATGACGCGTCCGACAAGCTCATGATCGGCCCTGAAATAAATGGTCCCGTTCATTTCACCCTCCACTGGCCGGGCGGTTTGCAGATTTCCGTACAAAAGGAGCCCAGCGCAGGAACAACTCACGGCTCGTCGTGCATGTTCCTCGACTCGTCGCAAAATCGCGCTGTTTTCAAGGCGCGTGGGCGTCACCCAGCTGCACCATCATGGCGCATGGATCGGCTCGATCCAACCATGCTGACACAATGCTGTCAGCAGGGTGGCAGTATATCGAGGTCAGCAACGCAAGGGAGACCCATCATGCTCAGGACCTATCACGGCAGCTGTCATTGCGGCGCGGTCGCTTTCGAAGTCGATCTCGATCTCGAGGCGGGGACCGGCAAGTGCAATTGCTCGATCTGCACCAAGCGCCGCAAATGGGGCATCAACGTCAAGCCCGATGCCTTCCGCCTGCTGTCGGGCAAGGACATGCTGTCCGACTATCAGTTCGGCTCGCTCTCCGGGCATCACCGCTTCTGCCGCAATTGCGGTTGCTCTCCGTTCGAAGACGGTCATGTCGCGGAGATCGGCGGCGACTATGTGAGCATCTCGATCAACTGCCTCGACGACGCGACCCCGGGGGAGATGGCGAACGCGCCGGTCAAATATTCCAACGGCCGCGACAATCTCTGGTGGGAGGAGCCGGCGGTGACGAGCTATCTGTGAGCTGGCGGATGGCGGTAACGATCGGCGCGGCGGCTCGCTCAGTTCAGCCTGCCGTTCCTGATCGGGCGCCGGTCAGGGTCAGCCTGCCGAAATGCTCCCGCGCCGCCTCGACGAACGCCCGCACATTGACCGACCCGCGTCGATTCGCCTGGTAAATGAGATGCACGGGGATCGGAGGTGGGGTGTGATCGTCGTGCAGTGTCACCAGCCGCCCGGCGGCGATCACGTCGATCGCCTGATAGGACAGTACGCGCGCGATCCCCATACCCTCTGCCGCAGCCGCGATCGCCGCATCGGCTGTATTGACGGTGAGGCGCGGTTCGATCCGGATCGCTGGCTTGCCGGCCGGGCCAAACCGCCACTCCGGTGCGCGGTCGAGTTCGGCGAAAGAGATCAGGACATGGTCGTGCAGCGCGGGGATGTTCGCCGGCATGCCATGCGCGGCGAGATAATCCGGGCTGGCGACGAGGATCCGGCTCACCTCGGCGACCTTGAGTGCGTGGAGTGAACTGTCGGGCAGGTCACCGATCCTAACGGCGACATCGATCCCCTCGTCCACCAGTCTCACCACCCGATCGATCAACGTCAGGGAAACCTTGAGCGCGGGGTGGGCGCGCAGCAGGTGAATGACGACCGGCAGGATATGGAGCCGCCCGAACGCGACGGGCGCTGTGATCACCAGCGCCCCGCCCGGCGTCGCGCCGTTCCCCCGAAGCGACAATGCGGCGTCGTCGAGTTCGATCAGCGCCGCCCGGCAGCGTTCCAGATAGACGGCGCCGTCTTCAGTCAACCGCACCGACCGGGTCGTCCGGCGCAGTAGCACGGTCCCGAGCGACGCCTCGAGCGAGGCGACCGCCCGGCTCGCCGCGGTCGGCGAGATCCGCATCTGGCGCGCAGCCTCGGCGAAGCTCGCCTGGTCGGCGACCGCGACGAAGGTCCGCAACTCTTCCAGTCGATCCATAATTGTCCCGATATCCGCAAGAGTGAGGTGTATAATGAACGGATTATCACGAAACGACGGCAATGACATCTTCAATGGGCAGACGGCGCCCCGCCGCTCGCCCCGGAGAAGTTGCCATGTCCCGCCTCACCATCCCCGCCCGCGAAGATACTCCCGAAAAATCCCGGCCGCTGCTCGACGCGGTCGAGAAGCAACTCGGTATCGTCCCCAATCTTTTCCGCCTGGTCGGCACCAGCCCGGCGGCGCTCGAAGGCTATCTCGGCCTCAACGCGGCGCTTGGCCATGCGCTCGACGTGAAGACCCGCGAGCGGATCGCGCTAGCCGTCGCCCAGGCCAATGGCTGCGATTATTGCCTGTCGGCGCACAGCTATCTCGGGCTTAATCTTGCAAAGATCGACGAGGCCGAGATCGCGTTGAACCGTGCCGGCCATTCGGGCGACGCCAGGGCGGATGCCGCGATCGTTTTCGCCCGTCAGGTCCTCGCCGCGCGCGGCAAGGTCAGCGATGCCGAGATCGCCGCCGTCCGCCTCGCCGGCTTTACCGAGGCGCAGGTGATTGAGATCGTCGCCACGGTCGCGCTCAACGTGCTGACGAACTATGTCAACAATGTCGCTGAGACCGACATTGATTTCCCCGTCGTCCTGGCCGCGCAAGCCGCCTGAGGCTCTCGCCGTCGGCGGGAGTCCCCCCGCCCGCCGACCCTATCCTTCGCTGCGGAGCCTGCCATGCCCTATGGCTTTCTCGACATCGCAACCAC
This sequence comes from Sphingomonas bacterium, assembly GCA_040006055.1. Taxonomy (GTDB): domain Bacteria; phylum Pseudomonadota; class Alphaproteobacteria; order Sphingomonadales; family Sphingomonadaceae; genus Sphingomonas. The sequence continues at coordinate 973 of JBDTXU010000431.1, read as the reverse complement.
GCCGAGCGTGCATGCCGCGCAGGCCGCCAATGGCAGTGCCGGCCTCTACGACAAGGTCGGTGCGCACCGCCGGTTCGACCGCTTCGGCCTCGACGAAGCAGCGTTCATCGCCGCGCGCGATAGCTTCTACATGGCGAGCGTCTCGGAGACCGGCTGGCCCTATGTCCAGCATCGCGGCGGCCCGGTTGGCTTTGTGAAAGTGATTGACGAGAAGACGCTCGCCTTTCCCGATTTCCGCGGCAACCGCCAATATATCAGCCTCGGCAACACCAACGCGAATGATCGCGTCGCGCTCATCATGGTGGATTATCCCAACCGCCACCGGATGAAGCTCTACGCCCATCTCGAGGCGCGCGATCTCGCCGCCGACCCCGCGCTCGCCGAACGCCTCGCGCTGCCCGGCTATCGCGCCTTGCCCGAGCGCGCCTTCCTGCTCCATCTTGAGGCGTTCGATTGGAACTGCCCGCAGCATATCACCCCGCGCTTCACTGAGGCCGAGATCGCCTCGGCCACTGCCCCGCTCGCCGCTCGGCTCACCGAGCTCGAAGGGGAAAACCAGGCGCTGCGCGATGCGCTCGCCGTCCGAGGAGACCCAGCATGACCGATATCGAATTGCCTCGCCCGCCGCTTCCGCCCTTCACGCGCGAGACCGCGTTGCTCAAGGTCCGTGCGGCGGAAGACGCTTGGAACAGCCGCGATCCGGCGCGGGTGGCGCTTGCCTATACGATCGACAGCGAATGGCGGAACCGCGACCACTTCTTCACTGGCCGCGCTGCGATCATCGAGCTGCTCACCGCCAAATGGGCGCGCGAGGAGGAGTATCGGCTGGTCAAGGATCTGTGGGCGTTCAACGACAACCGTATCGCGGTGCGCTTCCAATATGAATGCCGCACTGATGGCCAATGGTATCGCTGCTATGGCAACGAACAATGGGAGTTCGCCGAAAACGGCCTGATGCGCCGCCGCGAGGCCT
>JBDTXU010000430.1:0-6429 GCA_040006055.1 Sphingomonas bacterium | reverse complement strand
AGCCGATGGTCGAGACGCACCAGCAGAAATATTCGTCGACCCATTTGGTCCAGACTCGCATCTCGGCGGTCTTCACCGGATCGGTCGGGCGCAGCTTCGGCGCGTCGGGGAAGGCGTCCTCGAGATATTCGCAGATCACGGTGGATTCGACGATGATATGGCCGTCATGATCGAGCGCGGGCACCTGACCGCGCGGGTTGATCTTTTTGAACCAGTCCTCGTGATGCTCGAATTTCGTCGGGTCGACGAAGCGTGGGGTAAATTCCAGGCCCTTTTCGTAGAGCGCGAGCAGGGGTTTCAGCGAGTTGGCCGCCGGTCCGAAGCTGTACAGGGTCAACATGGGCGCTCTCTCCTCCCGGAATCGCGCCGTTGCGCGTTGCGGCCTTGCTGGCGGGCGGGCGGGGCGGCTGCAAGTCGTCTGGCGATACTATCACTCGCAATGACAGCATGGCGGGTGCGCTTGCCCGCCGCCGCGCACGATGCTTCACCGCTCTAAAGAGGAGAGGCCAATGCTCGAATTGCTGACGTCCGAAACCCCCAATGGCTGGAAGGTCGCGATCCTGCTCGAGGAGCTTGGCGTGCCGTACAAGGTAACGCCGATCTCGCTCACCAACCGCGTGCAGAAAGAGGATTGGTATGTCGTGCTCAATCCCAATGGGCGGATTCCGACGCTGGTCGACCATGATGCGGGCGATTTCGCGATCTTCGAATCCGGCGCGATCATGATCTATCTCGCCGAGAAGTTCGGGCGCTTCCTGCCGGCCGATGTCCAGGGGCGGAGTAGGGTGATCCAGTGGCTGATGTGGCAGATGTCCGGCCTGGGCCCGATGATGGGGCAGGCGACTGTCTTCAACCGCTATTTCGAGGAGAAGCTGCCCAAGGTGATCGACCGCTATGTGCGCGAGAGCCAGCGGCTGTTCGAGGTGATGGATACGCATCTTGCGACGCGGGAGTATCTCGCCGGCGACTATTCGATTGCCGACATGGCGTGCTTTCCCTGGGTGCGCGGGCATGACTGGGCGCAGGTGCCGATCGAGGGCTTTGATCATTTGCAACGCTGGTTCGATGCCATCGCCGCGCGACCGGCGGTACAGCGCGGCCTGCTCGTCCCCGAGCCGCCCAAGGCCGAGGAGATGGAGGCGAAGACCGTCACGCAGGGCAAGAATATCCTGGCCTAACTATATCGAGACAGGAGAGGAATCATGGCGACGCTGCTGGAACCGAGCCGGGCGCCCGAGGCTGTGGAGACGGAGATCGACTATCTCTTGCCGACGTCGAAGATCAATCGCCGCTTCTGGGCTCCGGGCAAGGAATTCAACACCGGCGAATACAAGCCCTATCCGACGACGATCCGCAACGCGCGGCTGGTGGAGGAGCCGTTCTCGCTCGACACGCACGGTTTCTGTATCTCGCGCCAGCCCAGTGCGATCCGCGACTTTCGCGACCAGGGCGAACTGAAGCGCGACTATCCCGGTGAGGTGATCGCGATCGCCAAGGCGCTCACCGGCTGCGATCTGGTAGTGCCGATGGGCGGGCAGCTTCGCTCGCCGGTGATTTCAGGGCCCGGAATCCAGCCGCCGGCCGCTGAGGCGCATGTCGATTTCAACACAGCGACCGCGAACCGCATTGCGCGCGCGATCTACGACAAGTCGGTGCCGGATGGGCCGGACTTCGATCGCTTCATCGCGTTTAGCCTGTGGCGGACCTTCTCCGCGCCGCCACAGGACTGGCCGCTGGCGCTGTGCGATTTCCGCAGCGTTGGGGCCGAGGACGCGGTTGCCAATGTGAAGGTGGATGTCGACGAGATCCCGACCGGCGATGCGCTCTACGCGCCGATCGAGGGCGAGGATCAGATGGCGGCGGCGACCATCTTCCACCACAATCCCGCGCACCGCTGGTGGTACTTCCCCGACATGACGGCGGACGAGGTGATCTTCATCAAGTTCCACGACAGCGATCATGATCGTGCGTGGCGCGCGCCGCATACTGCGTTTCATGACAGCAGCCGGCCGGATGCGGTGGTTCGGGAGAGCTATGAGTTTCGGGCGATTGCATATTTCAGTCAGTGAGCGGAGCGCCGGAAGCCGCACGACTTGGGCTTCGAGTCATTTTCGATGCGGTTTAACCGTCATGCCGGACTTGTTCCGGCATCCATGTTTCCGCAGGGTGTTCAGGCGTTGCGTCTGCGGAGCGATGGACCCCGGAACAAGTCCGGGGTGACGCTAGATAGCTTAACGAACTTCAGATTCACGACACTAGTGCGTCGCCGCCGCCAGCTTGGCCAGCCGCTCGGCGCTGGGGGCGTCGAGCGGGGCGAACAGGATCAGGCGCTGCCCGGGGGCACCCTCGACCGCATAGGAGCTGTGCCAGAAGCTGATATCGCCCACGCCGGGCATCAGCGCGATGTTGATATGCTCGGAATAGGGCAGGATGTTCGATTCCTGCCAGCATTCGCGGAACAGTTCCGAGCGCTCCATCATCTCGGCGATGATCTCGTCGAAGATCTCGGGCTTCGAGGTCCGGCTGTAATCCCATTTGAAGCGGGCGACGAGGCGGTGGCCCATCTCGCGGTAATGGCTTGGATCGTTGCGATAACGCTCGCTCAGCATCAGGATCTTGAACAGGTTGCGCTCGTTGCGCGGCAGGGGCGCGTAGTCGCGGAAGGCGCGCGTGACGAGCGGGTTCCAGCCGATCACCGTCCAGTCCTCGATGATGATCAGCGCCGGGATCGAAAGGCTGTCCATCATGTGCTGGGTCGCGGGACGGATATCCTCGTCGATCTGGGTTTCGAGCGGCGGGGGGCGGTGCTGGGCCAGCGCGAACAGGAACTCGCGCTCGTTCGCATCGAGCCTGAGCGTGCGGCCGAGCCGTTCGATCATCGGCACCGAGAGCTGCACTTCGCGACCCTGCTCGAACCAGGTGTACCAGGTGACGCTCATGCCGGCGAGCGCGGCGACTTCCTCGCGGCGCAGGCCCTGGGTGCGGCGCCGCTCGCCGGCCGGCAGCCCGACATCAGTCGGGGACAATCGGGCGCGCGCCGATTTCAGGAAGCGCGAGAGTTCTTCACGATGCGCCATGACTTATCCAGTTACTCCCAATGATGGCACACCGACCCGTCTAGTCCGGTTCGCCGCATTCTGCGACTCCCGAGCCCGAAGCGCCAGCCTGAATGCGGCGCGAGACTGGAGAAGCAAGCTTGGCCGACAAGGTCTTCATCACCTGCGCCGTCACCGGAAGCGCGCCGATGCCCAACCATCCGAATTTCCCGTTCCGGCCCGAGCATGTCGCGGCGGAAGCGCTGGCGGCGGCCGAGGCCGGCGCGGCGATCATCCACCTCCATGTTCGCGAGCGCGAGACCGGCGTGCCGAGCCAGGCGCTCGACGATTACCGCGAGGTCGTCGGGCTGATCCGCGCGAAGAACGATGCAGTGATCCTGAACGTCACCACCGGCCCCGGCTGCACCTGGATGCAGAGCGAGGAGGATCCCGCCGTTGCTGGTCCCGGTACGCTGATGTTCACCGCCGAGCGGCGGCTCGAGCATATCCTCGATCTCAAGCCCGATATCTGCACGCTCGACATCTGCACGATGCAGCTCTGGGGCGGGGTCGCGATCAACCTCGATCCGATGATCACCCGGATGGGCCATATGATCCAGGATGCTGGCGTGGTGCCGGAGATCGAGTGCTTCGAGGCGGGCGATTTCGTGTTCGCCGATGATCTGATGGCGAAGGGCGCGATCCCGAAGAGCGCGCCTTTCTCGTTCGTGCTCGGCACCAAATACGGTCTGCCGGCGACGCCCGAAGCGATGATCTACGCGCGCAACCAGATCCCGCGCGGTGCGCGCTGGACCGGGTTCGGGGTCAGCCGGCATTCCTTCCCGATGGCGGCGCAGGCTGTGCTGCTCGGCGGCAATATGCGCGTCGGTTTCGAGGACACGATCTATCTGCGCCGGGGCCAGCTCGCCAACGACAATGCGGCTTTGGTGCATTGGGGCGTGGACCTGGTCGAGCGGCTCGGCGGCGATGTCGCGAGCGTCGAGGAAACGCGGGAGATGCTCGGGCTCGCGCACTGAACGAAAACATAAGACGGAGAGGAAAAGACATGGCCGAAACGGCTGACAAAGCAGCACCAATGGCTGAGGTGCGCGGCAGGACCGCGTTCATCACCGGCGGCGCGAATGGCATCGGGCTCGGCATCGCGCGCGCGCTGGTGAAGGCGGGCGCCAATGTGGTGATCGCCGATATCCGCGAGAGCTCGCTTGCCGAGGCGAAGGCGTCGCTGGGCGCTGACGAGCAGGTCGAGACAGTCCAGCTCGACGTGACGGACCGCGCCGGTTTCGTGCGGGCGGCGGATGCGGCCGAGGCGCGGTTCGGCAAGATCCATATGCTGATCGGCAATGCCGGGGTCGGCGTGATGGGGCCGATCGTCGACACGAAATATGACGATTGGGACTGGGCGATGGGGGTCAATTTCGGGGGCGTGATCAACGGCCTCGTCACGATCCTGCCGCGCATGCGGGCACACGGTGAGGGCGGGCAGATCGTCACCACCTCGTCGCAATCGGCGCTGATCCCGATCAGCTTTTCGGCGACCTATACCGCGGCCAAGGCGGCGGTGCTGGGGCTATCCGAGTCTATTCGTGGCGAGCTGGCGGGGGAGAATATCGGCGTGTCGGCGTTCATGCCCGGGCCGGTGCAGAGCAATATCGCGCAGTCGGGCGAGCTTCGGCCCGATCAGTACAAGCAGGACAGTGGCTATGCTGAGCGCGAGGCGCAGCTTGGCAAGCGCCCGGTTTCGCCGCTGTGGATGTCGGCCGATGAGGTTGGCGAGCGGGTGCTTGCGGGGATCCGCAACAACGACCTTTATATCCTGACGCATCCGGAGTTCGCGCAGGGCATGCGGACGCGGTTCGATGCGATCCTGGCCTCGATGCCTGACGAGCCGATCAACCAGGAGCGGGCCGAGGGGATCGGATTCCTGCTCGGCAACACGGTGTTCGATGAGCAGCTCGCGCGGCGCACCGCCGATCCCTTCACGAGCCCGGGGGCGGTGAAATGACGAAGGTCGCAGGGCGCACCGCTTTTATTACCGGTGGCGGATCGGGCGTCGCGCTTGGCCAGGCGAAGGTGTTCGCCGCGGCCGGGTGCAAGGTCGCCATCGCCGATATCCGGCAGGACCATCTCGATGAGGCGATGGCGTATTTCGCCAGCACCGATAGTGAGGTGATGGCGGTGAAGCTCGATATCACCGATCGCGCGGCTTATGCCGCAGCCGCCGATCTCGTGGAGGCGAAACTCGGGCCGGTCGAGTTGCTGTTCAACACCGCCGGCGTGTCGATCTTCGGCCCCTTGCAGAAGGCGACCTATGACGATTGGGACTGGCAGCTCGACGTCAATCTGAAGGGTGTGATCAACGGCATCCAGACTTTCGTTCCGCGGATGATCGAGCGGGGCAATGGCGGGCATATCGTCAACACTGCTTCGATGTCGGCCTTCGTCGCGTTGAAGGGGACGGGTATTTACTGCACCTCGAAAATGGCGATCCGCGGACTTTCGGAATGCCTCGCGCTCGATCTCGCCGATGAGGGGATCGGGGTGTCGATGCTGTGCCCGGGCGCTGTGAATACCAACATCCATGAAGCCGTGCTGACGCGGCCGGCGCATCTGCAGAACACCGGCTATTATGGCGCCGACCCGGAGGTGTTCGCGCATTTGAAGCGGGTGATCTCGGTCGGGATGGAGCCGGAGACGCTGGCGCGATATGTCCTTGAGGGGGTGGAGGCGGATCAGCTGTATATCCTGCCTTATCCGGAGTTTCGGGGTACGCTGGAGGAGATCCATGAGCGGGTGATGGCGGCGCTGGCCAAGCCCGAGGATGATCCGGAATATGAGAAGCGGGTCGCGCATGGGGTGCCGGGCGGGCAGAAGAAGGTGGCGGCTGACGGGTGAGCCTTCCGCCGCCTGTGCGAAATTCCCTGTTATTGGCGCATTAACAGGGAATTTTTTCTTTTTTTCTCCAACAGCAACAGAGTTTTTATAATAATATCAGTATCTTGACTATTTCTCTGCCCGAATAACAGGGAATTTCGTGGCGATAACAGGGAATTTCCGCGCCACAGCGAAGACTTCTCGCGCAAAGAGGGCTCGAGCCTCCCTTATCTTGACGGTCATTTCAAAGAGCGAAAACGGGAGCCTCGCGGTCTTCCGTCAGGGCTCATATGCGCTGATCAGCATTGGGGTTGAATCGCGTCCGAGCTCAAAGGCTTTATCGCTACGTTGGAGGCGCTGGTCGCGTTGCCACCAGAAAATCAAACTGGGCATTGAGACGCTCGCCTGACCTAACCAGCCGGGCTTTTTCGTGGTAGCGGATTGCGATGCTGCCAGAGCTTGAAGAGATCAGAAACCTCCTTTGGGAGGAGTGGGACCCCAT
>JBDTXU010000429.1:0-3552 GCA_040006055.1 Sphingomonas bacterium | reverse complement strand
ACCCGCTGACGGCGAAACGGGTCGAGCGCGCCATTGCCGCCGACCCGTCGCTGGCGGAGGTGGTAGCGGCGCACCGCGCGCTTCGCGAACGGCTTGGCCAGGCCTTTGGCCCGGTCTCCGAGGAGCCGGTTCCGGCGCGGTTCGCGGCGATGCTGGCTTCGAACGTCACGCCCCTCCCCGCCCCTCGGACGGCCCGGCCCCGGCGGTGGATCGAGGCGGGTGCGATCGCTGCGAGCCTCGTGCTTGCCGTTGCCGTCGGGCATCAATGGCAGTCAGGGCCGCTCAGGGTTTCAGGCGACCGGGTAGTGGCGTCGGGGTCTTTGGGCCGTGCGCTCGATACCCAGCTCGCCTCGGCTTCGGGCGACACGCGGATGCTGGTTTCCTTTCGCGATGATCGCGGCGGCTATTGCCGGGTGTTCGCCACCGCCGCGATCGACGGCATTGCCTGCCGCGATCAGGACCAATGGGTGCTGCGCGAAACCCGATCGCCGCTCCGCACCGCGGGCAGCGAGTACCGCCAGGCCGGATCGGCCGATGCTCCGTTGATGGCCTCGGCGCAGGACATGATGAAGGGCGATCCGCTCGATGCGGCGGCTGAACGACGTGCCCGCGATGCCGGCTGGCGCTGACGTGACAATTTGAGGAAGGCGGGGAGTAACCTCCCGTCCACCATTGCATTTAACCGTAGCGCTACCGGCTGGCGCATAGCCTCCCATCCCGGGAGGACCCGCCATGCCTATGCTTTCCGACGATCTGCTCCGCCGACTGCAATCTCGCGCGGCCGATCCCGAGCGCCGCACCGATGCGCCGCCGTCAACGCGCGGCCGCACGGTGAGTGTGGGCAACGTTGCAGTGCGGGGGATCGATCTGGGCGCGTTGCTGCGCGGCGAGGCCGATCCGCACACGCAGCCCGGCGACACGCCGCTTGCCGCTCCGCTCGATGATCAAGCGATTGCCGCCGCCGAAGCGCGGCTCGGCTTCGCGCTACCGCCCGACCTGCGCCGCCTCTACGCCGAGATCGCCGATGGCGGCTTTGGCCCCGGCGCCGGGTTGCTCCCGCTCGAGCGCGTGGTCGAGATCTATCTCGATCGCATCGCCAATCCGCCGGGCTGGCGCGGCCGGGCCTGGCCCGCACAGCTGTTGCCGTTCACCGGGACCGAGCCGGGGAATGACTGCATCGATATCGGCACCGGCGAAATAATCTATTGGGACGTGGAAGAGCTCGCCGACGGCCCAAGCGACAAGGTCTGGCGGCGCTCGTTCAAGCCCGATGCGCCCGATCTGGCTGCCTGGCTCGAGCGCTGGGTCGGCAAACCTTCGCCTGAGGAAGCGCAACGGGCGATGATGGAGGAGGCGATGCGTACGAACCTTCGACCCACCATCGCCTATTGGCGCGCGAAGACGCCGGAAGAGCGCAAGGCTTTCGGCCTGCCCGAAACCGGCTGGGAACAGGCGATGTTCGGCCATCTCGGGATCGACCTGAGCCAGCTCTAGGGTTTGCCGGCAAACACGTATCCCATGGCAGCATTGAGTTGAAACGGGGCGAGCGGCCAAGGCGCTAGCGTTGAACTGCCATGCCGCGACCGCGTGTGATGCGAACCCGCACCAGCCAGAAGAGCATCACCGCCAGCACGGCGAGCGGCGGCACGATGAGGAAAAACGAACCCCGGATCGACACCGACATGATCTTCTGCTGCCCAAGGAAGAAGGAAGCCGCGGCGATGAACAGGGCGACGCACATCCGCCAGATATGCCGCGCGATGCGCGGCGCGCCCGTAATGCCGCCGTGCAGGATGACCTTCAGGTCGAGTGCGGCGGCGAGCGCCACGATCGCCGCAACCACGAAATAGGCCGCCGCCGGATAGCCGGCGATGATCCCCCTCGGCCGCGCAGTGCCAAACATGCCGAGGGTCACGCTGGCAGCGACCGCGCCCAGCGCGACGGCGAGGGCAATGATTTCCGCAACGCCGGTCTCCCCGCCCCTGCGCTTCACAGTCAGCCATGCCGTGACCACCAGATAAAAGGTGAAGGTTCCGGCGATGACGTTGATACCTTGCCCCAGGAACGGCGACACGCTCGCCCCGATCGCCGCCATGACCAGCATCGACACGATGAAGATCCTCCCTGCCAGGCGGTGCCGGTGCGAGCCCTTGCGGGCAATCAGGGCCACGGTGCCGGAGAGCAATCCAATCGCGCCCCCGGCGATATGCATGACCAGGATCAGCATGGCGCCCGCCGCGATCCACCACGGGCTTTCCGGGCTCACATGAATCACGGGCGCGCTCCCTGCGATTTCGATGCCATGAGTGTTATATGAATAATACACTTCCTACAAGCTTGCGCCGGTACCGTGATCCCGGGTTGCAACCATTGTCGCGGCGATCATCGTCGGACGTCGCAACGGAGTGCGACGAGATGCGTTCAGCGCCGGACCGATCTCCTGTTACCCCGCAGCCGCAGTTCCCATGGAGCCCGCATGAAGAAGCTGATCGCGTTCGATCTTGATGGCACGCTTGCCGAAAGCAAACAGGCGATCGACGCTGAGATGGGCGATCTGCTTGCCCGGCTGACCCAGGTCGCGCTGGTGACCGTGATTTCAGGCGGCGACTGGCCGCAGTTCGAAAAGCAGCTGGTCGGGCAATTGCCGGCGGACGCGAAGCTCGAGAATTTCCTGGTGATGCCGACCACCGGGACCAAGCTCTATCGTTTCGCTGACGGCGCTTGGACGCGGATCTATGCCGATCTCTTCTCCGATGAGGAGCGGGCGACGATCCTTGCCAAATTGGAGGCCGCGGTCGAGCAGGCCGGGCTGAAGATCGACAAGCCTTATGGCGAGCAGATCGAGGATCGCGGCAGCCAGATCACCTTCTCGGCGCTCGGCCAGCAGGCTCCCCTGTCAGTGAAGGGCAATTGGGACCCCGATGCCGCCAAGCGCAAGGCGCTGAAGGCGATCCTCGACCCCGAGCTGCCTGGCTTTGCGATCAATATCGGCGGCTCCTCCTCGATCGACATCACCCGCAAGGGCGTGGACAAGGGCTATGCCGTGCACCGGCTCGCCGAGGCGACCGGGCTTTCGCTTGCCGACATGCTGTTCCTCGGCGACGCGATCTTTCCGGGGGGGAATGATTATCCAGTCAAGGCGGCGGGCGTGGACAGCGTGAAGGTGCGCGATATCGCCGAGACCAAGTGCGTGGTGGAGGCGATCATCGCCTGTCTGGCGCCTGGAGGAGCGGGCATAGTGCAGCTGTGAGCGCTGCCGGCGTAGAACATATCCAAAGGCCGTTGCTGGCAGCCGCTTCACCAGTTAGGGCCCGCGCAATGACGATACCTGGCATGCGACGGTCTGACTGGCTGCAATCCCTTTTCTGGTGCGCGCTGGTGTTCGCACTGGCGATGGCCGTGCTGCCCCAGCCGCCCCATCTGCCGATCGACCGGCTCGGCGACAAGTTCGAGCATATGCTCGCGTTCAGCGTGCTCGCCCTGCTCGGCAGCATCGCCTATTCCGCGATGCCGCTGTTCCGGCTGGGCGAGCGATTGTCCTTTCTCGGCGCG
>JBDTXU010000428.1:0-5315 GCA_040006055.1 Sphingomonas bacterium | reverse complement strand
CCGCGCTCTATATCGAGCGGTACATGAACTTCGGGCTGAGCCAGGAGGAGTTGCAATCAGGCAAGCCGATCATCGGCATTGCCCAGACGGGTTCGGATCTGAGCCCGTGTAACCGGCATCATCTGGTGCTGGCCGAGCGGCTGCGCGAAGGCATCCGCGAGGCGGGCGGCATTGCAATCGAGTTCCCGGTCCATCCGATCCAGGAGACCGGCAAGCGGCCGACGGCCGGTCTCGACCGCAACCTTGCCTATCTGGCGCTCGTCGAAGTGCTCTACGGCTATCCGCTCGACGGCGTGGTGCTGACCATCGGCTGCGACAAGACCACGCCTGCCTGCCTGATGGCGGCGGCGACCGTGAACATCCCGGCGATCGCGCTCTCGGTCGGCCCGATGCTCAATGGCTGGCACAAGGGCGAGCGGACCGGCTCGGGCACGATCGTCTGGAAGGCGCGCGAGCTGCTCGCCGCCGGCAAGATCGACCATGCCGGTTTCGTGAAGCTCGTCGCCTCGTCGGCGCCTTCGACCGGCTATTGCAATACCATGGGCACGGCGACGACGATGAACAGCCTTGCCGAGGCGCTCGGCATGCAGTTGCCCGGCTCGGCCGCGATCCCCGCGCCATATCGCGATCGGCAGGAGATCGCCTATCTCACCGGCAAGCGCATCGTGGAGATGGTCGCCGAGGACCTCAAGCCCTCGGACATCCTGACCCGCGACGCGTTCCATAATGCGATCGTCGTCAATTCAGCGATCGGCGGCTCGACCAATGCGCCGATCCATCTCTCGGCAATCGCGCGCCATATCGGCGTCGACCTGCCGCTCGACGACTGGCAGACCCATGGCCATCATGTGCCGTTGCTGGTGAATCTCCAGCCCGCCGGCGAATATCTTGGCGAGGATTTCTACCATGCCGGCGGCGTCCCCGCCGTCGTTGCCGAGCTGATGCGCCAGGGGCTCATCCATGAGGATGCGATCACCGCCAATGGCCGCAGCATCGGCGACAATTGCCGCGATGCGACGATCGAGGACGACAAGGTCATCCGCAGCTTCGACGCGCCGCTGATGGAGGATGCCGGATTCATCGTCCTGAAGGGCAATCTGTTCGACGCCGCGATCATGAAGACCAGCGTCATCTCGCCGGAGTTCCGCGAGCGCTATCTGTCGAACGCCGAGGATCCGGAGGCATTCGAGGGCCCGGCGGTCGTGTTCGATGGTCCTGAGGATTATCACGCCCGCATCGACGATCCGGCGCTCGGCATCACCACTGCCTCGCTGCTGTTCATGCGCGGCGCCGGCCCGATCGGCTATCCCGGTGCTGCCGAGGTCGTGAACATGCGTCCACCGGCCTATCTCATCCGTGAAGGTATCTCCGCCCTGCCCTGCATCGGCGATGGCCGGCAATCCGGCACCTCGGGCTCGCCCTCGATCCTCAATGCCTCGCCCGAAGCCGCGGCGATGGGCGGCCTCGCCCTGATCCGTACCGGTGACAGGGTGCGCATCGATCTCGGCCGCGCGACGGCGAATGTCCTGATCGACGATGCCGAACTGGCCGAGCGTCGCCGAGCGCTGGCTGAAAGCGGCGGCTACCCCTACCCTGCCTCGCAGACCCCATGGCAGGAGATCCAGCGCGCGATTGTCGGCCAGCTCAACGAGGGTGCAATCCTCGAGGGCTCGGAACGCTATCAGCGCATCGCCCAGACCATGGGGCTGCCGCGCGACAACCACTGATAGCATCGCGGCCGCGCGGCCCTGGTACGAGCCAATCGCACCTGCACGGGGGTCAATTCAACTCTTCCTGGCTTTCGCTATGGTCCTGCCGATCCGGCCTTGTGTCGGCGCGGCTCTTTCCCATTGTCGAGACGATCGAAACGGCGAGACTCAGCCGGCGGTGAGCGCGGGCTCGCTGGCAGCTTGAGTCGATTGCGACCAAGCTGAACCGTCACCCGGCAAGCTGAACCGTCACCCCGGACTTGTTCCGGGGTCCACTGCGCCGCAAGCCAAAGTGTCGATGGGTGCGCGGCACCGTGGATGCCGGAACAGGTCCGGCATGACGAGTAAAGCTGATCGAATTTTGCCCTAAATCGGAAAGGAAAGAAAAAAGGAGCAGAATTCGCGCGACTCGCAAAATTCAATACTTTGATAAAAAGTATAACGCAGCCCTCAGCGACAGCGCGGATGATGTGCTAATGAAGAAATCTGGAACCAGCCCCGCCATGGCTTCTAATTCCACCCCGGGAGCGGCCCCGACTCAAATTTGAATCCCCGCTTGGTGGCTCGCAAAAATGCCGTTTCGTAAGCCCCGGCACCGAGGCGAACCCCAACGGTGGGGATCATTAGCCTTAAAAATTACTGCGCCATAAACCAACACTATAAGATACTGAAATTTCCCAACACAGTGACTGGAAAATAATAATGTGAAGTATCAAGCTATTCACATTATTGGATAATAAGCCTAAAATAGACTAGAATTCCGGCAGTTTCACCGCTTTTTCGCGAATTTTCTCCCTAATTCGGAAAAATCTGGCAACTAATCCTGTTGGATATCATGAATTGGAATCCGCCCGCCGGTCACCCTAGCGACATCTCCGTATCCACCAACGCCCGCCGCACCAGTTCGGCCATCGCCGCGCGCGCCGCGTCCGCGTCGCCCTCGGCAATGGCATCATAAAGGAGTTGATGGTCGGGCAACGGGTCGCGCGGCAACCGGCGCTTGCGCTGCTTGAAGATCGTCGTCCACCCCACCGCGGCCGCGATCGAGCTCGACAATGTCGTCAACGGCTCGTTGCGTGTCGCCTCGAGGATCAGATGATGGAAGGCCTGATCAGCCGCCCGCCCCTCGACGGTGGTCAGGCCGTGCCGCGCCATTTCGCCGAGCGCATGCCCAAGCGCTGACAGTTCCCGCCCGGTCCGCCGCTCCGCCGCCAGTGCAGCCGCAGCGGGCTCGACGATCATGCGCAGCTCGAACAGGCTGCGGATGAAAGCCTCGCTCGGCTCGCCTTCGAACATCCATTCCAGGACTTCGGGGTCGAGCAGGTTCCACCGGCTCCGCGCGCTCACCTGCGTTCCCGCCTTGGGTCGGCTCTCGACCAGGCCCTTTGCGGCCAACATCCGCACAGCCTCTCGGTACGCGCTGCGCGAGACATGCAGGGTCTCCGCGCATTCGATCTCGCCGGGCAGGGTGTCGCCCGGCTGATGCACGCCGGTGACGATCGCCACGCCCAGATCACGCGCGATCGACGCATGGATGCGGCGCGCCTTCGGCATGGCAGCCTTCATCGGGCGGGCGGGGTCACGGATATCCATCCAGCCCTACAGCACCCGCACGCCGACATCGCGCGGCTTCTCGATCGCAATCGGGTTGCGCGCCGGCAGCCGGAAGGGCGGCGCCGAGATCTCGAACACATCGCCCTCCTGAGTCGTCACGCCTTCGGAGAAGGACAGGGTCGCTGTGCCGAAGAAGTGGACGTGAATATCGCCCGGCTGGCAGAACAGGTCATATTTGAAGTGATGATGTTCGAGATTGGCGATGCTGTGCGACATGTTCGACTCGCCCGTCACGAACGGCTTCTCCCAGAGCACCTGCCCGTCGCGCAGGATTCGGCTGGTGCCGCGCACATCCTGGGGCAGCTCGCCAAGCAGCAGTTCCGGCCCCAGAGCCGCCACGCGCAGCTTGGAATGCGCAAGCCACAGATAATTGCCGCGCTCAGTCACATGGTCCGAGAATTCATTGGCGATCGCAAAGCCGAGTCGCGCCGGAACGCCGTCGTCGCCGATCATGTAGATGCCGGCAATCTCCGGCTCCTCGCCCGCATCGAGCGCGAAATCGGGCGATCTGAGAGGCGCACCTGGCGCAACCAGCGAGCAGCCATTGCCCTTGTAGAACCATTCGGGCTGCGCGCCTGCCTCACCCGCTGTCGGCTTGCCGCCCTCGACGCCCATCAGGAACATCCGCATCGAATCGGTCTGTTGGTTGGTCTCCGTCATGGAGCGGTGCATCTTGTCGCGCCCCTCGGCCGAGCCGAGATGGGTCAGGCCAGTCCCGGTCAGGGCCAGATGCGCCGGGTCTTCATGGTCGATCGGCGGCAACAGTGTCACCGCATCGAGATCGACCTCGCCGCCATCCCCGGCCGCATCGACCTGCGCGACCAGACTTGTCCCTGCCGCCATTGCCGCCCGAGCCAGTGCCCGCACGCTCTCGATCCCGGCAAGACGACGCGGCGGCTCCATATAGCGGAGCACGGCGACCCCACGACCCGCACCATCCTCGAACTGGACCAACGACACCCGCATTTTCCGACTCTCCGCCTTTTCGCTTGTCCAATGATATATACTCGGACAATATAATGCCGATAGCCATCGATCGTGAGCATGGCAAATCAAAGGGGATGGTGATGGTTGGCCTGGGACACAAAGCGCGGTTCGCACTGTTCGGAGCATTGGCTTTGGCGGCGACCACAAGCGCTGTGGCGAAAGAAGCGACCGTCATCGTCCATGCCGACAAACCCGGCCCCAAAGTCTACCGCCAGATCTTCGGCCAGTTCGCCGAGCATCTCGGTACCGGCGTTTATGGCGGGCTCTGGGTCGGCCCCAAATCGTCCATTCCGAACACCAACGGCTTCCGCAACGACGTGATTGGTGCGCTGCGCGCCATCAAGGTGCCGCTGATTCGCTGGCCTGGCGGCTGCTTCGCCGACGAATATCACTGGCGCGAGGGTGTCGGCGCGCCGGCTAAGCGTCCGGTCAAAGTCAACACCCATTGGGGCGGTGTCACCGAGCCCAATGCGGTGGGCACCAACGAATTCATGAACTTCTCCGAACTGGTCGGCGCCGAGGCCTATGTCTCGGGCAATGTCGGTAGTGCGCCGCCGCAGGAAATGGCTGACTGGGTCGAGTATATGACCTCGCCGACTGCCTCGACGCTGGCCAATGAACGCCGCGCCAATGGCCGCAAGGAGCCGTGGAAGCTCCCCTATCTGGGCCTCGGCAACGAGCTCTGGGGCTGTGGCGGCAATATGCGGCCCGAATATGCCGCAGACGTCACCCGCCGCTACGCGACCTTCGTCAAGGCGCCCGCCGGCACGCACATCATGAAGATCGCCAGCGGCGCCAGCGACGAGAATTACAACTGGACCGAAGTGATGATGCGGGAGGCCGGCAAGCAGATCGACGGCATCGGCGTCCATTATTACACCGTCGGCGAAAGCTGGGCGCACAAGGGCTCGGCGACCGGATTCGACGAGACTTCCTGGGCCCGAGTTCTGTCCAAGACGCTGAAGATGGACGAATATATCACCAAGCACAGCGCGATCATGGACA
>JBDTXU010000427.1:0-22176 GCA_040006055.1 Sphingomonas bacterium | reverse complement strand
CATCGGCCTGGGTCTGGATCAGCCACAGGAAAGCGCTGAGCAGCATCGCCCCGCCAAAGCGCACGGTCGCGCCGGCGCCGCGGAAATGGAAGCTCGGCCACACCAGCAAACGCGCCGCGACCGTCATGCCGATTGCCCGCGTCCACACCAAGGCGAGCGGCGCGAAGACCAGCGTCCACACTCCGAAGCCGGACAGCGCGCAAAGGATCGAGGTCAGCGCCCCGGCCGCCGCCGCGAGCAGATTGACCTTGGCCTGGCGGTGGAAATCCATCGACCGGGCAAGCAGGGCGCTGGGCAGAACAATGAATGGGTTGGCCAGGTAGAGGAGCGACTGAACGACCAGCAGCTCGCCGACCAGAGGTTGCTTGAAATAGCTCGCGGCAAGCGGCGCCGCGGCCGCCTGAAGCAGCGCGATCCCGACATTCAGCGCGACCAGCAGGCCGAACACCTGGCGCACATCCCGCGTGGTGATCGTCTCGGCGCGGATCAGCGCCCCGGCAAAGCCGCCGCCATTCAGCAGGCTGAGCAGCACCAGCACGCTCTGCGTCATCGCGAACAGGCCGTAATCGGCGGGATTGAGCAGGCGGATGACGAAAAAGGTCGATGCCCACATGCTGATCTGGGCGACGATCTGGCTGCCCGATCGCCACATCACCGCCTTGACGACGCGCGAACCAATGCCGTCGGGTGCCGCGGCTTCAATCGGCGTCGTCATATCGTTCACGCTGGCACCACCCCGCTGCGACGGGCAGCGACCGGGGATATACGTCGGGCGGGGTAGACGAAGCGTAAAGGGCGCGAAAGAAATTGGGTGGTGCGGGTGCTGCGATTCTTCTCCCCTCGGGGGAGAAGGATACGGAGACTTGGGAGCGCAGCGACCCAGTCGAAGTTGGATGAGGGGATGAGGCTCGAGACACACACCCCTCACTCTCCCGTCGCTTCGCTCCTCCTTCCCTCTCCCCAAATGGGAGAGGGGAAACAGAGTTTTCCACAGCTTATCTCTGATTCAGCACCGTTCGCCGGAACCCAAGCCCAATCCCCTCGTTGTCCGCTCAACGAAAAAGGGGATTTTTTCGATGACGATACGCGACCTCATGCCGCGGCCCTGGCAGCCTTATCTCGGCGCCGGCCTGTTTGCCCTGTCCCTCGCCGTGCTGGCGGTGATGACCCCTAATCTGGTGGCGATCGCCTGCGTCCTCGGCGGCGGCGCCGCGCTCATTCTGTTCGGGCTGACCCGGGCGCGCTTCGCCCTGTTGCTGATGACATTGCTGATGCTGGCGATTTCAGGCTGCGCTCTGCTCGCCGCGCTCATCCTGGGCAGTTACATCCTGTTGCCGGTCGGCGCGATGCAGATCCTGGCGATCCTGCTGCTCGAAAGCCGCGAAAGCCGGTTCTGGATGGAAGGCGCCCCGATCATGAACGCCGGCAGTCGCCACCACGCCTGACTAAGGGCACCGACGAGACTCAGGCCGCGACCGGCGCCTGCTGATCGAGGTGGAGATACAGTGCGCTGAAATCGGCCGCCTCCCTGATCGCTTCCCAATTGTCGAAGCTGATATGCCGCCGCTCGCGCCGGATCAGGCCGTCGGCGGCGAGCGCGCGGAGCGTGCGGTTGACATGCACTGGCGTCAGCCCGACCGCATCGCCGATCTGCTCCTGAGTCATCGGCAGCTCATAGCCATGGTCCTGGGTGAGCCCGGCCGCCTCCATGCGCATCGCGAACTCGCAGAGCAGATGCGCGACCCGCGTCCTGGCATCGCGGCGCCCAACATTGAGGACCCATTCGCGGAAGATCGAGGCATCGACCAGCGCGTCAGTCCATAATGCCCGGCCGATCGCGGGATGCCGCAACACGAGGTCCTGTAGCGCATCGCGCTCGATTTCTGCGCATTCGATCCGGGTAAGCGCCTGGACGCTATGGTCGGCACGATTGAGGAAGAGATGCTGCAGGTCGAGGAAATCACCGGCCATATGGATCGATACGATCTGCCGCGCCCCCTCAGCGGTCAATTTCTGCCGGAAGGCCAGGCCCGAGATGATGAAGCTGCAATGTTTTCGGGCGGGTTCGCCCTCGCGTATCACATAGCCCGGCGCTTCATAGCCGCGCCGCACAAAGGGAAGTCTGCGGATCGCGTCGCAATCCACTTCGCTTAATTGGGCCCGCGTTTTTAATTTACGTATTATTTGTTCTAGGACCAATCGGTCTGGCACACAGGCTCTCCGCTGGGCGGGAGCTCGCGCATCTCTCAGTCGCCGCAACCCGGATAGCGTGTCGGCGATAGCGTCACACTAACATATCGGTTCGGCTACGTCATAACAAATGTATGTTTTATGAGAATAATTTACATCAATCTATTTGCCGCCATCACATCCGGATGATATCTCTCTGAAATCGCCGACAGCGCAGTACGGGCCCCGGCGCCTGAGAGACATAGCGCTCCCGCCTGCTGGAGCGTCGCCCATGCCCATTCTCTTTTTCCATTTCCATGATGGCGTTGACCGCCTCCACGATCCCGACGGTGCTGAATTGACGCTCGCCCAGGCTCGCGCGCGCGCCTTGAGGGAGGCTCGGGCGCTGATTGCACATGACGTGCTGGAGGGCATCATCGATCTCGGGCAGCGGATCGAAGTGGAAGAGGCGGACGGAACGCTATTTCAGACCCTCTCCTTCCGGGACGCGGTGGAGATACGCGGCCTGAACCAGGGCCCGGATTTCTGAATCGCCGACGGCCTTGCTCCAAATTATAGCCCGCAGCCGCGCGATATGCTTTATTCCGCCGATGCAGCGCTTTTTCTTCCATATCGTCAACGACGTCGCGTTCACCCGGGACGAAGAGGGCCAGGAGTTCGCCAACCTAGCGGACGCCTGCAGGGAGGCCAGGCGCACGATCGGCGAAATCATCGCCCAGGATGTGACGGGCGGGCTGGACACCGTGCACCTCACCATCATGATCGATGACGAAACCGCCGCCAGGGTCGCGAATATCAAGGCCGTTACGCATATGGTCGTTTCGCTCAGCCCGTTCGCCATCTGACGCCAGCGTAGCAGATTGGCACCACGCACAATGTGTTGCGAAAACAACATAAGTTAGTTTACAAGGATTCATCGATCGTCTTGCAGCCTGAGCACGATCGGCTGAGAGACAGCGCGCTCCCGCTCCAAAGGAAGCGCCATGCTCAAGGGATTACCCATCCTGATCGTCGAGAATGAGCCCTTTATCGCGCTCGATCTCTCACATGCCGTCCGGGAACATGAAGGCATTGTCATCGGGCCGGTGCCGACCGTCGCCGAGGCACTGGCGATCCTGGCGGACCAGCCGGTCGGCGCCGCCATTCTCGACGCGAGACTCGATGATCGCGACGTTACCCCGCTGGCGATCCGCCTGATCGAGCAGGCAGTGCCTTTCGTCATCCACACCGGAACCGGCCTTCCCGCCGAACTCGCCGCCGTCCATCCCGATCTGCCCGTCATCTACAAGCCGAAACGCCCCGAAGAGGTGGTGGCAACCCTGGTGAAGCAGTTGCAGGGCGGCGATTAAGGTTCGCCGAAACCGCTTGCCTCAACCCTTTACAGGCGACGGCGCAGGCGCGCCGAAATGGCGGCGCATCGTCGTGATCAGCAGGACGATAGCAGCGAGCATCAGCACCGCCGCCGCCACGAATGGCGCGCCCGGGAAATAGGCGCCGCGGGCATTGGCATAGCGCTCGAAGATATGGCTCATCGCCACCGGACCGATGATCGAGGTCAGGCCGATGGTGCTCGCGATCGCGCCCTGCAGCTCGCCCTGGCTGTCCTCATCGACCCGCATCGTCATCATGCTCTGCAGCGCGGGAAAGGCGATGCCGGTCATCGTGCCGATCGCGATGCCGAGATAGACCATCCATCCCGAAGACGCGAAAGCAAGCACGAGATAGCTCGGAATGCCGAAGGCGAGGCTGATCACCGCGCTGCGCCGCTCCCCGAAACGCGCGATGATCGGCCCGGTGAGAATGCCCTGCCCGATCGCCAGCAATGTTCCGAACAGCGCAATCGAAAGCCCGATCTGCAAGGGCGACCAGGCGAATTTGGCGATCAGGAAATAGCCCCAGGTCGAAATCTGCGATTGCGCGGCGAGCTGCATCAGGAAGATCGTGCCGAGCACGCCGAGCACGAACGGGATCTTCGCCATATGCCCAAGCATGCCGAGCGGATTGGCGCGCGCGAGGGTGAAGGCGCGGCGACGCTCCTTCGGCAAGGTCTCGCGAAAGGTGAAATAGCCGATCGCAGCACCGCTGAGCGCAAGTATGCAGGCCGCGACGAACGGCAGGCGCACGCCGAACGTGCCGAGCAGGCCACCGATCGCCGGCCCGAGCACGAATCCACAAGCGCCAGCGCCACCGAGAACGCCGAACTGGCGCCCGCGTTGCTCGGGCGGGAAGATATCGGCGATACAGCTGTTCCCAGCCGCCCAGGTCGCGCCCATGATCCCCGAGATCAGCCGCCCGGCATAGAGCCAGGCAAGCGTCGGCGCCCAGGCCATCACGCCATAATCCACCCCGAGCGCTGCAAGCGTGACCAGCAGCACCGGCCGCCGCCCGAACCGGTCGCTCAAAGCCCCGATCAGCGGCGAGAACAGGAATTGCATCGCGGCATAGATCAGCAGCAATTCACCACCGATGATCGCCGCATGATCGACGCTCGTATGCGCAAGGCTTTCGACCAGCGAAGGCAGGATCGGCATGATCAGCCCGATCCCGGCCATGTCGATGAACACGATGAAGGCGATCAGGAACAGTCGGTTGTCGGGCTTGGGCATAGTGTGCTTCGTTCCCCCGGGGATGCTTTCTAGAATGTGTTTGGGGGGTTGGAAACGGCCCTGCCCTGCTTCCCATCGTCACCCCGGGCTTGTCCCGGGGGCCATGGTGCCGCAAACGAACCAGCCGCGGCTCGCGCGGTGAGATGGACCCCGAGACAACCCCGGGGTGACGGGGATGGAGAAATCATGTCGTCCGACCCGGCCGAAACCTTCTCCACCCGCCCCTCGCGTTCCCGCGTCATCGGCTGGTCGATCGCGCTGCTGATCCTTCTCGGCCTCCCGGTCGCCACCATCCTCTGGATGACCGCGGTGCCGGGCCATTCCCATACCAGCCCCCTGCCCCCGCTCGACGCCGGCCAACAACAGATCGCAACCAATCTCGAAGCCCATGTCCGCGCGATCGCCAGCAAGCCGCACAATATCGAGCACCCGGCCGCGCTCGAATTCGCCGCGCTGCATATCGAGAATGCACTGACCGACATGGGCTATGCCATCCACCGCCAGCCGCTCGGCCTGGACGGCAGCGAGCGCAATATCGAGGTGGTGATCGATCCCGCCAGGCCGGCCGCCAAAACGCTCGTCATCGGCGCGCATTATGACAGCGCCTTCGATGCGCCGGGCGCCAACGACAACGCCACCGGCACCGCCGGCGTGATCGAGCTTGCCCGGCTGCTCGCCGATCTGCGCGGCAAATCGGCCTTGCGCATCCGGCTCGTGCTGTTCGTCGACGAGGAGCCCCCCAATTTCCAGACCGCGAATATGGGCAGCCTCGTCTACGCCGAGCGCCTGAAGCGCACGGACGAGCCGGTGATGGGCATGCTCTGCCTTGAGACGCTCGGCTATTACAGCGATCAGCCGGGCAGCCAGCATTATCCGGCGCCGCTCGACCTGCTTTATCCAAGCACGGGCAATTTCGTCGCCTTTGTCGGCCTTACCTCATCACGCAGCTTTGTGCGTAAGACAGTCGGAGCGTTCCGGTCGCAGGCCCAATTCCCGAGTATCGGCGGCACCGTGCCGGGCTTCGTCACCGGCATCGACTGGTCGGATCACTGGTCGTTCGAACAGGTCGGCATCCCGGCAGTGATGATCACTGACACGGCTCCCTTCCGCTACCCTTGGTATCACCGGCGCGGCGATACACCCGACAAGGTGGATTATACCAAGCTCGCCCGGGTGGTGTCGGGGCTCGAGCGCGTGGTCAGGGGTTGGGCGACGGTGGCGAAGACGCGCGCCGGCGACTGACCGACTGCGGGACATGACCCTACCACTCGTCGTCCGGATCGCTACGGGCTCCTATTTCAGTCGATCCGCCAAGCGCGTCATCAAATCCATCTTTTCATGGAAGATCGCCACCACAAGGGCCGGAGCATCCTTCCGCGGAAGGCAGAAGATATAGTGGTGCTCGCACTTGATCATCCGCAGGCCCGGATGGAGCGCTGACATGTCCCTGGACGGGCCTTGTCCCTCAGCAACAGCCTCAATCCCGCGCTGGAGTTTAGCGACATAGCTGCGGGTCTGTGCACTTCCCCATTGTTGGCGGGTATACCGGACGATGCCCGCAGGTCTGCTTCCGCTGCTGCAAGGAGCGTATAGCTGGCGTTCAACCGCGGCTATCCGCACCCAGCTCTTCCTCGACAATATCGTCGAAGCTCTTGGCTAACACGCCACCCGCAAGACCCTCCGCAATGCGCTGACCCAGAAGGGTTTTCAGTTCATGCCAAGCGTGATCGCTGTCCGACTGCATTGGGAACAACCGCTCAACCGCATATTGCTTGATGGACTTCCCCTGCAACGCCGCCAGCGCCTTCAAACTCTGATGTTGCTGGTCAGTGATATCAATTGTGAGCCGGCTCATGAGCACCTCGTAAATCCATTTGACTCACATTAGCAGAAATGTGGGTTTGTGCCTATCCGCTATGTCTGCCACTCAATGGACAATTCCCACCGCCGCAATTACCCTCCACCCCCGGCCAGCGTTTTCCGGATGCACGCGTGCTGATAGACTTCGACCATCGGCAATCGGACTCGCCTTATGTCGAGCGGATATGGCGGAGCCGATCCAGGCAGGGCGGTTTCTTCTTCTCCATGGCGGAGAGCTGCATCGAAATCGTCTTCACCAGGCTGCCCGGATTTGCGGCGGTGACGTTGCGCGGGCCAGTTTCCAAAGGGGTGCTCGTCGAATGTCCCCCGAGCGGCGAATGGCTTGCCGTCCGCTTCAAGCTGGGCACCTATGTGCCGGATATCCCGACCGCGTCTCTGATCGACCATCAGAGTGTCGATCTGCCCCTACTCTCAAATGGCCGCTTCTGGTTTTCCGGCCAGGCATGGGAGATTCCGACCTACGACACGATCGACGATTTCGTCGCGCACCTCGCGGCCGCCGGCATCATCGCGCTGAGCCGCGCGACCGATGCCGCGATCGAGGGCGATCACCGTCATATGAGCCAGCGATCGGTACAGCGCCATTTTCGCCACGTCACCGGCATGACCTTCAGCGCCTGGCAGCAGATCGGGCGGGCCCGGCGGGCCGCAGCCTTGCTGGTGAGCGGGTCCTCGGTGCTCGAGGCGACCTTCGACGCCGGCTATTTCGATCAGGCGCACCTGACCCGCTCGGTCAAACAGCTGATCGGCACCACCCCCGCCCGCCTTGCGCGTGAGCGGCCGCAATTGTCGTTCTCGTACAAGGAAGAGAGCGCCTGATCGGTTAGTCGGGAGGCGAAACCGAAGGAGCGCAGCGATGAGTTTCCAGGCGTATCTGGACAATATTCAGACCAAGACCGGAAAATCCCCGGACGAGTTCCGCACATGGGGCATCGCGCGGGGCTTTGCCACGAGCGAGGGACTTACGAACGGCGTGAAGGCGGGCGCCATCGTCGCTGCCCTGAAGGACGAGTTCGGCCTCGGTCATGGCCATGCCATGGCGATCGTGGCACTTCTCAAAGGCAAGACGGGGGACGCCTGATGACGAAAGACAAACTCGGACGCATCGCCGGCTATACGATGAGCGGGGTCGTCATTGCCTTCATGCTGCTCGATGGCGGAATGAAGCTCGTCCCGCTTGATGTGGTGATCAAGTCGACCGCGGAACTTGGCTACCCAGCCTCGCCAGAGCTCGCGCGCGGTCTTGGCATCGTCGCGCTGCTGTGCACCGCGCTTTACGCGTTTCCACGCACCTCGGTGCTCGGCGCAATCCTGCTGACCGCCTATATGGGCGGCACCGTTGCCACCCATCTCCGGGTCAGCAATCCGCTCTTCAGCCATATGTTGTTCGGCGTGTATCTGGCCGTCCTCACCTGGGGCGGGCTCTATCTGCGCGACGCGCGGATCAGGGCGATACTGCCCTGGCGGCCTGCCCTTCAGCAGCCGTGACCCGGCGGCGCTAACCCGACAAGCCTTGCCACCGCCCGCACCGCCCCATCGGTACGGATCGTGCCGGCAACCGCCGCCGCCCGCTCGCGCGTCTCGGGCGCAAGCGCAATCCTCAGCCCGGCCGAGAGGGACTCGAAGCTCGGCACCGGGCCATCATGCGCCGCGCCGATGCCGAGATCGGCAACCCGCCCCGCCCAATAAGGCTGGTCAGCCACCTGCGGCACGATCACCTGCGGCGCGCCCGCCCGCACCGCCGCGTGGGTCGTCCCGGCGCCGCCATGATGCACCACGGCAGCGACCCGGCGGAACAATGCCTGTTGATTGACCTCGCCGACGAAAAAACAATCCTCCGCATCGTCGATTGCCGCGAGCTCAGCCCAGCCACGGGCGAGAAGCGCGCGGCGCCCCTGCCCTCTCACCGCCTCGATCGCCGCCCGGCCAACGTCCGGCGCTGCCTGCATCGCCATGCTGCCAAAGCCGACATAAACTGGCGGCGATCCGGTTTCGAGGAACGCCTCGAGCTTGGCCGGCAAGGGACGCGCGTCCGGCAAAATCCACGCGCCGGTCTGCACGGGCTCGATCAGGTCATTCGGCTGCCATGGGCTGAGCACCGGATCCGATGCGAGCATGGGGTGGCGCGTAAAGACATGGTCGCGGACATTGTCGACGGTCGACAAACCGATCGAAGCGCGGTGGCTATTGACCGCCTCGCCGAACAACGCGTTCATCGCCTGGATGTTGAAGTCCCACAGCGCCAAATTGTCGGTCACGCCAGCCGGGTGCGGCCAGCCGGGATATGGCATCGGCGGATGATGCGGCGACGGCAGGATGTGTGGGCAGAAGGTCGTCCAAACATAGCGGATGCCCATCGTCTCGGCGACCGATTGCGCGGCCGCTATCGACGGGAGCAGGCCGGTCGCGACGATCGCGTCGCAACCTTCAGCCGCGGCGGTGAAGTCGCGGAACTGGGCTCTGACCAGATCAGCGGCCAGCTGGGGCAGACCAAGGCCCAGTTCCCTCGCCCGCGCTATCCAGTCGCGCACGGAGGAGAAGGCCGGCACCATCGGCACGCCGGCGCGCTCCAGCAACTCGACGAATTCCTGGTCAGGTGGCGCGCACAGCCGCACCTCGACGCCGAGCGCCTGCAGGGCGAGGCCAAGCGCCACCATCGGCTGCACATCTCCGCGCGACCCATAAGTCGTTATCAGCACACGCATTGTCATTCCCTCATATTGCGAATCGAGGGCAGCGTTCATGGCGCACGACCGGGGGCTTGCCGCAAGCCCGGGGGTACGGTACATGCTTCTAGTGGGAGGTGATGATCACCTTCCCGCTCCCCAACATGCTGTGAAACAACACGTCCTGCCGCGAAGTTGCGTGTGCCAGCCGCCCGACGCGTCGAAAGCCTAGAGCTGCAAGCCGAACCGAGGCGCGAACCAGGTCATCAGCGCGTAGAGGGCGATCGTCAGCACGCATCCCGCAACCAGCGCGAGCCAGAACGAAACGCCGTGGCGAAGCAGCGCCGGGATCAGCAGGAACATCGGCAGCGAAGGCAGCACATACCAGAAGGTTGCCCCCGCATGCGCCGCCATATTCTCAGCGTCGGGCTTTGCCGACCACAGCCAGATCATGCCCAATACCGACACCAGCGGCAGCGACGCAATCAGCGCGCCAAAGCCCGGATAGCGCCTGGCGATCGTCGAGGCGGCGGCGATCAATATGCCTGAGATCAGGGCTTTCAACACAAGATAGAGCATCGCCGCATAGTGCGCCGCTGGTCGGCAATGGCAAGGGCCGGAGCGATTCTGCGAAACGCGGACATTAACCATCAGAATTGCCCCGGCTGCGGAACCGCCCCGGCGCGCCACTAGTTCTGTAATTCCCTGCCGCATGGTCAGCCGGCCTCACCCAAGGCCGTGATTCAGAACCATATATTGAAACGGTCAGGCCGCAAAAAAGGAATCAGAGACATGTCCGACAACACCGACATCTCGAAACTGGACGATCTTATCGTCACGACGATCGACAGCGTGAAGGGCTATGAACATTCGGCCGAGCACGTGGACGCCGGGCGCTATGCCGACCTGTTCCGCCAGTTCGCCACGGAACGGCGCGAGGTGGTCTCGACCCTTCAGGGCGCAAGCCGCGCGCTGGACGGCACGCCGAGTGACTTCGGCTCCGCAGGCGCGACGCTGCATCGCCGCTTCGAAGACCTGCGCCGTGTTCTGGGCGGCGGCGACGAAGTCATCATCAAGGAAATCGAGCGCGGCGAGGATTATCTCAAGGAGGAGTTCGAGCGCGCTCTCGGCGACGACGCGATTTCGGCCGAGACCCGAGCGACCATCCAGAGCTGCTATGCGACGGTCAAAAAGGGCCATGACGCGATCAGCCAGCTCAAACACCAGCTCGCCGCTGTAGACTGACGCGGCGCCGCGCGGCCGGGCCTGGTTGGGCTCGGCCGCTTGGCAACACGGACGTTCAGCTCGATCCTTTCGACTGCTATGGGTGGACCAAGCCGAAGGGAGCAGTCCGATGATGTTCGCCAAACAGCTGCGCGAAGCCGTCATGCGGGGCGAAATCACCTGCAGCGTGCGCATCTGGCAGAGCCAGCGCGTGAAGGTCGGCGGTCGCTATCGCCTCGGCCCCGGCTGGATCAACGTTACCTCAGTCCGCGAGATCGGCTTTCACGGCATCACGCCCGAACTCGCCCGCCGCTCCGGCTTTCAGGGCGTGGTCGATCTGCTCAAGGTCGCAAAGCACGGCGCCGGCGAAACCGTCTATCTCGTCGAGTTCGACTATGAGGAATGAGCGGCCGGCTCAGCCTCGCGCCTGACCTCATCGGCAATCCAGTCCGCGAACGCCCGCATCGCCGTGGTCTGCTGGCGCGACTTCAACCGCGTCAGCCAATAGCTGCCGGTATCGATCTCGATCGCGAAGGGCTGGACCAGACGCTCAGTCACAAGCTGGTCGAGGAACATCGCCGGCGGCGCGAGCGCCACGCCAAGCCCGTTCTCGGCCATCGCCACCATCAGCGTCGAGCTGTCGAACACCGGCCCGCGTAGCGATGGCGGCGCCGCGCCAGCAGCCTCGAACCAGCGCGGCCATTCATCGGCGCGGTAGGATCGCAGCAGCGCTTCGCCGGCAAGCGCTTCCGGGTTGTGCAACCGCTTCGCGATGGCCGATACGCATAACGGGCTGAGCGGCGCCGGCATGATCGGCTCGGCATGGGTGCCGTGCCACGCGCCATCGCCGAACCGGATCGCGAGATCGAGTCCTTCGCCGGCAAGGTCGACGCGGTTGTTGTTGGTCATCACCCGCAGGTCAATCTGCGGGCAGGCCGTCGCGAAGCGATCGAGCCGCCGCATCAGCCAACCCGCCGCGAAGGTGCCCACCACGCCAAGCGTCAGCACCTCGCGCAGCCGGCCATCGGCATAGCGCTCAAGCGTCACGCCGATCCGGTCGAACGCGTCGGCGACCACCGGCACCAGCGCGTGCCCCTCGTCCGTCAGCGCGAGGCCGCGCGGCAGGCGGCGGAACAGCGGCACGCCCAGCCGCTGTTCGAGCAAAGCGACCTGATGGCTCACCGCACCCTGGCTGACGCAGAGTTCGAGGCCGGCCCGGGTGAAATTGAGGTGCCGCGCCGCCGCCTCGAAAGCGCGCAGGGCATTGAGCGGGAGATGGGCGCGGTCCACGCATGAGGCATGAACTGGATTGATGACTCTGTCGAGAATGGAGGCTGGCCCGCGCTGGCCGAAATCTGGCTGCACACCATTCACATCCTCTGATTTCTCTCTTCCCCTTCCTCCCCCTTTCCTTCCCCAGCGGAGGCTGGGGCCCAGTTGGGGGACGCCGGTAATGTGCGTTGCGGGTACTTACTTCTGCCATCTCAACTGGGCCCCAGCCTCCGCTGGGGAAGGAGAAAAATGGTGCCCGGCCTGAGGTCCACACACAATGCACTCCACTCTGAATCCGTCCGATCATCGCCGCCAGAACTCTGGCACAAACACCTGAAACCACTATAGACTTGCCTCCCCAAACCTTCGCCCTGCCGGGCACCGTAATTTCATGAGGAGGCCCAGGATGACGATCACCATCACCGCTTTCGAGCGCTCGCCCGATGGCGGCAAGGGACTGGCCCGCGACACGCGGGTGCGCTGGGCGCTCGAGGAAGCGAACCTGCCCTATGAGGTCCGCCTGGTGTCGTTCAGCGCGATGAAGGAGCCAGCGCATCTTGCGATTCACCCGTTCGGTCAGATCCCGACCTATGAGGAAGGCGATCTCGCGCTGTTCGAAACCGGCGCGATCGTCTTCCATATCGCCACGCACAATGCGGGACTGCTGCCCGAGGAGGCCAATGCCCGCGCCCGCGCGACCACCTGGATATTCGCCGCGCTCAACACGGTTGAGCCGCCCATCCTCGAGTTCGTGACCGCAAGGATCTTCGAGGCTGACAAGCCCTGGGCCCAGGACCGCCTGCCGCTGGTCGCGGATCGCGTCCGCGCGGGCCTCGAACAGCTTTCCACCTATCTTCGCGACAAGGAGTGGCTCGATGGCCCGTTCAGCGCCGGCGACCTGATGATGGCCTCTGTTCTGCTCAGGCTGAGAATGTCCGGCATCCTCGACGAATTCCCCAATCTCGCCGCCTATGTCGCCCGCGGCGAAGCCCGGCCCGCCTATAAGCGTGCCTTCGAAGCCCAACTGGCGATCAACGCGCCAACCGGCTGATCGACGCCAGCTCCATTGATACCGCTATCGGAAGTTGGTAGCGCTACCAGCATCGCACGGGCTGATTCACCAAAGACCCGCGGACAAAGGGAGAGCGATGAAGAAGCTGCTGACCGCGTGCCTGATTGCCGCCCTCCCCTTATCCGCCCCCATATCCTCCGCCGCCGCCGCGCCAGCGGACCCGCTGGCACCGACCGGGCGCTGGTCCGCCTACACCGCCGGGCGCGGCGCCACCCCGCCAATGGGCTGGAACACCTGGAACGCCTTCGCCACCGACATCGATGAGGACAAGGTCATCGGGTCGGCGCAGCAAATCGTCGACCTCGGGCTCGCGGCCAAGGGGTACCGCTACATCAACCTCGACGATGGCTGGGCGCTGAAACGCCGCATGCCCGACGGGCAAATGATCCTGCGTACCGACAAATTCCCATCAGCTCGCGCCGGCGGCGATACGCCCACCTTCAAGCCCTTCACGGATCGGCTGCACGCAATGGGGCTGAAGGCCGGCATCTATTCGGATCTCGGCCGCAACACCTGTTCGGAAGCCTGGTCGGAGACGGATACGGATCTGCCCAAGGGCAATGTCCTGGAGCGCGAAGTCGGCCTTTACGACCGCATCGATCAGGACATCGGTCTCTATTTCGCCAAGTGGGGCTTCGACTATATCAAGGTCGATGGCTGCGGCCTGCGCGATTATGGGCCGCAGAACCCTCGCGTGCTCTCGGGCAAGTTCCGTGCGCTTGGGGCCTACCTCGATTCCGGCGCCGTCACCCGCACTGACATCCCGGCGATCCAGGAGATGTTCCGGCACATCAACCTCGCGCTGGCGCGCAACAATCCGGACGGCGACTATATCCTCTCCCTCTGCATCTGGGGCGCCGCGAATGTGCGCACCTGGGGCAAGGATTATGGCGCCGTATCGCGCACCAGCGATGACATCTCGCCCGCCTGGGGCCGTCTGCTGGTCAATTACGACAGCAGCGTCACGCGCTCGCTCTACGCGCATCCCGGCTCGTGGAACGACGCGGACATGCTCCACATCGGCGCGGGCGATTTCGACGCGAACCATCTGACGGAGGCGCGCTCGCATTTCGCGCTTTGGGCGATGCTCAATTCGCCGCTGATGATCGGCACCGATCTGCGGAAAGCCCCCAAGGCCCTGCTCGATATCTTCGGCAATGCCGACATCATCGCGCTCGATCAGGACCCGGCCGGCAACCAGGCAGTGCTCGCGCATGATTCAAGCGACCTGCAGATCCTGGTGAAGACCCTTGCCTCGGGCGACAAGGCGGTGGCGATCTTCAACCGGAGCTCTGGCGCCTATGATGTCGATCTGAGCGCGAGCCACCTCAAATTCACCGACACGGCGCCGATCGAGCTGACCGACCTGTGGACCAAGGCGCGCACCAGCTTCACCCGGCGCACCCGCCTCCACGTCGCCCCGCGCGAGACGCTGATCTTCCGCGCCCACGGAACCCGCTCGCTGCCAGGCGGCTATTATCTGTCGGAACAGCCCGGCAGCGTGAACCCCGCCGTCGACGGCACCGTCCGCCCGGCGGTCGATCCCACCATTTTCCGCACTGCATCTGGCTGGGGCGGTACCGGCGGCGCCGGTGATCGGCCGACCTATGCCGGCTGGGGCGGCGCCCGCGCCGACAGCGCACCTTATGGGCAGACCCTCCGCATCGCCGGCAAGCCCTTCGCGGCGGGCCTCGGCGTGCTCGCCAACTCCCGGCTCGAGGTCCGCAACACTCAGGCGGCGCGCTTCACCACCATGGTCGGCGTTGACGACACCGCGACCGACAAGACCCACGCCGTGACCTTCGCCGTGTACGGAGACGGCAAGCTGCTCGCGACCAGCCAGCCCCTCAAATGGGGCATGCCCGCCCGGCCGCTTTCAGTCCCGGTCACCGGCGTGAAGCTGGTCGAACTGGTCGCCCGCAGCACCGGCGCCGACAATGAACGGCTGACTGTTACCTGGGGCGAGGCAGCGCTGATGGAGCGCTGATGCGACAACAAGCGGCCTGACCCGCGCCGCTCAGTCGCCCCGGTCGGCGCAATCCTTCCGCTCCGGCTCGGCCCAGCAGCGCAGGCCCTGCTCGATGTCCGCCCGCGCAGGAACGGCCAGGTCCGCATCGGCAAAATACCATTCGAAGACCAGCCTGCCCTTATGGTCCGGGTCGAGATAGAATGTCGGCTCGCTGGCACCCGCCCCGGACCGCGCCACGACCGACGAAACCGGCTTCAACGCCCGGGCAAGTTTCGTGTCGTCCCCGCACAGCCCGTCCGCTGCGGCATGGAACGCAGTCCCGAGCCGGTGCTCGAGATCATCCAGCCGTGCCGCCAGGAAATTCGTCCCGTCCTCGCGCGCCATCAAGGGCCGGTCCAGGCCAATCGCGATCCCGTCCGAACATCGCTTGGGCGGCGCAGCCTTCACGCTCGTCGCAGCCGCAACCGGCACTGCGACAGCCTTCGGAACTACCTCTGACGTGTTGGCGGGCGTCGCGTCGGAACAGCCGATGAGCGTCAGCGCAAGAAGAGAGACCATGAACCGATAGTTCGTCATGGCGCTGTCTATAGCCGCGTCTCCGGCAGCTTCAAACGCCCAGGGGTGTTGCGTGTTTCGCTGTCGGGCACGGAGACATTTACCGCGCGCCGATCCCTGCTAGGTGACGACCCTGTTCTTCCCGGGGGAATTAAGATGGCGACGTTTATCCTGATCCACGGCGCGTGGCACGGCGGCTGGTGCTGGGAACGCCTCGCGCCCCTCCTCACCGCAGCCGGTTACACAGTGCTCGCGCCCGATCTGCCCGGCATGGGCGCGGACCGAACCATCCTCGGCGACGATCCGCTCGGCGAATGGGCCCAGTTCGTGGCGGATCTCGCCTCAGCAGCGGAAGGCCCCGTCATCCTTGTCGGCCATAGCCGTGGCGGCATCGTCATCAGCGAAGCGGCCGAGCGGGTTCCGGATTGCATCGACCGGCTGGTCTATCTCGCCGCATTCCTCCTGCAGCCGGGCGAATCCCTCGCGGAGGCCACCGGGCGCCATCCCGGGATCGGACCAGGCGCCGCGATCCGGCCAGGTGACGATCCCCTCCGCGTGATCGTCGATCTCGAACTGGCGTCGCCGATTTTTTATAACCTGACGTCGCAAGAGGAGGCACGAGCGGCAGCCGCCCGGCTCGTCGCTGAGCCACTCGCAGCGCTCACAATGCCTCTCAGGGTCACCGCGGAACGCTTCGGGCGCGTTCCCCGCGTCTATATCGAGACCCTGCATGATCGCGCCGTCAGCCTCGACATGCAGCGCGAAATGCAGGCCGCCCTGCCCTGCTCGCCAGTAATGACGCTGGAGTCAGACCATTCACCCTTCTATTCAGCGGTGCCGGAACTGGCCAAGGCCCTGCTTCGGCTCGCCTGACCCGCGCGCCCGTATAGGCAGTTCCCGCCCGCCCCAAAACCATGCCATGTCACGCCCCTCGGCGAAGCATGAGTCGCCGCCTTCGGGGGAATGAACATGATGATGGAACATCGCCTGACCGCTCTGGTCACGATCCTGGCGCTGCTGGTCTATTTCACAATGAGCCTCCAGGTCGGCCAGGCGCGCGGCAAGTCCGGCATCGACGCCCCAGCAATGACCGGCGACCCGCTGCTCGAGCGCACGATCCGCGTCCACATCAACACCCTCGAATGGCTGCCGCTGTTCCTCGCGGCGCTCTGGCTCTTCGCGATATACTGGAACGAGCTGGTCGCGGCCGGCCTCGGCGTCGTCTGGATCATCGGCCGCCTGATCTATTCAGCCGGCTACCGCGCCGATCCCGGCAAGCGCAGCGCCGGCTTCCTGATCCAGTTCCTGGCCACCGCGGTCCTGTTGCTCGGCGCGCTCGGCCGGATCGTCTACAGCCTCGCGGTCAGCGGTGCCTGACGGAGCGGACGTCGTCGTCCAGCTCTCGATCCTCCCCTGCCAGTAAACCTCCTCCTTTCCGTCGATCTCCCACGCCACTTCGCCGGCAAAGGGAATCCATCGGCCCTGGTGGAGCCTATAGTCCGAGAAGCGACCGCGCCACGGCGTCGGCAATATCGGGTCGATCGCCGAGCGTGGGCGGTCGGGCGCGAACGCGGTTGCGATCCGCCCGTCGCTGTCCAGGCCGAGCGAAACTTCGACGGCCGATGCCCCCTCGCCGGCGCCGACGATGATCTCGTGCGCACTAGCCTCCCGCCACCGCAAGGCGGTATTGGCGAGTATGGCATCAGGCGCCCAGGCAAGTTCGGCGAGGTAGCGCATCAATTCGCCCCGCGCGAGCGCGGCCGTATGCGGCATCCGAACCATCGGGATGAACCCCAGCGCTCTGACGTCGAGCCGACCGACGCCGTGATCAAGGGCATCGCAGACGGAGATCAGTCCGAAGGGCCCAAATCTGGCGCGCCACGCAAAGGCGCAAGCTTCCGTCTCCATCGACTGACGGGCGGTAAAGGACATCCACGCGTCCTTCCCAAGCGCGCGCTTCATCGTGCCGGTCTGCGTAAGGGCGACGATCGATCCAACGGGCGCGGCCTGCGCGCCCAGCCGCTTCGCCAGATCAAGCACGACAGGCGGGAGATCGCCGCGCCGGGGTGGAATCACATCAGGCATTCTTCATTCCTTCGTCAGGGCATCATCGCCCAGCGCAGTGCGGTGAGGAGGACAGCGCCACCGAAAAGCGATCCGAAAATCGGCTTGGTCCGTGCGGCCAGCCAGGCCGGAAGATAGATGTCGAAATTGGCGGCGCGGTCGTCGGTGTAGCGCTCGACAACCCTGCCAAGCGGGCATTGCCCATGGTTGAAGCCGAGCACCGCGACCTCGACAAGGACGACCCCGATCGCCCAGGCCGCACCCACGACCCTGCCTTGCGCGGCAAACACCCAGATCGCGCAGATCATGAGCACGAAGAACGCCCATATGATCGTATGGACCGTTTTGAGGGCGCTAAGGGTGTTGCCTTGAGTCATGCGGTCACGGCGGCGACCGGCCGGCGCGGCGACCAGGGCAATGTCGGACCATAGCCGAAGCGCATCACGATATCCGGGCGCCTGCCCGGCAGGCCGACAAGCGCGGCCAGTTCGGGGCGCAGGCTGGCGACTTCGACGGGCTGATTGATGAAGGCGTGCTTCAGCCCCAGCGCCGTCGCCTGTAACGCAAAGCGCTGACAGGCCTGCCCGACCGCGACCCAATGTGCCGGGCCCTCCCCACCCCCGACGAACACAGCGATCCCGGCCGATGACCGGATCTGGCGGGCATAGCCGTCATTCTCCGATCGCGCCGTCGAGAACCAGTCGAACGCGTGCGGCCCCAGCCAGTCGGGCATCGCCGGGTTGCCGCTCGCCACGGCATACAGGCCGTCACGGCTGCGGAGCGCCTGACGAGGATTGAATCGCAGCCATGATTTCAGCTCGCGGACAAAGGCCTCATCGGCCATCTGAATGCTGTTGCCCGCCACCACCAGGTCGCGCA
Organism: Sphingomonas bacterium; assembly: GCA_040006055.1. Classification (GTDB taxonomy): domain Bacteria; phylum Pseudomonadota; class Alphaproteobacteria; order Sphingomonadales; family Sphingomonadaceae; genus Sphingomonas. The sequence continues at coordinate 3,798 of JBDTXU010000427.1, read as the reverse complement.
GCGGGTCGATCCGCGAGCGATCGGTGAGCAGCACCAGATCGACCCCGGGCATTTCCGCCGCGCTGGCGAGACTGTCGAGGTCGCCCACGCTGACCGCGCGACCGTCAAAGTCGGTGCGGGTCGATTGGCGCTTTGGGATCGCATCGAACAGCGCCGATCGAACCGCCGGCCCGCTCTCGAAATCGAACAGGACCGCGCCACCCCCGGCTGGATCGAAGCGCACATTACCGGGCTGGCCCCGCGCTGCCGCCGCCAGCGCCAGATTCTCGGCCGCACAGCCCAGGCTGACGAACAGATGATGGTCGTCGGGATCGACGACAGGCGTCCGCCGCGCATAATCGGGCAGGATTTCGATCCGCTTGGCGCCCACCCGAAACCGCCATGGCTGCGTATTATGCCCATTGGGCGCGAGCGTGGCATAGCGGATGAGATCGCGGGCCTGTGCCGGGTCGGGCAACGGTGCGCGCAAGGGAGCGATGCCGGCCGCATAGTCCGACGAGGAACCCATTCCGGAAAGGCTCACCCAGGTCGCGCCGCCGCCAAGCGCGGCCGTCGCCCCTGCGCCGATGAGGATCTGCCTTCGGTTCATGCGCTGGTCCCCGTCTGGTGGGTTCGGTACGGTCGCCGAGGTGCGGTGCGGTCGTGAACGGCGCGGCCGTGCTAGTTGCAGCCGCGGGCATGGGGAGTGTGGGGGAGGCCTAGAGCACGCCGGACGACATGAAGATGCGTAGATATACGGACGCGTCCCTGGGACCGGGCGCCGCCGGGTGCGAAGTGGCCGGGCCTTTGACAGACTCGCCCGCATATGCTCGACAAGCCACTGGTTTCCCTGGAGATGCGATATGAGCGACCTGACCATCTGGACGCTTGACTGGGTACCCGAACGCCCGCGCGGGTTCGTGCGCGATCTCAGGCTGAGATGGGCGTGCGAGGAAGCCGGCCTTGCCTATGCGGTGCGCACTGTCCCCTTCCAGGGCCGCGAGACCAATCATCTGGCGGATCAGCCCTTCGGCCAGGTCCCGTTCCTGAAGGACAATGGCATCGAGATCTTCGAAAGCGGCGCCGGGCTGCTCCACCTCGCCCGGAAAAGCGACACGCTGATGCCGCGCGATCCGGCAGGAGAGGCGGAAACGGTGCAATGGACGATCGCCGCGCTCAACTCGATCGAGATGGTCACCGTGCCATGGTGGTTCCTGAATATCACCGGTGACGAGAACAGCGCCCTTACCGGATGGCTGGGCCAGCGCCTCGGCCATATGGAACGCGTGCTGGGCGAGCAGCAATGGCTCGCCGGCGGGCGCTTCACCATCGCTGACCTGCTGATGGCGGACGTGCTGCGCGTTCCGGAAGTCCGCGCCTTTGGCGACCGCCCCGCGACCGAGGCGTATGTCGCCCGCGTGACCGGCCGCCCCGCCTTTGTGAAAGCGCATGCCGACCAGATGGCGCATTTCGCCGCGGCGGACCCAGTTGCCGCAGGCTGATGTCTCGCCTTAAAAGGGCTTATGACCAAGCACCGCATCTGTTCGGCCAGCGTCGCCAGCGTATATCCGTTCTACGTCGCCAAGGCGGAGAGGAAGGGCCGCACCAAAGCCGAGGTCGATGAAATCATCCGCTGGCTGACCGGGCACAGCCAAGAGACGCTCGACGAGCAGCTGGCGATCGGCACGAACTTCGAGGGTTTCTTCGACAATGCCCCTGGGATGAACCCCTCGCGGTCGCTGATCACCGGAAAAGTCTGCGGCGTCCGCGTCGAGAATGTCGAGGAGCCGACGATGCGCGAAATCCGCTATCTGGACAAACTGGTCGACGAACTCGCCAAGGGCAGACCAATGGCGAAGATCCTGCGCGCTTAGCCGGCGCTTTTCGCCAGGCATTGGAGAAATGCCTTGTGCACAAAGCCGGGCAGTTCGCCTTTGCTCTGCATCCCCAACAGTTTCTCGAGCGCCGGCGATTTGTCGTCCGGTTCCGCCGTGCGGATTGCCCGATAGGCATTCAACGCGCCCTCGACGCCAGCCAGCTGCTGTGCGTCCGGATCGCTCGACTTCCCCGGATTCTCGATGATGAAAGCACCCATGGCAATCGCATATTGCGTGACGATCTGAGGGCTATGCACATAGCCCTTGTCGGACACGCCCGCGAGAGGGTCGAGACAAACATTTACCGACACATCCGGCGCATCGATCAGCCATTGAAGAGCCCATTTCCGATCATCCCGCAGGCTCGGATTCAGCGGAGCTTGTTCGAGACTATGCGCGATGGAGACGAAGCGCTGCCGATCTTCAGGCGACGAATGGGGTTTCGTTTGGGCAAAGGCTGGAGTTGCGCAGGTGAGAAGCGCAGGCAGCACGGCAGGCAGGGCGGTTATCCTCATCCGGCTCTCTTGGATCAAGATGCGGGGTGTCCGCAACCGGGACGGTTCCGGCCCGTCGCTCCTCGCTAGTCCGTACACGAACCGTTAGGGTCGGAACTAACCACCCACGCAACCAAAACACACACATCACGTTCTAACCAAAGGCAAACCCGGGGGGACGCATGGGGCAAAGCGAGGCAGGGCCGCAGGATATCAGCGCCGCTGAATGGCGACAGATCGTCGACAGCGCCATCGACACCGCGATCATCACCACTGACACCCAGGGCAGGATCACCAGCTGGAGCGAAGGCGCCCGGCGGATTCTCGGCTGGAGCCAGGAAGAGATGCTGGGGCAGACGCTCGAGCGGCTGTTTCCGGATGGGACTGGCGCGGCCGCCATCGAAACCGAAAAGGCCGACGCCCTGAGCTCGGGGCGCGGCGGCGGCGAAGAAGGCTGGCGGATGCGCGAGGACGGCACCCGCTTCTGGGCGACCGGCGAGCTGACGCCGATCCTCGCGCAGGACGGGAGCGCGAGCGGCTTCACCAAGGTGCTGCGCGATCGCTCGAGCCAGCGGACCGCCGAGGAAGCCGCGCGCGAGGAACGCAGAGCGCTGGAACTCCTCAATCGCGCCGGGTCCGCTTTGGCCGCCGAGCCGGATCTCCACGCGCTGGTCCAGATCGTGACGGACGCCGGCGTCGAGCTCACCGGCGCTGAATTCGGCGCGTTCTTCTACAATGTCCTGAACGACAGCGGCGAGAGCTATATGCTTTACACGCTCTCCGGCGCGCCCAAAGAAGCCTTTTCCAAATTCCCGATGCCGCGCAATACCGCCGTCTTCGCACCGACCTTCAGCGGCGAGGGGATCGTTCGCTCGGACGACATCACCAAGGACCCCCGTTACGGCCACAACGCACCGCACTCGGGCATGCCCGAAGGCCATTTGCCGGTGCGCAGCTATCTCGCCATCCCGGTCATGTCCCGAGGCAACGAAGTTCTTGGCGGCCTGTTTTTCGGCCATGCCGAGCCAGGCATATTTACCGAACAATCGGAACGAGGGCTCACCGGTCTTGCCGCCGAGGCAGCCGTCGCCATTGACAATGCGCAGTTATTCCAGGCGCTCCAGTCGCAACTCGCCCAGCGGCTCCAGGCCGAAGAGGAGCTGGCCGGGAGCGAGGACCGGCTTCGCCTCGCCATCGAAGCCGCCGATATCGGCACCTGGGATTTCGAGCCCGAAACAGGCGCGCTGCACTGGGACAGGAGAAGCAAGACCCTGTTCGGCCTCGGGCCCGATGCCGAGGAAAGCTATGACGGTACCTTCCTCGCCGGCCTGCACCCGGAAGACCGCGACAGAGTGCACGCGACGGTCCAGGCAGCCCTCGAACCGGGCGGCGACGGCAGCTACAATGTCCAGTACCGCACGATCGGGCTCGAAGACGGCGTGGAGCGC
>JBDTXU010000426.1:0-2644 GCA_040006055.1 Sphingomonas bacterium | reverse complement strand
TCGGATATATTCGAAATATCGAATCGAAGGAGCCTCCCATGAAACGCCTCCACCTCCACGTCAGCGTGCCCGATATCGATCAGGCCATCGCCTTTTACAGCGTCCTGTTCGATGCTCCTCCCAGCGTCGCCAAGCACGATTATGCGAAATGGATGCTCGAAGATCCGCGGGTCAATCTCGCCATCTCGTCGCGGGCCCGCGCGATCGGCGTCGACCATGTCGGCATCCAGGTGGACAGCAATGCCGAGCTCATCGAACTCGCCTCGCGCCTGAAGGCTGCGGGCTCCGAGACCATGGATCAGGAAGCGACGACCTGCTGCTATGCGAAGTCCGACAAGAGCTGGGTGACTGATCCGGCCGGCGTCCGCTGGGAGAGTTTCTACACCCATGGTGAGGCGACCGCTTATGGCGAGGACGAAATCCTGCCTGAGGCCGCGGCTATGTCCTCAAGCGCCTGCTGTGCACCTGCGCCTGCCGCCAAGGCCTGCTGCTGATGCAATTGCCTCTGGCCGTCGACGCGCTCTCCGCGCTCGCCCATGGCAGCCGCCTCGCCGTATTCCGCCTGCTCGTGCGGGCCGGACCGGACGGGGTGGCCGCAGGCGAGATTGCGCGGGAGATCGGCGCGCTGCCCAACACGCTCTCCTCGCACCTGACGATCCTCGGCCATGCCGGGCTGATCCGGTCTCGCCGCGATGGCCGCTCGATCCTCTATTCGGCCGACTATGGTCGGATGCGCGAGCTACTCGGCTTCCTGATGGAGGATTGCTGCGCCGGCCGCCCGGAAATCTGTGCACCCTTCGCCAACAGCTGCTCGCCAGGCCGAGAAGCGACCAACGCATGAATGTGACTCTGCCGCGCCGGCTGGTCGCGGAACTGCTCGGAACCGCACTGCTGCTCGCGATCGTCATCGGCTCAGGCATCATGGGCGAGCGGCTGGCAGGCGGCAATGTCGCGATCGCGCTGCTCGGCAACACCATCGCGACCGGCGCCGGGCTGTTCGTCCTCATCCACATGTTCGGGCCGATCTCGGGCGCGCATTTCAACCCGGCAGTCACGCTCGCGGTATTGATCGGCCGCGGCACCGACGCGCGCACCGCGCTGGCCTATGTCGCAGCCCAGATCAGCGGCGCGGTGCTCGGCGTATGGGGGGCGCACGCCATGTTCGCTGAGCCGTTGCTCCAGGTCTCGACAAAGCTCCGTGACGGCCCCGCTTTGGCATTCTCCGAGTTCGTCGCGACCTTCGGTCTGATCGGCACGATCCTCGCCACCCAACGCTCGCGGCCCGACGCCACCCCGGCGGCGGTCGGGCTCTACATCGTCTCGGCCTATTGGTTCACGGCCTCGACATCATTCGCAAACCCCGCCGTCACGATCGCGCGCAGCCTGTCCGACACATTCGCAGGCATCGCCCCCGTCTCGGCGCCCCTGTTCATCGCCGCTCAGATCGCCGGCACGCTTGCCGCGCTCGCCCTGTTCGGCTGGCTGCTGAAGGAGGAACCCGCATGAGCTTTCCCGTCACCATCTATCACAACCCCGATTGCGGCACCTCGCGCAACACGCTCGCGATGATCGAGGCGGCGGGATATGTCCCGAGCGTGATCGACTATCGAAACACCGGCTGGACGCGGCCCTTGCTTGACGAACTGCTGGCGGCGATGGATGCCCGGCCCCGTGATCTGCTCCGCGACAGGGGCACTCCAGCCGCTGAGTTCGGCCTGCTCGACCCGGCGACACCCGACGACGCGATCCTGGACGCGATGGTCGCCCACCCGATCCTGGTGAACCGCCCGATCGTGGTGACGCCAAGAGGCACAAAACTGTGCCGCCCGTCGGAGGCTGTATTGCCGTTGCTCGATCATGCCCCCGCCAGCTTCACCAAGGAAGACGGCGAGGTTGTTCGCCCGACCTAGTGGTCCAATCACACGCTTGGTATCGGCGCCCGTGCCGATAGGTCCCGATTTGAAAAGCGGCCGGTCGGCGAGCGACCCAGAACCAATCGGTCGATCGCGAGATAGCGTTGCTCGTTAGCTGCCATCGGGGGTAACACCCCAAGAGGCTCGGCAGCATGGCGTATTTGAGGATGGGCAGGTATTCTGATCCAGACTGCCCAGAATATCAGTTTTCGTGGCAGTGTTGGTTTTCGCGGCGTGCCAAGCGGGGAGGCGGAACTGCGTCCATTCGTTCGTGGAGTTCAATATCAATGTGGCGAGCAATGCGCCGTCGCTGCGCCGCTGGAAGCGATCCCTCCATCCTCGATTACACACGTTTCGGAAATACCGAACCCTTGAAGTTTCTTCTCAAACGTCACCCACGAAAGATTAGAACGGCTATCCGACAAGGGTTGTCACATCGTGCTATGAAACGGCGTGGCCTCTTCGACGCCCTAAGAAATCATCAAGTTTACAGGTCTTTCCCATCTCTCAGTGACGCGCCACAAAACCCAGACCGGCGCAGGCGCTAGGTGCTTATATCCGCTTTGCTTTACTCCCCACCAGAAGCTGCCGGATGGAATCCACCACTATTCGCCATTCAGCGTCAGTTGGTGCGGATACCCAGGCGTGCGATTTTCACCACTAGACGACGCCGAAGAGATACAGCACCACCCCAGCCGCCGATGTCGCGGCAAGCGTCGCCAGCGTCCCGG
>JBDTXU010000425.1:0-10277 GCA_040006055.1 Sphingomonas bacterium | reverse complement strand
TCGACATCTTCGACGGCGGCCCAACCATGACCGCCCGCACCGACACCGTGCGAACCATCCGCGACGTGCGCCCCGCTCGCATCTTCACGATCGATGACGATGGCGGCGCCCAGTCCCTCGTCGCTACCGGCCGCCTCGCCGATTTCCGCTGCGCCTATGGCCGCGTCCGCGAATGCGGCGACGGCATCGCGATCGACAAGGCCTGCGCCGCGGCACTCGCGGTCAAGGAGGATGACAATGTCAGCCACGTCGGACGGCTTTGAAGTGAGGGTGGAGGGCGGGCCTTCTAAACCCCTCTCCCTTCAGGGGAGAGAGCATTGGGTGAACAGCGCCCCGCGCTGTTCAGGTCATGCCGGGGGCATGACCGACCCAATGCTGGGCCCAAGCGAAGCTTGGGAGGGTGAGGGCAACGCCCGCGAAGTCCCGAGCCTCACCCCCTCATCCTTCCGTCGCTCCGCTCCTCCCTCCTTCTCCCCCAAGGGGAGAAGGATAAGATGATCCAGGAAATCAACTTCGACGGCCTGATCGGCCCAAGCCACAATTACGCTGGCCTCAGCCCCGGCAACCTCGCCGCGACCAACAACGCCGGCAAGATCGCCGCCCCGCGCCGCGCAGCGCTTGAGGGCATCGCCAAGATGCGCGCCAACCTCGCGCTCGGCCTCCCCCAGGGAATCCTCCTCCCCCTCGCCCGCCCCGATCACGCCTGGCTCGAAAGCCTTGCGACCACCTATGCCGAGGCGAGCAGCCATCTCCAGGCCCAGGCCCTCTCCGCCTCGGCGATGTGGGCGGCGAACGCGGCAACCGTCTCGCCCGCCCCCGACACCGCGGACGGCCGCTGTCACCTGACCGTCGCCAATCTCGCGACCATGCCGCACCGCAGCCACGAATGGCCCGGCACGCTCGCCCAATTGCGCCTCGCCTTCGCCGATCCAGCCTTCGCGGTGCATGCCCCCGTCCCGCCACCGTTCGGCGACGAGGGCGCCGCCAATCACATGCGGCTCTGCGCGGCGCACGGCCAGCCGGGCGTCGAGGTCTTCGTCTATGGCGTCGCGGGCGGCCCCTTCCCCGCCCGCCAGCACCGCGAGGCGAGCCTGGCCGTCGCGCGCCGCCACCGGCTCGATCTCGGCTACACCCTGTTCGTCGAGCAATCCGAAGCGGCGATCGCGGCCGGCGCCTTCCACAATGACGTGGTCGCCGTCGCAAACGAGCGCGTCCTGTTCGCCCACGAACAGGCCTTCGCCGACAAGGATCGCTTCTACGCCGATCTGCGCGATCGCCTGCCCGAGGTCGAGATCGTCGAGGTCCCGGCCTCCCGCGTCAGCCTCGCCGATGCCGTCTCCTCCTATCTGTTCAACGCCCAGCTCGTCACGCTTGCCGACGGCACCATGGCGCTGATCCTCCCCGAAGAGGCGCGCGAGAACCGCAATGTCTGGGCGTGGCTGCAGGAAATGGTCGCCGGCAACGGCCCGATCCGCCGGCTTGAGATGGTCGATGTCCGCCAGTCCATGGCCAATGGCGGCGGCCCCGCCTGCCTCCGCCTGCGCGTCGTCGCCGATCCCGCCGCAATCGATCCGCGCTTCCTCGTCGACGATGCGAGGCTCGATCTGATCGCAGGCATCGTCGAGCAATATTGGCCCGAGCAGATCGCCCCCGAGACGATCGCCGATCCATCGCTGGTCGGTGCGATCGAGCGCGCCCGCGACGCGCTGTTGGAATCGCTCAATACTGTCGAATTAATTGACAATTAACCCTTTTCTTTAAGCCGGAATCGCGGGAATCCGGGATTGGCCCGCCTATTGCTTAACGTACAGGCATGTGGACCAAATTCACCCGCCTCTTCGTGATCAAGTCCAGGTTCGAAGCCTTTGCCGTGATCTACGGCCTCGGCACGGGCGCGGTGGAGCGCGGCGTCCATTACCTCCAGCAATATCCCGGCTTCGGCGGCTGGATGCTCTTCTCGGTCTGCCCCATCGCGGTGTTCATGGCCGGCGGCCGCATCCTCGATTCGCTCGACCGGGGATGATCCGCTCCCCGGCCCGAACGACATGGTTGAGGGCCCGGGAAGCTGATTGTTTCGCTACCGTATTCACGCTACCCCAAGCGCCGGCGGCATTGCCGCCGGGACGGGGAGAATATTAGGTGCGGTTGTTCGCCGGACTGTTCCTGCTGCTCGCAGGTCAGGCATTGCTCGCGGCTGTCCTGCCGGGAGCGGTGCTCGTCTGGAATCTCGAACGCGGCAATGAGGCCTATCTCGACGGCCAGGACCGCCAGCATCTCACCGCCTTCACCGCGCTGGCCGCAACCGAGATCCGCCAGGGCGCAACGCCCGCCCAGGCGCTCCAGCGGACCGAGCAGGCCTTGAAGGACGCCCAGGCCGCCGGCGACTCCGCCCCGCCCCTGGTCGGCCGCGTCGCGCTCTACACACCCACCGGCGCCCTGATCGCCGGCCCCGCGCCCGACCGCGAAGGCGTCCGCGCCGAGCGTCAGGTGACCATCAACGGCACGGTCGCCGCCATCGCGAAGATCGTCCGCGCGCCGGCTTCCAACGCTGCGAGCTACGCCTTTGCGCGCGACCAGGTGATCGGCATCGTCGCGGTGATGAGCCTGATCTTCCTCATCCTGCTGATCGCCGGCTACATCATCGCGAGCCGCTGGACCGGCCCGCAGCTCGCCCTGTTCCGCGCCAGCCGCGCGATCGCCCAGGGCGATTACGATACCGACGTCACCGAGGTCGGCCCGTCCGAGACCCAGTCGACGATGCGCAATCTGGGCCGCATCGCCCGCTCCTTCGACCGGCTCGAAACCGCGCGCCGCACTTGGCTCGTCTCGGTCTCGGAGGAGTTGCGCAAGCCGGTCCATGCGCTCGCGGAGAAGCTCGCCTGGATCAACGCCAACGCGCCGCCGGCTCACCCCGAGAGCTTCGAGGAAGTGGTCGAGGGCGTCCGCCGGCTCGGCGAGATGGCGGAGGATCTCCACGCCGTCGCCCTCGCCGATCTCGGCCGCCTGCCGGTTACCTTCACCACGGTCGATCCCCGCGCGCTGATCCACAACGCCATCTGGACGAGCGGCAAGCGCGCCCAGGCGCAGCGCGTCACGCTCGAGCCCGGCAATTTGCCCCAGATGACGGTGCCCGTGAAATGGGACGGCGCCCGCATCGAGCAGCTCTTCACCGCGCTGATCGAGAACAGCCTGCGCTACACGCCGGCCGGCGGCCGGATCATGCTCGGCCTCGAAGGCCATCGCAACGCGTGGCGCCTCATCATCGACGACAGCGCGCCCGGCGTGGATACCGAGCTCGCGCAGCGCCTGTTCGAGCCCTTCTACCGCAGCTCGACCGAGCCCGGCGAATCCGTGATGACCTCAGGCCTCGGCCTCGCGACCGCCCAGGCGATCGTCGAGGCGCATCACGGCCGGATCGAGGCCGGCCGCTCGCCGATCGGTGGCTTGCGCATCACGGTCATCCTCCCCGCCGCGCCGCCGACCGCCTGATCACCCGTTGATGCGCACCCCGATCCACAGCGTGCGCGGCGTGCCGAGATCCATCGATCCAGCCTGATTGCGCGTGATGATCGTCGCGTCGAACAGGTTCTCGGCGCGGGCAACAATCGCGAAGTGCTTGCCGATCGGCATCCGCGCCACCGCATCGACCGTCCACACATCCGGCAGCACGTTCGTCTGCAGGTCATCCTCATATTGCTTGCCGATGTAGCGCACCGTCGTGGAGAGCCCCGGCCCCGCCTTGGGCGCCCACGCCAATGTCGCGCTCGCGGTATGGCGCGGGCTTTGCGCCGGGATGAAGCCGTTCAGCCCCGATTGAAGACCAGAAGCGCGCACATGCGAGTCGCTGAAGGCGTAGGAGCCGTTCAAGGAGAAAGCGCCGTGCTGCGCCTCCGCCGTCACCTCGACACCCTTCGCCACGATCGCGTCGACATTCTGGCGCTGGCGCGTATTGGCCCCGGTCGTGACATTGGCGATCGCGCCATCAAGCCGGTTGTAGAACCCTGTGATGCCGATCGACACGCCGGGCAGCGGCGCAAGATCAATGCCGCCCTCGACGCCCTTGAGCTTCTCCAGCCCAAGCTTCTCGTTCGCATTGGTCGTGACCGGAAAGACGACGAAGGGCCGATACAGCTCATTGAGCGTTGGCAACCGAAGCCCGGTATAGCCCGCCACCCGAAGGGCAATCGCCTCGCTGGCATGAAACAGCGCGCCGAGGCGGCCGGTACCCTCAAACCCATCACGATCGGCAAAATGCTGGTCCTTGGTGACCGAGCCGCTCGCCGCCACCTCGCGGATGAAGCCATTGGTGATGGTCCAGCGATCCCCCCGCACGCCGCCAGTCAGCACCAGCTTTCCGATCGTCCAGTCGTCCTCGACGAACGCCCCGATCGTGCTCGTATCGCCGCCCGCATTCCGCCTTGTGGTGATCAGGCCGCTTGTTGTGTTGTACGAATCCTCGAACAGCTCGCCATCGGCATAGCGCGCATCAACCCCGGCGCGCAGGACATGGTCGCTCCCGACCGGCGGACGAACCTCGATCTTGCCGCCCAAGCCGGTGGAAGGCGTGTTGCGCTGGTCTAACGACAGTTTGAAGTTGCTCGAGCTGATCACCTTGTTGGTGAAGTTCCGCGCCTGGACATAAGCAAGCGCGTCGATCGCCCAGTCGCCGCGGTGGATCAGGCGGACGCTGGCATCCTCGCCCTCCGAGCTGCTGTCGGCGCCCTGGAAGCGCAAGGTGCGGTTATCGCGGAAGACGAGGCCACGCGCCTGAATCTCGGTCTCGCCGTCGATCGGCGCCACCGCACGGATACTGCCGGACCAGTCCTCGAACCTCGCCCGCGCATCGGCGCGCGTACTCTGGGAAGCGGGCGTAGTGAAATAGCCGTCGCTCCGTTCCCATTTGCCCGAAGCCGAGACGAAACCGCCACCGACATCGGGCGAGTAGCTCCCCGACAGCACTTCCGAATGCAAGCTGCCATAATCGGCGCTGCCCGAAAACACCGGCAGATCGGCTCGCGTCGCGCTGGCAAGCTCGATCGTGCCCGCAACCGCACCGGCGCCAAACGCCCCCGCTCCGCCACCGCGCGTGATCCGCACGCCCGCCAGCCGATCGGCAACCAGCGCGTTGAATGGGATATAGCCGAAAAAAGGATCAGCGATCGGCACGCCGTCAAGCAGCACCAACGCCCGGCTCGACGCATTGCCGCCGAGCGATCTGAGCGTCACGCCCTGCGCCGACGGGTTCGCCGATCGGCTGTCCGACCGGCGAAACTGCTGCAGACCCGCCACATCAGCCAGCACATCCTCGACCCGCCCCGATGCGTCGCCGGTCAGCCGCTCGCGCTCGATCACCACGGATCCATAAGCCGGCGTGCCAGGCGGCAGCGGCAGGCTGCTGCCGAGCACGACGATATCATCCGCCTGAGGCGCGACATCCTGAGCGAAAACGGGGAGCGGCGACACAAGCGCAACAAGCGGCAAACCGTAGAGTAAACGCACCGATCTCATCCCGTCCGAAAAGCGACGCGCGCATCCTATATGATTCGGAAGCGGCGCTTCGATGCCACTAGGCATTTCAGGCTGCGTCGTCTCGCCCAATCGTGCGGCCTGCAATCAGCCAACATCCGGCGGGGCTGAGGCCCCGCCGGGGAATGGCGGACTGTCTGGAAAAAAATTGGCGCACCCGGAGCGATTCGAACGCCCGACCCTCAGATTCGTAGTCTGATGCTCTATCCAGCTGAGCTACGGGTGCGCGGGAAGCGAGGCCATAGAGGCGTCTTTGCCGGGACGCAAGTGCGTTGCGCACTCCTTCTCCACCGCATAGAGCCATGGACCATGAAGCGCCTCATCCCCCTCGCCTGCGCCACCTTGTCCCTTGGCCTGTTCCTGACCGGGTGCGCGGCGGACGATGCAGTGCATTATCCCTCGCTTCTGCCGAGACCGATCGAATCGCGCAGCGATGCCGAACCGGTCGTACCGCCGCCAGCGGTCGCGACCCCCGATGCGCCCACGGACGCAAAACTCGCCACGCTACGAACAGCGCTCAGCGAATCGGCTACCGCCTTCATCCCCGCAGCCGATCGCGCCGAGCAGGCCGCACAGGCGGCGAAGGGACAAGCCGCGGGAAGCGAAGCCTGGATCACGGCCCAGACCGCATTGGCCGAACTCGACGGCTACCGCGCAACAACCTCTGCGACTTTGACCGACATCGAGGAGATGGCGATCGAACGCGCCGCCACCCTGCAGCCTACCTACCCCGCGATCGAAGCGCTCCGCACCGCCGCCGACGCCCAGCTCACCGTCCAATCCGCGCGGATCGCGGCGATCCAGGCGATGCTGCCGGCGGCCTGAACGCATGAGTTGAATCAACGCCGAATGCGGCGGGCTCGATTGTTGGCGCAACGGCCACGCTAACCATGCCCCTTCACTTGTCCAACTCCCGTCCCAAGCTAGGCTGCCGCACCAGCGTGGAGAGAATGATGCCGGGTTTCCGTCTTTATAGCGCTGTATCGATCGTCGCGCTGGCGGTGCCGTGTTCCGTCTTCGCGGCCCGTATTCCGATCCATCCGGAGCGGCTAAAGCTGTCGCCCGCCGACCGGCGGGAGGCGGTGCTCGCTGATCTGGAGACCCTGCTGACAGGGCCGGCGACCCCCACCAGCATAACAACACGGCCTTATCTATCGAACGTCGAGGGCCTTTGCCGACGCAATGTGATCCCTCTTGCCTATTCGATCGCCGCGGGAAGTACCCACCCGAACGCCCCGCTCAAGCCCATGAGCATTGGCCCCGTCCGTTCCGAATATCACTTCCTGGGCGAGGCGGACACACGAGACAGGGCGGATTGGGAAAAAGCCTGCGCCCGCTTGTCGGGCGACAAGGTGCATTGGGCGGTGGGCGAGGATAACGACAATCGCGCCTATGATGCTCTGGCTACGCTCGAAAGCACCATCGACGCTGTGCGCAAGGGCCAAGGGATCAACATAGATTGCACCGATTTGAACAACGGGCAGCGGCCGGTGAACTGCCTATCCGAATTCATCGCCGCAGCGGCCGGCGTGAATTCGTTCGGCACATGCGACGATCAGCCGGACGCGTGCTATGCATTTTTTTCGGACCGATACCAATTCTCCATCCGTTTGGACCCGAGCAACAACACGCGCTCGATCACGATCAAGATGATTGTTGATGGAATCATCGTCACCTGAGCCGCGACCAAGCGAGCCGTGTCGTCACCCGGCAACGTTCGCAGCTGTTTTCCGCGCGCTCGCTTTATCGGCCACGACCTGAAGTCGAGTTCGATCAGCTTAAATCAAACCGTCACCCCGGACTTGTTCCGGGGCCCATGCCTCCGCGTACGCAACGGTTGAAGCTCTTGTGGAAACATGGATGCCGGAACAAGTCCGGCATGACGGGTAAAGCGGATCGAATTCGCCCTAATGAAACGCCTTCACCAGCGGCAGGATCGTCGAATAGTCATCGCTCCACGGCGTAAAGCCCGGATAGCGCAATAACGGTTTCCAGCTCACATCCCGCGCCTTGAGCGCAGCCAGCACCGCCGGATCGCGCGACAGCGCCACCCAGAAGGATACCGCACGCCGCGACGGCTCGACTTCGGCACCGGGGAAATAGACCAATTTGGCTGAATGCCAGCCGCCCGCCTTTGCCGCCGCGGAGACGACCGGTTCCAGATCGAGGAACTTGTTCGAGATATGGACCAACAGCACGCCGTGCGGCGCGAGGACGCGGCCATAGGTGTTGAATGCCTCGCGCGTCATCAGATGCATCGGCACCGCGTCCGACGAGAAGGCGTCGAGCGCCAGCAGGTCGAGCGAGGCAGTCGGCTCGACCGCGAGATTGAGCCGGGCGTCGCCGACCTCGATCTTCGCGCCGGGCAGGCAATTGCTGAGGAAATGGAATTGCCCGGTATCGCGCGCGATCCGAACCACGGCCGGATCGATCTCGTAGAAGCGCCACATCTGACCCGGCTTCGCGTAACAGGCGAGCGTCCCCGCCCCGAGCCCGACCACGCCGATCCGGGCATGATCGCCGTACAGCGCCGGCGCTGCCTGCATCGCCTGGCCCACGCCCGATCCGGGAACATAATAGGCCGTCGTCGTGCGCTCCCGTGCCGGGCTGCCGAGCAGCTCGGTGCCGTGAACAGTGGTACCATGCTTGAGCTGGCGGATCGTGGGATTGCCAAGCACGGTATAAACGCCGAAATAGCTGCGCGTCCGGGCGCCGGGCTCCATCGAGAGCAGCAACGAGCGATAGCCGCCGAACGCCACCAGCGCGCCTGCCAGCACGACCACAAAGGCGCCGCGCGCGCCGACCACAGCCAGGCCCATCACGACGACAATGAGGAAGACGACGCCCTGCAGCGGCCCCGCGCCGTCGATCGTCGCGCCGGGCGTGTTCAACACTGCCAACACCAGCAGCGCCATCAAAAAGGCGACGCCGAGCGTCGCGATCCGGCGGCGCTGCGCGTCATGCGTCCATAGCCGCGAAACCCGTTCGACGAGGAAGTTCTGCGGCACCAGCGCGCCCGCCACGAGGATCAGAATGGGGAATTCCCAGGTCCAGTCGAACACAAGCGGCGCGACCAGGGCCGAAAAAATGCCGCCGAGCACGCCGCCGACCGACATTGCGAGGTAGAAGCCGGTCAGTCGGTCCGGCTCGGGCCGCAGCCGGTACATTGCGGTGTGGAGCGCGACCGAGGCAATGAACAACAACAGCAGCGCCAGCCCTGCGTTGAGATAGGGCGTGCCCTGGTTGCCGCCGACCAGCACGCCGCCGACCAGCAGGATGACGAGCGGCGCGATCCGCGTCAGCAGATCGGCCGGCGCACGGTTCGCGGTAAAAGCGATCGTGAAGCTCAGCAGATAGAGGCCAAGCGGCAACACCCAGAGCAGCGGCATCGCGACGACATCAGTGGTGATATAGGTCGAGGTGGCCAGCATCAGCCCCGAGGGCACGAAGGCGAGCAGGATCCAGAGCGCGACACGCCGACCCCTTGGTGGCGGACTGACGGCAATCGGACCCTCGACGACTGCCATCTTCATCTTCGGCAACATCATCGAGCAGACCGCGACGAGCAGCGCGACGATGATATAGCCGAAGGTCCACAGCCTGCTTTGTCCGTTCAGCGCGAGGCCGGGTTCGACCAGTAACGGATAAGCGATCAGCCCGGCAAAACTGCCGAAATTGGAGGCCGCGTACAACGCATAAGGGTCCTGCCCCTTGCTCGCCACGCTGAACCAGCGTTGCAGCAGCGGCGCCTGTGCGGAGATTGCAAAAAAGAGCGGCCCGATCGAGGCTCCGAGCAGCCATGGCACCCAGATCGCCGGCTGCGCATTGACCGGCAATTGAGTCGCCATCAGCCCGATCGGCAGCCAGAAGGCAGCGATGATCAGTACGGCGAGATGGATTGCCGCCTGCAACCGCACCGTCACCCGGCCAAGCAGATGCGCATAGGCATAGCCGCCGAGCAGCAGCGCCTGATAGACCAGCATCGCCGAGTTCCACACCGCGGGCGCGCCACCGAGCCGGGGCAGCGCCATCCGCGCGACCATGGGCTGGACGAGGAACAGCAGGAACGATCCGGCAAGGATCGTCACCACGAACAGCAATCGCCCGAACCACGCGGGCACCGCGATGCGCGCCATCAGGCGGGCCGGGCGATGCGATACAGGATATGGCGTCTGAGTGAGCTGCCCTCAGGCACCAACGGATGATCGAACTCGCCCCCCACGTCACGCACCATCCCGATCCGCTCCATCAATCCCCAACTCGCAGCATTAGCTTGCACGGTAATTGCTACTATTTCGCGAGCATCGGTATTTGCCCAGGCCCAGTCGAGGCTCGCCTGCGCGGCCTCGCGGGCATAACCCTGTCCCCAATGGTCGGTGCCGAGCCTCCAGCCGATCTCGACCATATTCTCGATCGGCGTGTCGGGGGCACCGCCCTTCAAGCCGCATATGCCGAGTACGGCACCATCCGCGCGGCGCTCGATCACCCAGAAAGTATAGCCAAGCGTCTCCTGCCAGTTCGACAACCGCCCTAGCATCGCCTCGAACGCGGCATCGTCCTCGACCGGAAGCAGAAAGCGCATGACATCGGGGTCGTTGCACTGCGCGCGCAAGGTCGCGCGGTCGCGATCCTCCCACTGGCGCAGGGTCAGGCGCTCGGTCTCGATCACCCGTTCAACAGCCGCGCCGCATGGGCGGCATGATAGGTGAGCACGCCGGAACACCCAGCGCGTTTGAACGCCATCAGCGTCT
>JBDTXU010000424.1:0-3024 GCA_040006055.1 Sphingomonas bacterium | reverse complement strand
CGATCTTGAGGATGTCGATCGGCAGCTTCTGGAGATAGGCGAGGTTCGAATAGCCAGTGCCGAAATCGTCCATCGCGAGCGTAGTGCCAAGGCCTTTCAGCGCGTGCATGATGCCGGCAACGCGGTCCGGATCGCTGATCAGTGCGCTTTCGGTGAGCTCAAGCGTGAAGCGCGATCCGTCGAGCCCGTTGGCGCTGAGCGCGCGCTCGACAATCGGGGCGATGGTGTCGCGCTGCAGCTGGATCGCCGAGAGATTGACCGCGAGCTTTACGCCGCAGTTCCCGCCGGCCCGTGCGTCCCAGTCCGCGAGCGTCCTCGCCGCTTCCTGAATGGCCCAGCGGCCGAGCGGCACGATCAGCCCCGATTCCTCGGCGACTGGAATGAACTCGTTCGGCAGATATTCCACGCCGTCGCCATCCGCCCAGCGCGCGAGCGATTCGAAGGCGACGACCTGACCGCTCGCAAGATCGCAGATCGGTTGATACGTAAGCCGCATCTGGCCGCGATCGAGCGCACGACGCAGTGCGGTCTCCATCCCGAACTGCTCGCGCACGATGTCGAAAGCCTGAGTTTGATACGCCTCGGCACGGCCGCTGACCTTTGAGCGCTTCACCGCGAACTGGGCGTGGCGAATCAGCTCCTCGGCATCATCAACACAGGCAGAGCCAAAGGCGATTCCGATCGAGCAGGCGACCCGAATTTCGAAATCCGTCAGGCGGAACGGGGTCGCGAAAGCATTCTGGATTCTTTTGGCGACTTGCTCGGCTTCGCCAGGTCCCTCGTCAAGCGTCAGCAGGATGCCGAACTCGTCTCCGCCGGTTCGCGCCAGCAGGTCATGCGCCCGGAGCGCACCCTTCAACCGGCGCGCCACCGTGATCAACAATTCATCGCCGGCGAGCGAGCCGAGACAGGCATTGACGCGGCTGAACCGGTCAATATCGACGACCAGCACCGCATAGCGTGCTTCGTCCCTGTTTCCTCCGATCAGCGATTCGAGATGGTCGCTGAACCCCGCCCGGTTCGCGAGACCGGTCAGGCTGTCCGTCATCATCTCGCGGCGCAGATTATGCTCGGTGCGCAGTTCGGCCGTGTGGTCGACCAAAGACACGAAGCAGCGGCCGCTATCGTCCTTCGCGGTGCGCGCGAGCGTCACTCCGAAATGCCTGCCTTCAACCGCATCCCCGAATTGCCAGTGAAATTCATCGCGCAGCGACGTGCCTTCGACAAAGGCGGATATCCTGTCTCCGATCGATGCGATGAGCGCAGATTGCTCAGCGGTGGTGCCGAGCCCGGCGGCCCGGAAGGCGCGATTGCTGGAGTCGATCGAAAAACGGCCGCCGCGAAAGGAGAGCGACGCAGCGGGAATAGGAAGTAAATCAATAGCCAAGGGTGCGCGCTCGATCGTCGTGACACGCGGCTCCACTTCACTCGCGGAACTGGAGCGGTGCGAGGCGGTTGACGCTACGGGTTTCATGAACGCCATTGGTTCGGCGGCTAACCCAATTTAGTTAAGGGCGCCTGAAGCGTGGACCGTGCATTTCCACCCAATGCCTTGTCTTAACCTGTATTAAAGTCATGTAATCAGAAGCGGTTATCGCGCGGAAATCCGGTGGGCGGCATCCGGCCCGCTGCCCCGCGCGCGGCGCGCCATGGCGCAAGATCGCTTTCGGTTCGCGTCCGCCCGCTGTCGCCGCCCATCGCCCAGCTCAGCCCGTTGGCGAAAACGAAAGTGATCGCATCCGAAAGCCCACCATCGCGATACCGCTGCAACTGCACCCCCTGGCCCCGCGCAAGCTCGGCGAGTTCAGTCAGCGGGAAGACGAGCAGGCGCCGATTGTCGCCGATCGCGGCGACATAATCGGCTTGCGGATCGACTGGCTTCACAAGCTTCAGCTTCGCCCCGAGGCGCGGCGTTACGACCGTCTTGCCCTTGCGTGTTTCGGCAATGGTGTCGGCGGTGCGCACGATGAAGCCGCGCCCGTCAGTCGCCGCAAGCAGCAGCTTCTCGGCGCGGCTTGCTGGCAGGATGTTAACGATGCCGACATCGCCATCGAGGTCGATCATTGCCCGCACCGGCTCGCCAAAGCCGCGCCCGCCCGGCAATTTGTCCGCGGCGAGCGTGTAGAAACGGCCATTCTCCGCCGCGAGCAGGATCTTGTCGGTGGTCTGGGCCGGGAAGGACAGGAAAGCGGCATCGCCTTCCTTGAACTTGAGCTCCGCAGTCGCGGCGTCGTCGATATGGCCCTTCATCGCCCGGATCCAGCCGCGCTGTGACAGGATCACCGTGATCGACTCACGCTCGATCATAGCCTCGAGCGGAATCTCGCGTGCAGGTGCTGCTTCCTCGATCGTGGTCCGGCGCTTGCCCAGCACCGTCTCCAGCCCATAGCGATCGCGCAGCTTGGAGAAGTCCTTCTTCAGCCGGGTCCGCTGCCGCGCGTCGCTGCCGAGCAGCGCGTCGAGCCCGGTGCGCTCGCTTTCCAGCCCCTCGCGCTCCTTGCGGATCTCCATTTCCTCGAGCTTGCGCAACCGCCTCAGCCGCATGTCGAGGATCGCTTCGGCCTGGCGATCCGTCAGGCCGAATTCGGCGATCATCACCGGCTTGGGCTCGTCCTCGGTACGGATGATCTCGATCACCCGGTCGAGGTTCAAATAGGCGATCAGATAGCCATCGAGCAGCTCGATCCGGTCGCCGATCTTGCCGAGCCGATGCGCGGTGCGGCGCTGCAGGACGATGAACTGATGATCGACCCAGCCCATCAGCGCCTCGCGCAGGCTCATAACGCGCGGCGTGCGCCGACTGTCGAGAACGTTGAGGTTGAGGCTGACCCGGTTTTCCAGGTCGCTCATCCGGAACAGGCTCTCCATCAGCATCGTCGCATCGACGGTGCGCGCGCGCGGCTCGATGACGATGCGGATTTCCGAATCGGATTCGTCGCGCACATCGGCGAGGATCGGCAGCTTCTTGTCGTTGATGAGCTCGGCGATCTGTTCGATCAGCTTGCCCTTCTGCACGCCGTACGG
>JBDTXU010000423.1:0-4224 GCA_040006055.1 Sphingomonas bacterium | reverse complement strand
CCGTGAAATGCGCAGTCTGCATGGAAGCATTCCTCCTACATTGCTGGACGGGGGATGGAGTAAAACATGTGAATGGCTAATTGTCTTCACGTTTTGGGGGCACAATCGACATGCCGATGCTTTTTTCGCGACGGCCCGCTTTTGCCGCCGTCGCACTGGTGCAAATTGCCGCTCTGTCCTAAGGCTGAATGTGAACGGGGAGCCGATGGACGAAAGCCAAATCGCCAAGCGCCTGGAGATATTGCGGGTCGAGCATCGCGACCTCGACTCAGCGATCGCTGCCCTGTTCGAGACCAGCTCGAAGGATCAGCTCCAGCTTGCGCGGCTGAAAAAGCGGAAGCTGCGGCTACGCGACGAGATATCGATGCTCGAGGATCAGCTGATTCCGGATATTATTGCCTGATGACCGGCCAATTCCGCGGTTTGTTTCGAGCCTGATCCTAATTGGGACTCAAACGCCCTGAAAAGAAGGCGCAAGCCTATAGGGTTAACGCAGACTTTATGTCACTCTGACCGGGTATGAGAGGAAATATGAGCGACTCACGGATCCATCGTCGTCTGATCGATACGCTCTATGTCGATGCGATGGTGCTTGCCGATGAGGCGCGGGGCTATTTCGACCAGCGTGGCCGGCACGACCGCGATTCGCTCGACCCGATGTCGCGGGTGTGTTTCTCCTGCGAATCACTCAAAGTGACGACCCGGCTGATGCACGTCATCGCCTGGCTGCTGACTCAGCGGGCGGTCGATTGCGGCGAGATGGCGCCACGTGAGGCGCTCGACCCGTCGCGGCGACTTGGGCCGGCACCCGTGAGCGATATGGACGCAGTCGAAGCGATGCCGGCGGCCGCCCAGGGGCTGATCGCAGCGAGCACCGAGCTATACCGGCGCGTCGAGCGACTCGATAATGCGCAAAGCGAGGAAGAGGCGTCGCCGAGCCCGGCGCGATCGATGTTCGAGCGATTGGCGATGGCGTTTTAGAGCGCCAGTCGCGCTCTTGCTGCCTTATATTCCCGCTCCAGCCGATCGATACGCACCGCCACCGGCTCGATCTGGTCGATCACGCCGATGCCCTGGCCAGATCCCCAGATATCCTTCCAGGCCTTGGCCTTGCTGCTGTTGCCGCCGCCGAAATTCATCGTCTTGAGATCGCCCTCCGGCAAGTTGTCCGGGTCCATTCCGGCGGCGACGATGGAGCCGCGCAAATAATTGCCGTGCACCCCGGTGAAGAGGTTCGAATAGACGATATCGGCTGCCTTGCCTTCGACGATTCCCTGTTTGTAAGCGGGATCGGCATTGGCCTCCTCGGTCGCGATGAAGGGGGAGCCTATATAGGCAAGATCGGCGCCCATTGCCTGTGCGGCGAGCACTGCGTCACCGGTCGCAATCGAGCCCGATAACGCCAGGGGCCCGGCAAACCATTGCCGTATTTCCTGGATGATCGCGAAAGGGGAGAGCCGCCCGGCATGGCCGCCGGCACCGGCCGCGACCGCAATCAGCCCGTCCGCGCCCTTTTCGATCGCTTTTCGTGCAAAGCGATCATCGATGATGTCGTGAAGGGTGATTCCGCCCCAGCCATGAACCGCCTGATTCAGATCCTCGCGCGCACCGAGCGAGGTGATGACGATTGGCACCTGCCATTTTGCACAGGTCTCGAGATCCGCCTCGAGCCGTTCGTTCGAGCGGTGGACGATCTGGTTGACCGCGAACGGCGCGGCGAGACGATCCGGATTCGCGCGATTGTGCGCCGCGAGTTCCTCAGTGATGCGGTGCAGCCACTCGTCGAGCAGCGCCGCTGGCCGGGCATTAAGTGCCGGGAACGAACCGACGATTCCCGCCTTGCACTGCGCGATCACCAGCTCGGGACCTGAAATGATGAACAGCGGCGACCCGATGACGGGCAGGCGCAGGCGATCGAACAAGGGCGGAAGGCTCATGGGCCGGTTTCATAGCGCAACTGAAATATCTGTCTACCTGCCGACATATTGCGTCGCGGCGGGAACGCCCTATGAGCGCAACACACCGCGATATAGTATATTTGCATACTATATCCGCCTTTCGGAGTTCCTCTCCCCATGAAGCTCGTTCTCTCCACGCTGCTGTTGCTCGGCGTCTCCACGCCCGCGCTGGCCATAGGTCAATTGCCCGACACGGTTGCGCCGCTCGCTTATGACATCACCATCAAGCCCGACGCCAAGGCGATGACCTTCAGCGGCACCGAGACAGTGTCGATCAACGTAAGGCAGGCGACGAGCACGATCACGCTCAACGCGGCCGAGCTGAAGCTGAGCAGCGTCACGTTCGACGGGAAAAGCGCACCTTTCACGCTCGACGAGACCACGCAGCAGATGACGGTGACGCTGCCGGCCGCGGCGCATATCGGCACGCACGTGATGACCTTCGCCTGGGACGGGAAGATCAACACGACTTCGGCGGGATTCTTCGCGATCGATTACAGCAATGCCGATGGCTCCAAGGCGCGGATGCTGGCGACCCAGTTCGAGGCGCCCGATGCGCGTCGCTTCGCGCCGATGTGGGACGAGCCCCTGTTCAAGGCGAAGTTCACGCTGAGCGCCGTTTCGCCGGGAAACCAGACGGCCTTCTCCAACATGCCGGCCGCCAAGGTGACGAAGCAGGCGGACGGGACGAAGCTTTATCGTTTCCAGCAGACGCCGACCATGTCGAGCTATCTGCTGCTCCTCGGCATGGGCGATGTCGAGCGCAAGACGGTGATGGCGGGCAAGACCGAGATCGGCATCATCACCCGGCGCGGCGTGGTCGATCAGGGCGATTATGCGCTGAGCCAGGCCAAGCGCCTGCTGACCTATTACAACAACTATTTCGGCCAGCCCTATCCGCTGCCCAAGCTCGACATGATCGCAGGCCCGGGCTCTAGCCAATTCTTTGGCGCGATGGAGAATTGGGGCGCGATCTTTTATTTCGAGCCCGAGGTGCTGTTCGACCCGAAGCACGCCACCCAGAGCGGCCGCGAGCGGATCTACACGGTGGTCGCGCACGAGATGGCGCATCAATGGTTCGGCGATCTCGTCACGATGAAATGGTGGGACGATCTTTGGCTCAACGAGGGCTTCGCCTCCTGGATGGAGAACAAGACCAGCAGCGACCTCAACCCGACCTGGGACGCGAAGGCGACCGCGGTGGCCGAGGATCGTGAGGGCGCGCTCGGCTTTGACGGGACGGCTGCGACGCATCCGATCATTCGCCATGTCGAGACGGTCGATCAGCTTGGTGAGGCGTTTGACGGCATCACCTATCAGAAGGGCCAGGCCGTCATTGGCATGATGGAGTCGACGCTCGGGGCGGACGTGTTCCGCAAGGGCATCCGCAGCTACATGGCGAAATACAAATATGGGAACACCGAGACCGACCAGCTCTGGGCCGAGCTGGCGCTCGCCGCGGGCAAGCCGGTCAAGGACGTGGCGCATGATTTCACGCTGCAGCCAGGCGTGCCGCTCGTGACGCTGACCGGCGCGACCTGTGCGGGCGGCACCACCACAGCGACGCTGACGCAGAGCCGGTTCGGTTACGACGAGCCTTCGAAAATGCCGCTGATCTGGCGCGTGCCGCTGACGCTGGGCGTGGTCGGCGGCCCGGTGACCCGCACCATCGTGCATGGGCCGGCGGTGAACAGCGTTTCAGTCGCGGGGTGTGGCACGATCGTGCTCAACCGCGACAAGGGCAGCTATGCCCGGGTGATGTACGACCCGGCCAGCCACGCGGCGCTTGTCGCTGACTTCACCAAGCTGGCGCTGACTGACCAGCTCGGCACGCTCGGTGACGACTTTGCGCTGGCTATGAGCGGCGATCAGTCAATCGACGCCTATTTCGCTGATCAAGGCGCGGTGCCGGAGGATGCGAGCCCGCTCGCCTGGGATGTGATCGCCGGCCATCTCGGGACCCTGAGAGGTCTGTACCAGGGCACGCCGCTCGAAGCGCAGCTCAATACGCGGACGATCGTGATCCTGTCGCCGGTGATGAAGCGGATCGGCTTCGAGGCGCGGGCGGACGAGTCGCCCTTGGCCACCAACCTGCGCGAAGCCCTGGTCAGCCGGCTCGGTTATAGCGGCGACCCAGAAGTGGCGGCAAAGGCGCGTGCCTATTTCACCGCGCTCGCCACTGACCCGAACGCGATCCCGCCTGCTATCCGTACGCCGATCCTCGGCGTCTATGCCGCCAATGCGACGCCCGCCGAATGGGAGGCGC
>JBDTXU010000422.1:0-4470 GCA_040006055.1 Sphingomonas bacterium | reverse complement strand
GTGACTGCAGAAGCGAACCGTCTGGTCCGTCGCTGCGGTGGAGCTCATTTAGGTGGGCTTCCTTTTACCGTCAACGCCTTTTTGCAATTTTCTTACACTCACCCCCGAAACCCGCGGAAATCCGCGGTTTACGGCTCTGAAAGACCCTTTGGCGCAGGGTGTTTGGACCATGAAATCCGCCGAATCACCTCCGAATCACGATTTTGACTCGCTCAAAGTGCAGGTCAGGAGCGCGATTATATGGCGTTCGGGCAGCCAGATCCTCGCTCAGCTGGTGCAATGGGCAGCGACCTTCCTCGTGATTCGTATCCTGGCGCCTTCGGACTATGGGCTGTTCGCGATGACGCAGGTGATCCTCGTCTTCCTCAACATGCTCAACGGCTATGGCCTGGCGAGTGGGCTCGTCCAGCAGAAGGAGATCGGCCAGCGCGAGATCCGCCAGCTGTTCGGCATGCTGCTGCTGCTCAACCTCTCGCTGGGTGCCGCGCAGTTCCTGCTCGCCCCGCTTGCCGCGGCCTATTATCGCCAGCCGATCGTCGCCGACATGCTCCGGGTGCAGGCGCTGCTCTATCTCGCCACCCCCTTTATAGCGCTGCCCGCCGCACTCCTCTCACGGTCGATGGATTTCCGGCTGCAGGCGCGCGTGAACATCATCGCCTCGATCAGCAGCGCGAGCACGGCGCTTGGCGGCGCGCTCATGGGGCGTGGCGTGTGGACGCTGGTGTTGGCGCCGATCATGTTCTTCGCGATCCGCGCGATCGGCATGACAATCGCGGCGAAGTCGCTGGTCTGGCCGAGCTTCGATTTCCGCGGCGCCGGCAATATCGCGCGCTATGGCGGGATCATGGCGGCGGGCCAGCTCTTCTGGTTCGCGCAGAGCCAGGCCGATGTGTTCATCGCCGGCCGCTATTTCACGGCGCATATGCTCGGCATCTATACGACCGGCCTGTTCCTCACCCAGATCTTCGTCTCGAAATTCGTGCCGCCGCTGAACGAGGTCGCCTTCTCCGCCTATGCGCGGATCCAGCACGATACACAGGCGGTGGCGACTGCGTTCAACCGCAGCGTGCGGATCATCATGATCGCCGCCCTGCCCTTTTACTTCGGCCTCGCCGCGACCGCGGAGCCGCTGGTGCTGACCGCCCTGGGCGAGAAATGGCGCGAGGCGATTCCGGTCGTTCATCTGCTCGCGCTGGCAATGCCGTTCATGACGCTCCAGGTCCTGCTCCAGCCGGCCTGCGACGCGCGCGGCTATCCGGGAATAGGTGTGCGCAACGGCGCGGCCGGGTCGGTCGTGCTGGCGATCGGCTTCCTGATCGGGGTGCGCTGGGGCCCGACCGGCCTCGCGACGGCATGGATCTGCGCTTATCCTGTCTATCTCGGGATCAGCATGTGGCGGTCACTCCCGGTGATCGGCACCAATCTCCGCTCCGTTGCAGACGCGATCGCACCCGCCTTGCTGGCCGCGCTGGCGATGGCGGTGACGGTGACGCTGGTCGATCGCGCGCTGCCGCCGCTCCATGCGTTGCCGAGGCTGGCGATTCTCGTGGCGACCGGCGGGCTTGTATATGGCGCCTGGTTGCGCGCCTTCTCGCGCCAGGTCGTGCACGAGCTGATCGCGATCATCCGGCACCGTCCGCTTCCCGACGCGGCGCCGGCGACCGGCTTTTGACATCGAGCGCATACTGACCAAGGGGGCCGTTCGCGCCTGAGACGTGTGGAATGGAGTCCGATCTGTACAATGTTCTGTACAGGTTGGAAATGTCAGTGACCGTCATGACATTTCCAACCGATGCTCGCGCGGCGCCTGCCGCCGGCGCCGTGATTCAATCGCGTCAACAGCTGCGCTAACCGGCATGTTGGTAGCGGAAAGCCGCTATGTCTTTCTCATCGTCGGCAACAGCAAATGCGCCCGGCCGCGAAAGGCCCTGATCTTCAGGGACGCGGCGCCTAGGCTGACTGTATATAGCTGCGCATAGCTTCCGCATCGGCCTCGATCCGGTCGATGCGGTATTTGACGAGGTCGCCGATCGAGACGACGCCGATCACCCGGCCACCCTCGATCACCGGCAAATGGCGGATCCGCCGCCGTGTCATCAGCGAGAGCGCGCCGATCGCGGCTTCGCCCGGGCCGACCGTGATCGCAGGCGCGGTCATCACGTCACCGATCTTGAGGTCGAGCGCCGCAGCACCGTGGCTCTTCAACGCATGGATCACGTCGCGTTCGGAAAAGATGCCGCTGACCGAGACGCCGTCCATCACCGGCACCGCGCCGATTCGTCGCTCGGCAAGCAGCGCGACCGCCTCGGCCACGCTCTGGTGCGCGGTGACCGAAACCACCTCGCGTCCCTTGCCGCTCAGGATCGCTGCTATCGTCATCGACCTTACTCCTCGTGCGTGGCTCGATTTTCGCGAGTCTGTGAGGCGCTTGAGGATTCCACGTTTGGCGCGCAATGGGAAGCATGAGCGAACGCAAACCCGGGCTTGATGACACCGAATATGCGGCTTTTGCCTGGGGCCGCTATCGGCGCATCATGATGTGGATGGGGCTGGCGTCCCTGATTTCGGGTATCATCGCTGCGGTGGCGCTCAATTACTTTTACGGCCCGCTCAACCTGATCGCGATTCTCGCGGCGATCGGCGGCATCGGCGGATCGGTGCTGATGGCGGCGGCGCTGATGGGGCTGGTGTTCCTGAGCTCGGGCACCGGGCATGACGAGTCGGTGGACAAGCGGGATTGAGCATCCTTTCCGACCGCGCGCCCGCTGACGCCACGGCACCAAAGGCTTGCGCCGAGCAGGCCGATTTCGGCTACTGGGTCTAGTGGTAGCGGTAGGATTTGATCGCGAAGTCGAGCACTGCCTCGCCACTGGCCGGTACCGTCACGCGCCACGCCTTGCGGCCCATGCGGTCGACCAGCGTCTCGCTTGCCGAAGCAAGCTCGTACGGAATCAGGAATTCGAAGATCTCCGGCGTGTTGCGCGCGTTAGTGACCCGAACTGAAAAAGGTTTCCGCCGCGCCGAGGGGCGTTGCGCGACGATCCGGTAGCGAAGGTCGCTGCTGACGCCCGCTTCGAATTCGACCTCATCGCCGATCGCGTGATCCCTGAACTGACTCTCGAAGATCAACAAGGGCGTTCCGCCCGATTGCTCGAACAGGGCCACGGCACCGGCGGGGAGCGGCAGGCCAAGGCCGTTCGCCGTGCGATTCTCGGTCCGCAACACCACATCGCTGAAGGTGATGTCGCGTGGAGCGTCCTTCTTGTCATAATTGAAATCGTCAAATCGGGATGTGTAGATCCGATCGACATGCACCTTGCCGCGCTTGATCATCGCAACCTGCTTGCGGCTCTGCGCGGCGACGGTGACAGGTTCGGGAATACGATAGAGTTTGAGGTCGCCCAATTCCTCCTGCTCAGCCGTCAGCACCGTGATGGGCGAGGCCGCCGACATCTTCCTGCTCCTGCGACCAAGCGATTCGCTGGAAACGACAGTGAGAGCGCTGATGCTGTCGATCGTTTCGAACATCTCGTGTCGCGGCCGCGGTACGCTCCATCGGTCATGCGTGCTGGTGATATCCATCGGCCAGCATTGCAAATGGAGCGCTGGTTCCGGGCCTCTGGGTTGAAGTTGGTTGTCCTCGCGGTTCGGCTCACCGGCGATCGCCTCGGTGCCGGCATCGGCAAAGCCCTGGCTTCCGCCATTGGCAACCGTCATCCAGGCAAACAGGTCGAGCGTCTTGCCATCCTCATCGACGCTGGCGACATAATTGGCCGACCAGTCGAACCCCTGGGACAGATAGGAGAGCTGCACCGTGACCGTCACAGCCGAGACGCTGTCAGCAATCACCGAGAGTGTGGGTTTGGCAGAAAGATCCGCGGGTACGCCGGGATAGGAAAGCGATTCGGGCAGGCCGGAACAGCCCAGCGCCTCGACGCCCTCCGCCGTGGTCAGCACGACACCGCCCCCCGGCCCGGCCTGGATGATCGCATCGCCGACTGTCACCTTGCCGGTCGCCCGATTGGTGCGGGTGATGGTGACGCGGCGCTTGAGATACGCATCGACCAGACCCGCCGGTGTGAGCAGGCGCGCATCGCGATTTTTCTCCTTCACGCCGCGCGGCAGGCCGGTGACGATCGCGGTCTCGGGCAGCATGCCTTCCGACACACCCTGGAAGCGGATGATCGCGCGGCCGGCGGGCAAAGTGATCGTCCGCGTCTCGGTGATCAGCGCATAACCGCCGGGCCAGCGTGGATCGATCGCGCCCTCACCGCGACCGGGATCACGATAAAGCGTCACCGAAGCGGCATCGCGGTGATCCGATTCGACGATCGTCTGTGCGCCCGCCGGCATTGCGAGGAGAAGCCCGAGCAGGATCGCGATGCCGCGCATCAGCCTCGCGTCTTCAGCACCAAACTCAGCGACGCATCCCCATTGGCGGGCACGATCACCCGCCAGACCTTGCGACCC
>JBDTXU010000421.1:0-2613 GCA_040006055.1 Sphingomonas bacterium | reverse complement strand
GCAGGTTGCGCATCTGCTCACGGCCGAGCGGGCCGCGCGGGATCATGCGCTCGATGGCCTTTTCGAGCACGCGCTCCGGGAAACGACCCTCGAGGATCTTGCCGGCCGCGACGCCCTTGATGCCGCCGGCATAGCCGGTGTGGCGGTAATAGATCTTGTCCTTGAGCTTGTTGCCCGTGAACCGGATCTTGTCCGCGTTGATGACGATGACATTGTCACCGCAATCGACATGGGGGGTAAAGCTCGGCTTGTGCTTGCCGCGCAGGACATTGGCGATAATCGAGGCTGCACGACCGACCACAAGGCCGTCGGCATCAACGATATGCCATTTTTTCTCCACCTCGTGCGGCTTGACCGACTTGGTGGTCTTCATCAGCGCCTTCATGGAGCCAGGACCTTTATGATTGAAACGACACGCGCCGCCCCTGCTGGGACGGCGCTGATGGCGGGCTAATGTTCGCAGGCGGGCAGAAAGTCAAGCTTTTCGCGGGTTTCCTGACGGGTATCATGATACCGCCGGGTTGCAAGGCCTATAAATCCCCGGTCGCGCCATAGACCCAGTCCGCAACGACCGGGTCAACCTCAGCCTCCCAGGCCTCGATCACCGGCAGTTCATAGCTGTGCAGCGCGGCGATCCGGGCCGTGAGCGGAGCGGCACGGTCGAGTGTCGTCTTGAACAGGATCTCGGTCTCGTCATTGGTCTCGACCTTGCCGAGCCAGCGATAGACCGAGCGGGCGGCGGCAAATGTGGCGCAGGCGGCGAGCCGCTCCTCGACGATCTGGCGCGCGAGACGGTCCGCGCTCTCTGCATCGGCGACGGTGGTGCGGACGAGCAGGATATTGCTCATATGCCCTTGCTCATGCCGGGTTGCGGCCGATCGCATGCGCGGCGAAGGTGGCCGCGATCAGCGTCAGCGCCGCATTGGCCTGGTGCGCGACCGCGATGCCGATCTCGACGCCGCTCATCAGGGTCGAGATGCCGAGCAGGATCTGCAGTACGAGCAGCGCAATCAGCACCCGCCCGGCTATGATCCCGCCGGACCGGATCGATCGCAGCGCGAGCATGACCAGCCCCGCCGCCGCGACAAAGGCGAACCAGCGGTGGATGAACTGGACGACGATGGGATTGTCGACGGCGTTGCGCCAGGCCGGGCTGACCATCGGCACGCCGGCAGGGAAGAAGCCATCGCCCATCAGCGGCCAGCTTGAAAAGGCATAGCCCGCGTTGAGCCCGGCGGTGAACGCGCCGAACATGATCTGGCTGAACAGCAAGGCGAGCGCGATCAGGGCAAGCGGGCGGAGCGCGGCGGGTCTGGCGAGCCGGCTCTCCGCCAGCTTGCGCAGATCGAGCGCGGTCCACACCAGGCCCGAGAGCAGCACAAGCGCGGTGATCAGATGAACCGCAAGGCGGACATGGCTGACATCGGTACGCACCGCGAGGCCGGACGAAACCATCCACCAGCCGATCGCACCCTGCAGACCGCCGAGCGCGAGTAGCGCTACCAGCCGCCAGCCATAGCCCGGCGGGATTCGCCGCTTCACCGCGAACCACAGCAGCGGCAGGGCAAAGGCCATGCCGATCAGCCGGCCGAGCAGCCGGTGCGAATATTCCCAGAAGAAGATATGCTTGAACCCGGCGAGCGTCATGCCGCGGTTGATCTGGGTATATTCGGGAATGCGCTTATAGTTCGCGAACTCGGCCTGCCACGCTGCCTCGGTAAGCGGCGGGATGATGCCGCTGATCGGCTTCCACTCGGTGATTGAGAGCCCCGACTCGGTCAGTCGGGTGATGCCGCCGACAATGACCATCGCGACGATCAGGCCGGCGACCGAAAACAGCCAGATGGCGAGCGCACGGGGTCGCGAGGGATGGGCTAACGATGAGGCCTGAAGCATGAGCGGTCCCTAGCGCTGAGCATTGCGCGCGTCGATTCGGATTATGGGGATGGCGGCGCCGCGCAAACACCCAATCTCGTCACAAAAATCACCGATGATATATTGTAACTCCTCCCGACCTGTGCCACATGGCTCTCGCAATGACCGCACATGCCCATACTCACACGCCCACATTCCTGTGGATCGAGCAGCGATTCGATCGATTCGCGATCGGCCTGTCGGGTCTGTGCGTCGTGCACTGCGTCGCCAGCTCGATCTTGTTTGCGCTGGCCGCGTCGGCCGGCGGGCTGTTGCTCAATCCGCTGTTCCACGAGGTCGGCCTGACGATCGCGATCGGTCTCGGTATCGTGGCGCTCGGACGCGGCGTTCTCGTCCATGGCTATATGATGCCCATGGTGGTTGGATCGTTCGGGCTCGGCATCATGGCGGGCGCGATGAGCCTGCCGCATGAAGGCGGCTCCGAGACGCTCTGGACTCTGCTCGGTGTCGCAATCCTCGCACTCGGCCATGATCTGAACCGTCGCGCCACCAACTGAGTCGCTACGTCTGAGTCCTGCCGCCAAGTGACTGCCCCCAAGTGACTGCCCCCAAGTGACAGCCCCCAAGTGACAGCCTTGCCGCGAGGGCCGGCAGCGCCTAAATTGCTGCCATGGCCGCACATCATCACCATCACGAACCGCAGGGTGCCGACCTTTCGGTGGCGGCGCGCACGACGCT
>JBDTXU010000420.1:0-14080 GCA_040006055.1 Sphingomonas bacterium | reverse complement strand
TACATCCTCGCCCGGCTCGCCGAGGCGGGCCTCACCCATATGTTCGCGGTTCCCGGCGATTATGCCTCGCCCTTTCTCGAAGCGCTCGACACGATGCCGGAGATTGTCCGCGTCCCCAATATCAACGAGCTGGGCTCGGGCTATGCGGCGGACGGCTATGCCCGGTTCAAGGGAATTGGCGCTGCGTGCGTGCAATATGGGGTGGGGACGTTCAGCGCGCTGAACTGCGCCGCGGGCTCATGGGTGGAGCGGGTGCCGGTCGCGATCATCTCGGCGAGCCCGTCGAGCAGCAATCGCTTGCTAGAGCGGCAGGAGCAAATCCTCTATCACCACTCGACCGGCGATCTCGAGGTGAACCAGAAAGTCTTCGCACATGTGACGGTAGCCTCGGAGATCATCACTGATCCCGATTTCGCACCCGAACAGATCGACCGTGCGATCACCGCGATGCTGACCTTCCGCCGCCCGATCTATCTCGAAGTGCTGCAAAATGTCTGGACCCAGCCATGCGCCAAGCCGAAAGGCCATCTCGCGCCGGTCAACCAGACGAGCAACGCCAAGTCGCTTAGCAAGCTGATCGCCGCCGCCTGGGGCAGTATTCTCAGCGCGCAGGAGCCGGTGCTGTGGTTCGGGGTCGAGATCCAGCGTTACGGCCTGCAGGATCTCGCGCAGAAGCTGGTGGACGTCAGCGGGCTGCCCTTCACCACCACCAGCCTCGGCAAGACCGTGCTCGACGAAGCGCAGCCCCAGTTCATCGGCACCTATGCCGGCCCGGCCTCGCCTGCGCTCACCCGCATGATCATGGGCGCCTGCGATTGCCCGATCGCGCTCGGAGCGATCATCACGGATGATTATCTCGACATCATGGCCTCCAGCTATGCCGACATGATCTCGGTGAACGACGAGGATGCGCGGGTCGGCATCGACTATTACGCCCAAGTGACGCTCGCCGATTTCCTGAAAGGACTGATCGCGCGATTCGAGGAGGACGAGGCCTTTCCACGCAGTTTCGAAGTGCCGGATATCGCTGAGGATGCCGACGAGGCGACGGTGGGAAAGCACCTCACTTACAATGTCTTCTACCGCGAGCTCTCCGGCTTCCTGAAGCGCAAGCATCTGCTCGATTCCAGCGTCCTCGTGCTCGGCGAGAGCACCTCGCTCTATGTGTTCGGCAATCTGTTCGGCCTGCCGCGCGACAGCTTCGTCGCACAGGCCGCCTGGGGCTCGCTCGGCCATGAGACCGGCTGCGCGCTCGGCGTCGCGCTGGGGTCAGGCAAGCGGCCCTGGGTGGTTGCGGGCGATGGCGGCTTCATGATGATCTGCCAGGAGATATCGAGCCTGGCGCGCGCCAAGGTCAACGCCGCGGTGTTCGTGATGAGCAACCAGGGCTATGCGATCGAGCAGGCGTTCGTCGACATCAAGGCCTTCACCCCGCAGGGCGAATTCGCGGCCTTCGATGTGCTGCCGCGTTGGGACTATCTCGCGCTCGCCAAGGCCTATGGCGCGAAGGGCTTCCGGGTCGAGACCACCGATCAGCTCGCTGCCGCCCTCACCGAGATCAAGGCATTGACCAATGTGCCTGCGCTGGTCGAGGTCGTGATCCCGCCCAAGGACCTCGCGCCGCAGCTGGCCCGCCTGGCCGCGCCACCGCCCGCACTGCGGAAATACAACCACACGCCGGACTGATGCGGCGGTTTCGGGCAGGAGATCGGCAGGAACGCCGACCCCACCGGCCGAACCGAAGCGATTATTGTGACGTCAGCGCATGACCGCGTCAGGGAACCGGGACGCCGGTCGCTGCTTCTTGCATCAAGCAACGGAGCAGAGATCATGTCTTTTCTTGCTGAATCCGCCGACCTCGCAGACGCCCATACCGAGCAACCCAGCCTGGCCGGGCGCCGAGCGCTGGTTACCGGCGGCACCACGGGCGTCGGCCGGGCAATCGCTGTCCTCCTGGCTTCGGAGGGCGCGAAGGTCTTTATCTGCGGCCGCGACCCGCGCCATCTGGGTGACGCACTCGAACGGATCCGCGAAGTCGGCAACGGCGAAGGCATGGCCATCGATCTGGCTGAGCGGGAATCGGCGGCCAGGCTTTACGACGCCGCCACCGCCTGGCTTGGCGGGCTCGACATCGCGGTCATTAACGCAGCGGTTCCGGCCGACGCGCTCGGCGAGGCCACCGAGCAAGACCTCGAATATCAGATAGCGACCGACTTCACCGCCTATCTGCGAACGACAAAGGCAGCGGTAAGCCGCATGGGTGCGGGCAGCGACGTGGTGCTCATCGGATCGATGTCCGCAGTCTCGCGAATGGCCGGATCCTCGATCTATATAGCGGCCAAGTCGGGCATACAGGGTTTTGCGCAATCGCTGCGCAAGGAGCTTGGCGAAAAGGACATCAAGGTCGGCCTGATCGAACCGGGCTTCACCGGCGCCGATTTTCAATACCCGGAATTCCCGCCGGAGAAGCAACGCGAGCTGATCAACCAGGGCAGGATGTTGCGCGCTGAGGATATCGCGGCCGCCGTGCATTTCATGCTGACGCAACCCCGCCGGACCGCCGTCTCGCTGATACGGGTCGAGACGAGGCTTGATCATCCCTGACCAAACCTAACCCGGATTGCCTGTTTAGCCCGTCATTCCCAGCTGAGGATCAGGCGCCCATTGGCCGGGACGCGAAAGTCCAGGCGATCCGCGGTCCTGGCATGGGGGCGCAGAGCATCGCCATCAGCCGTGGTCAATTTGAATTTCGTCAGCTTCCGGCGCGGTAATCGAACCAGGCTCAGGCCCGCGGTGCAGGTCTCGCCACCGTCGAGATTGAGGCTCAGCGCGCGATTGCCGGTCCGCTCCATCGGCATGATGAAATGGTCGCAGAACAGCCTGAAAGAGGCGCCTTCGATGCTGTGGAACGCCCTGGTCGCGAAGACGAACGCGGCGCCGGCGCCGTAAATCTCCTGCCCCACCTGGCCCGCCGGCTGACCATCGACATAGAGATCTTCGACCGGAAAGGAGAGGTCGCGGTCGATATGACCATTGCGATTCTCGGTTGCGAGCGCTTCTTTTGGCAGCGCGTCGGGATAATAGAACCACGCCCGGTCGAGCGCATATTTGCAATATTCGCTGATCAGCATCCGCGCCGCCGGCTCCAGCTCGGGGCCGCTGTCACGAAGATAGCATTCAAAGGCGGCGAAGGAATCGAAGCACTCGTAGATCGCCATATAGGGCGCGTCCTGCAGGCACGTGGCGCCTAAGAAGTTGTGATATCGCGCGGCAAACGCGATCTCGGATTCCCAGATCGCGCAATTGTGGAAGAAGCTCGCGAGATAGGCATAGCTCTGTTCGCGATAGCGCTCGACGTTCGTGATGCGCCACAGCCTCAGACAGGCCGCCGCGCCCCATGCCGTCAGATTCGCCTGATAATTGAGGTTGAAACGCATACCCTGTGCCACGTCGATCGCGGCCCGGGCCTCTTGCAGGAAACGCTCCTCACTCGTCATTTCATAGGCCTGGAGCATAACCCGGGCATAGATACCGCCGACGTCCGTCTGTCCGCGCTGGTCGGCACCGGCGACTTCGGTAATCACCGAGAAGTCGGTGACCTTGTACTGAATCGGCCATTGATAGTTGAAGTGATGGGCGGCCTTGATGCCGAAATCGACAGACTTCAGGAAAAGGGTACGCGCGTCCTTGTCCCCGCCCTGCGCTAGGGCCGCCAGGTTCATCATCGGATGATAGAGATACCATGAATCGACCGCGTCCGCGTCCTTGTCGTCGCCGACATTGGGCAGGTAGCGCCTGATCGTGCCTAGCTTCGGATCGTAGAATCGGCTCAGGCCGCGCGAGAAACTGGCATCGAGTTTCGCCGGCTTTCCCCGCCATGCGCCATAGCGCCGCATGGCGGCCAGCAACGACAACTGGACCATGCTGTCGGGATATTCCGCCTCCGTATAGGGATGGGCATAGACATGGCCATAATGGCGGACCGTCGCCTTCGGGGAGCCTTCGAGATCGGCGAGGGTCCGCTCGGCGCGCCCGATCCAATCGCGAAACTCGGTATGGGGAAGGTCGAGCGCGGTATAAGCGGCGCCCAGCATCTGGATGAAGAGCCGTGCCGATTCCCGTTCGTCCGCCGCCGGCGCGTCGCGGAAAACCATGATGGCGTCGGACAGCGTTATTTCCTGTCCGGCCGGCAGCGGCTCGGTCGATGGCGTCCCGCTCTGTGGGGGCGTTGGCGGAAGATAGCCGAGTTCAGGCCATTCGCCCCCCACCGCACCATCGGGTTTCGTTTTCGTCACCCTGTAATAGTCGTGCAGCGACGTCAGGTTCTGGAAATAGAGCAGGCCGCTGTTCAAGCCACGTTGCGCCGCCTCGACATGACCACCCGCCCCCATCGGATCGTCCCGCTCGTCAAGCGGATACAGGTCGCGCGGAAGGAACGGCACGAGGATGGGTGCCGCCGGTGTCACGGTAATTGTGGTCCGCAGGCGATGAAGGTCGCCGCCGTCGATGCGGAAGGCGATGCTGTGGCGTCCCAGGGCGCTCTGGAGCTCAAGCCGCAAGGCTTCGTCGCTATGGCTGCCCCGCGCGTGCCCGATATGCCGCCCGGTGCGTGCGCGACACGTAGCGCCACCCCGCCCTTGCCCGGTCTTCTGACAATCGCCCAGGCGTCATCCGTCGACCGCCTTACATCGAGGGTCAGATCGCCAAGGCCGAACGTGGCGATGGGTTTCATCATCTCGTCCAGTAGGGCTGCCTGCAGTTCTAGAACGAACGGGCTGACGGCTGATCTGGCCGTTTCCCTGACGCTGGTCGCCTGCTTCAAGCGCGGTCTCCTTGTCCGTTGCGGGCTGTTCGCCCGGCATGTTCTCATATCCCTTCGGGTGCCCCGCCGCCCGAGCACCTGCGCAAAGCGTCTCAGGCGGCGGTCGGTTTCCTATTCGGCCGTCGCCGCTTCGGCCTGGGCAACGGCGTCCGGCATGTCCTTGGCACCGCCCATATCCTCATCCGTCATCTTGCCCGCGCCTGGCCCGGCACCGAGATCGGCGCCCGTCGTCGGGTTGGTGTCGGGAGCGGACACAGTGCGCTTCGCCAGGGCGCTGGCGACAGCCGCATCGCCCTTGGCAAGCTTGACCGTTGCGGTTCCATCGCCGCCATCGACCGGCAGGCTTCCGGTGACATCGTCCATGCGATCCCACTGCTCGCCATCGTTCCAGGGGCCCGTCATGTCACCTTCGCCTTGGGAGGTATTGACGTACATGTTCGTGAAAGGGCTGAGACCCGGCAGCTTGCCCGGCGGGAAATTGTCCTTGATCGCATAAAGCGCTTTTTCGAACGATTTCTGGTGCGCGATCTCACGCGTCATCAGGAAACCCAGCGCCTCCTTGATGCCGGGATCGTCGGTAATGTTGATCAGCCGCTCATAGACGATTTTCGCACGGCTCTCGGCAGCGATGTTGGACCGGAGGTCACAGGTCGGATCGCCCTTGCTGTCGACATAGGCGGCAGTCCACGGAGTACCGGCAGAGTCTATCAAGGCGGGCCCGCCGCCGAACAGAAGGTTATGCTTCTGGCTTGCGCCGCCGCCGTTCATCGCGATCATCAGATCGGCCTCCTTCATCGAGGCTTCCGAAATCTGCGCTTTCACACCCTTGTTGAGCATGGCGACGATCGAGCCGACCACCTCAAGGTGGCTCAGCTCTTCGGTCGCGATGTCGAGGAGTAGGTCCTTGCGGCCGGGATCAGATTCGCCGAGCGACTGGGTGAAATAGCGCATGGCGGCAGCGAGCTCGCCGTCGGCGCCACCGAACTGCTCAATGATCAGGGAGGCGAGTATTGGGTTCGGCTCGGCGACGCGGACGGTGTATTGTAGCGTCTTGTTGTGCATGAACATAGTCTTGTTCCTCGGTGCGTGCGGATATGAGCTGCGCTGATGGAATGTTTCCGAAATAAATACTTTTAATAATCCGCAATACTGCCGAGACATAGGGAATCTATTCGACAGACGTGCAAATCTTTTATTGCATCCGGAAACATTGCCGGGACAGAGTAAGGCAACAACCATGAAGACGCCGCCGATGTTCCCACCAAAAGTGGCTTGATCGTCGTTTATTGATTTGAATCAACATGATTCTTCACTTTTGCGGATCGAACAATTTCGCCGCACCGGCGTCTCTGGCCGGTCTCACTGTTGTCACGATGTGTCCTCCACGCCATAGGATGGCACGATGTCGCTGTTCGGGCGGAACGTCCTTACGGCGTCCCGTGTTATGACTAATCAACGGACCCGTCGGCTGGCTGGTGGGGCGGAACGGGAGGCTCTTCTTGATGGATGTGATGCAGCGATTCGACACTTCGCTGACGGACGAGGGCCGTTACCGGATGCTGGTCGAGTCGATCACTGACTATGCCATCTACATGCTCGATCTCGACGGCCGCGTTGCCAACTGGAATGCCGGGGCGCGGCGCTTTAAGGGGTACAGCGCCAAGGAAATCGTCGGCGAACATTTCTCCCGCTTCTACACCGAGGAAGATCGCGCGGCCGGCCTGCCTGAGCTCGCGCTGGCAACGGCGGCGCGGGCGGGGGTGTTCGAAGCCGAGGGCTGGCGGGTGCGCAAGAACGGCGAGCGTTTCTGGGCGCATGTCGTGATCGACCCGATCCGCGATGCCGAGGGCGTGCTCATCGGATACGCCAAGATCACGCGCGACCTGACCGAGCGTGTCCGTGCCCAGGAGAGCTTGCGGCAAAGCGAGGAACAGTTCCGGCGCCTGGTCCAGGGCGTCACTGACTATGCGATTTACATGCTCTACCCGGATGGACGGGTCGCGACCTGGAATGTCGGTGCCGAGCGCATCAAAGGCTATCGTCCCGACGAGATCATCGGGGAACATTTCTCCCGCTTTTATCCCGAAGAGGACCGTGCGGCCGGCGAGCCCGCGCGCGCACTCGAAACAGCAGTCCTGGAAGGCCGCTACACCAAGGAAGGGTGGCGCGTGCGGAAGGATGGGACACGCTTTCAAGCAAGCGTCGTCATCGATCCGATCCGCGACGACCGCGGCGAACTGATCGGCTTTGCCAAGATCACCCGGGACATCACTGAGCGCGAGGACGCACAGCGCGAGATCGAGCGCACGCGTGAGGTGCTTGCCCAGTCACAGAAGATGGACGCGATCGGCCAGCTGACCGGCGGCATCGCGCATGATTTCAACAATCTGCTCATGGCGGCGCTGAGCAGCCTTACCCTGCTGCAAAAGCGCCTGCCGGCCGATCCCCAGGCGCTGCGCCTGCTCGAAAACGCGGTCCATGCGGTCGAACGTGGCACGATCCTGACCCAGCGCATGCTTGCCTTCGCGCGCCGGCAGGACCTGAAGGCGGAGCGCGTCGAGATTCCGACCCTTGTGCGGGGTATGACCGATCTCCTGTCACGGTCGCTCGGCCCCTCTTACAGCATCGAGACGCGCTTCCCGCTGACGCTTGGGGTCGTCATCGCGGATGCGAACCAGCTTGAAATGGCGCTGCTCAACCTGGTGGTGAATGCCCGCGATGCCATGCCTGACGGCGGCGCCATCACCATTGCGGCGCGCGACCGCATCGTCGGACCAAGCGACTCCGTTGGGCTGGCGCCCGGCCGTTATGTGAGCCTGTGCGTGTCCGATACCGGTGCCGGCATGGATGCGGAGACACTGGCGCGCGCCATGGAGCCCTTTTTCACGACCAAGGGGGTGGGCAAGGGCACGGGTCTCGGCCTGTCGATGGTTCATGGGCTCGCCGGACAATCGGGTGGGCGGTTCGTCCTTGAGAGCAGCCTGGGCAAGGGCACCGTGGCTGAACTCTGGCTGCCGACAGCGGGCGCGCTGCCCGAGCTGGCTATGA
Organism: Sphingomonas bacterium; assembly: GCA_040006055.1. GTDB lineage: Bacteria > Pseudomonadota > Alphaproteobacteria > Sphingomonadales > Sphingomonadaceae > Sphingomonas. Next base: position 6,210 of record JBDTXU010000420.1, on the reverse strand, counting down.
GTGTCGAGGCCGAGGCGGAAGCACCCGCCGCGACCCGCCGTCTCACCATATTGGTGGTCGATGACGACGCGCTGGTCCTGATGAATACCGCTGCGCTGCTGGAGGATCTGGGCCATCTGGTGCTTGAGGCCGATTCCGGTGCTGAGGCGCTCGATATCTTCCAGCGCGAGCCAAGGATCGATCTCGTCATCACTGACCAGGCAATGCCGTCGATGACCGGTATCCAACTCATCGCCAGCATTAAAAAGACGCGACCGGACATGCCTATCGTGCTGGCGACTGGCTATGGCGAACTGCCGCCGGGGGCCGACCAGGACATCCTGAAGCTCGGCAAACCCTTCCACCAGAGGGACCTTGCAAAGGCGCTTGTTACCGCGCTGGCGGCGTGATCCGGCGCTATCTGGACTATGGCCCGGTTTGCCCGAGCAAGGGGCGATCGATTCCGGGTGTTACTGCCCCCGCAAGGCCAGTGCGGGCTTATCCGCGCAACGCGGCTGAGATCGCCTTCAATCCGCCTTCGAGTTCCTCGGCGGTCGGCCAGCCATAGCCGAGGCGGAAATACGTGTCGGGCCGTTCGAACCAATGGCCCGGCCCGACATAACAGCCATGGTCTTCCAGCAGACGGCGGTAGAAAGCGTCAGTGCCGCCGCGCGGCTCGCCGCGCATCCGCGGGAAGCAGACGACGCCGCCCTTTGGCGGCACCCATTCCAGCAAATCCTCGCCTGCCATCCATTCTTCAACACGGTCGCGACGGCGACGCATTTCGGCAAGGGTTGGGATGAGCAGGGCATCGCGCTTGGCGAGGATCTGCTCGGCGATCCATTCATCCACAACGCTGCCACAGATGGCGATCTGCTCCTTCGCGGCGAGGAAGCGCTCCTGCAGCGCGGCATCGCGGGTGATGATCCAGCCGATCCTGATGCCGGGAACTCCATAAGCCTTTGAAAGCGAGGCGACGCTGATGACGTGCTCGCCGAGCGACGCCGCGAACGGCAAAGGACCGTCGAACGACAGGTCGCGATAGGTTTCGTCGACAAGCAGGGCGCAGCCACGCGCTTTGGTGAGCGCGACCAACGCCCGCAACTCGGCCTCGTCGAGCATGGTGCCGGTCGGGTTGTGCGGACAGGTGATGCTGACCATCCGCGTATGCGGTGTGATCGCCGCCTCGATCGCTTCTGGGTTGATCCTGAAACTGGACTCGAAGCTCAGATCGATATGCGTGACCCCGCAGCCGATCGCACGCGGTGTCTCGAGGTTGGTGGCATAATTAGGCCGGATCACCACCAGATGATCGTCGGGTGCAAGCAGGGCGGTCGCGATAACGAACAAGGCGCCGGCCGCGCCGACCGTGACCAGCACGTCATCGGCTGAAACCCCACCACTCGTCTCCGCGATCAACCGCCGCAGTTCGGCGCCGCCACGATGTTCGCCATACAGCAAGGTGAGGTCAGGGATGGTCAGACCCAGCCCGACGATACTGCGATCGGCGACCGAACTTTCGGAGAGGTTATAGCGGATCCGCCCGTAGCCGAACTCTTCGGGCGATTCGATCTCGATCGGCATCCGGGTGTAGCGCATCGTTTCCCCCTATAGCTCGATCGCGTGATAGCCGGGGCCGTCCTTCGAGACAAAGGGCCGCCGCAGGGCTGGTCAGGCGCAAACCGACCGGGCATCCTCCGGCCAATGGCGATCGAAACTCTCATTGCCCGCTACGGCCTGGCCGCGATCTTCCTGGGCGCGGGTATCGAAGGCGAAACCTCGGTCATTGCCGGCGGCGTGCTCGCGCACCGGCACCTGATTCCGTTATGGGGCGCGATCATTGCCGCCTCCCTGGGTTCATGCGTCGCCGACCAGCTGTTCTTCGCCGCGGGCCGCTATTTCCGCGAGAACCGCCGCGTTCGCGCCATGACCGCGAAGCCCGCCTTCGCAAAGGCGCTGGTGACGTTTGAGCACCATCCGACGCTGTTCGTGATCGGCTTCCGCTTCCTTTATGGCCTCAGGACGGTCAGCCCCGCCGCGATCGGCACGACGCATATCCGTACCCGCACCTTCCTCCTGCTCAACGCCCTCTCCGCCACGATCTGGGGGACGCTGTTCACCGGCATCGGCTATGGTTTCGGCGGCGGGATCGAGCGCCTGTTCGGGGGCTTGTCCATCAGCCACCTGATCCTGATCGTCGCCGCCGGCCTGCTGCTGCTGATCGGCATCGCCCAGCTCGTGCGGTGGTCGCACCACCGCTACGCCGATCGCTGCGTGGGCAGAGCCGCCCGCTCGGCGACGGTCAGCTGATCAGCAACCCGGCCAGCGCAGCGCTCATCAGGTTCGCGAGGCTCCCCGCCGCCAGCGCCCGCAGGCCCAGCTTGGCGATCATCGGCCGCTGATTGGGAGCAAGGCTGCCGGTCACCGCCATCTGGATCGCGATCGACGAGAAATTTGCAAAGCCGCACAGCGCGAAGGTGACGACCGCGACGGTGTGGTGCGACAGGCCCTTTTCCGCACCGAGCGAGATATAGGCGACGAATTCGTTGAGAACGATCTTCTGGCCGAACAGCCCGCCCGCGATCTGCGCCTCGTTCCACGGCACGTTGAGCAGAAACATGAGCGGCGCAAACACATAGCCGAGCAGCCCCTGGAAACTCAGCGTCGGATAGCCGAACCACGCGCCGACGCCGCCAAGCAGACCATTGGCGAGCGCGACCAGGGCAACGAACGCAAGCACCATCGCCCCGACCGCGACGGCCAGCCGCACACCGGTCTGGGCACCCTGCGCCGCCGCCATGATGATATTGGCCGGCTTTTCCTCGTCGTGACTCGCCTCGGCGATCTTGATCACTTCCTCTTCGGGATTGTCGCCGAGCGGAAGCTGATCGAACGGTGCCTCTTTGACATCGGGCATGATGATCTTGGCCATCAGGATTCCGCCCGGGGCCGCCATGAAGCTCGCCGCGAGCAGATATTCGATCTGGATGCCCATCGAGGCATAGGCGGCCAGGATGGTGCCGGCGACGCCGGCCATGCCGCTGGTCATCACCGTGAAGAGCTGCGCGGGCGTCAGGCTGGCGAGATAGGGGCGGATGACGAGCGGCGATTCGCTCTGGCCGACGAAGATATTCGCCGCCGCGCAAAGCGATTCGACCTTGGATACGCCGATCACCAGCTCGATCGCGCCGCCGAGCCAGCGCACGATCAGCTGCATGATGCCGAGATAGTAGAGGATCGAGACCAGGCTGGCGAAGAAGATGATCACGGGCAGCGCCTGGATCGCGAAATTCTTGCCGAGCGGATCTCCGGCGAGGCTGCCGAACAGGAAGCTGGTACCGGCATTGGCATAGCCGAGCAGGTTGGAGACGCCGCCCGACAGGAATTCGAGCACTGACTTGCCCTGCGGTACATAGAGCACGAGGAACGCGATGCCCGCCTGGAGCAGGAACGCAGCGCCGACGACCCGCGGACGGATCGCCTTGCGGTTGTTCGACAGTGCGAACGCGATTCCCAGGATCACGAAGATCCCGATGATGCCGATGGGAAAATGATCCATTGAGTGTGTACGCCCCCAAATTTGCCGCAGCTTCGCAGTTTTTCCGCCTGTTGCGCAAGAAAATTGCGGGTGCCGCGGATCATGTCGCGCGGAGACGGGAGCAGAGGGCAAAACGCGCGCGATTGACGCGGGGGTGAAACGCGGTAGCGTCAGGCTGATGAACCAGACCAATCCCGCGATCCCGCGCTCGCTCTTCGTCTATTCGATCTTCTACGGGGGCATGGTCTGCATCGCGGGCGTGCTCGGGGTGAAGCAGGTCGCACTCGGCCCGCTCGCGGTCGAGGCCGGGATCTTCGGGTTCCTGCTGCTGGTGGTGATGGGCAGCGCCGTCACGGAGCTGCATGGGCGCGGGGCGGGCGATCTGCTCGTCCGGATCGGTTTCGTGCCGCTGATCGTCTCGGCGCTCCTGATCCAGCTCGTACTCAGCCTGCCGACAGACCCTGGCATGTATCCGCCTGCGATCGAGGCCTTCCCGATCGTCGTCGGCCAGAGCGCACGGATGATGATCGCCGGGCTGATTTCCTACGGCACCTCCCAGACATTGAACGTCTTCATCTTCTCCAAGCTGCGGGAGGGCACCGGCAAGTTGCTATGGCTGCGCGGCATGATTGCCAGTATCGTGTCGCAGATCGTCGACACCGTGCTGTTCATCTCGATCTCCTTTTACGGCGAGCGCGCTATTTTCGAACTGATGGCAGGCCAGATGCTCGCCAAGGTGGTGCTGTCGATCGTCCTGGTGCCGTTCCTGATCACCTTCTTCGTCTGGTTCGGGCGCAAGCTGGACGCGAAGACGAACTGAGGCCCCTCTCCCCGAAGGGAGAGGAGAACAGCACCCGCGCTTTCGCTGGCATGACGTTGTCGTTATGGGGCACCCCATGACCGATCACTCTCCCGATCCCGCCCTGCTCGCCAAGGCCGAGACGCTCGTCGAGGCGCTGCCCTATATGCAGCGTTATGCCGGCGCGACCTTCGTCGTGAAATATGGCGGCCATGCCATGGGCGATCCCGAGGCGGCGCGAGACTTCGCCGAGGATGTCGTGCTGATGAAGGCGGTCGGCATCAATCCGGTCGTCGTCCATGGCGGCGGGCCGCAGATCGGCGCGATGCTGAAGCGGCTCGGGGTCGAATCGCGCTTCGTCGACGGGCTTCGCGTCACCGATGCCGAGACCGCGCAGATCGCCGAGATGGTCCTGGCCGGCTCGATCAACAAGGAGATCGTCGGCTGGATCGGCCAGGCCGGCGGCCGCGCAGTCGGGATTTCGGGCAAGGATGGCGGCTTCGTCACCGCCGAGAAGGTCGGCCGCAACACGCCGGACCGGCTGCAGGGGATCGAGCGCCATGTCGATCTCGGTTTCGTCGGCGAGCCCGTCGGCGTCGATCGGCGCATCATCGATACCTTGTCGAGCGCCGGCATCATTCCGGTGGTCGCGCCGATCGCAATCGGGGCCGACGGCCAAACCTATAATATCAACGCAGACACCATGGCCGGCGCGATCGCGGCGGCGCTCGGCGCGCACCGGCTGTTCATGCTCACAGACGTGGTGGGCGTGCTCGACAAGCAGGGCGCGCTTCTGACGGATCTCGATCCGGCCGCGATCGCAGCGCTGCGCGCTGACGGCACGATCAGCGGCGGGATGATCCCCAAGCTCGAAACCTGCGTCACCGCCGTCGAAGCCGGGGTCGACGCCGCCGTCATCCTCGACGGACGCGTGCCACATGCGATGCTGCTCGAAATCTTCACCCGACGCGGCGCCGGCACGCTGGTGCGCCGTTAAGCGTGCCCCATTCGGTTTAGGGCCCCTGTTCCGCGGTGATCTTATCGGATAACGCTGTCATCTATATCACAGGAGGTGCGCGTTGCTGATGATTCTCGATATCCTCCAGGTGCTTTTGAGCGTGCTCTGGTGGATCATCTTCGTTCAGGCGATCATGTCGTGGCTGATCGCGTTCAACGTGATCAACACCTATAATGAATATGTCCGGACAATATGGCAGGCGCTGAAGCGGATCACCGCGCCGCTCTATCGCCCGATCCAGCGTATCCTCCCTGATTTCGGCGGGCTCGATTTCTCGCCGTTGATCGTCCTGCTGATCATCATGATCATCAGCCGGGTCATCATCCCGCACATCGCGGCCTGGTATATGGGAATCGCGCCGCTCTGAGCGCCTGGCATGCGACGGCGGACGGAGTTCGGATCGCCGTGCGGGTAACGCCGCGATCCTCGCGCGACGCGTTCGGGCCGGGGACGGACGAGCATTTCGCCGCGCGCCTCGCCGCGCCGCCAGTCGAGGGCGCGGCCAACGCGGCGCTGATCGCGCTCGTCGCAAAGACGTTCGACGTGTCGAAACGGCAGGTCGTGCTGATCGCCGGCGATACCGGGCGGTTGAAGCGGCTCCACATCGCTGGCGATGTCACTGCGCTGGCGAAGATCGCCGCCAGCCATTATGGAGGCGCGCCATGAGCGCTGAAATCATCGATGGAAAAGCCTTTGCCGCTGCGCTGCGGGCGCGGATCGCGGTCCAGGTGGAAACTTTTGTCGCGGCGGCGGGCCGCCCGCCCGGCCTAGCCGTGGTGCTGGTCGGCGAGGATCCAGCGTCCGCCGTCTATGTCCGCTCCAAGCACAAGGCAGTGCGCGAGGCCGGGATGGAAGGCTTCGAATATCGCTTCCCAG
>JBDTXU010000419.1:0-1906 GCA_040006055.1 Sphingomonas bacterium | reverse complement strand
TCCATCAGCGACCAATAGGTGCGGTAGATGCCGACCACGCCCAGCGGCTCGACGCCGTGCCACAGGCTGAGCCAGCCATTGTCGGTCAGGATTGGTGGCGTACCGCCGCCAATCCGTGCGGTCGCAACGGTGGCTGAGTGCGGGCGGATACCCGGGTTGTCATGGGGCTTCCAGTGCAGCGCGTCGGGTGAGCTGGCGAGGTTAATCGACGGGCCAGCGCGCCATTCGCTGCCCGGCGGATAGGCGAAGTAGAGGTCGCCGAGCGGGCGGGTCTGTGCCCAGTATTTGTCGCCGATCAGGCCTTCGAAGATCAGCATGTCCTTATTCTGGTGATCGAGCAGGATCCCCTCAAGCGCCCACTCCGCCGCATCGTCGGAGCTGTAGAGCGTGGTCGAGTGGCGTTCGGGGCTGACCGAACAGGTCGTCATCAGATAACGATCACCGACCTTGCTGATCCGCGCATCCTCGACGCCGTAGCATTGATATGGCGCGCGCGGCGCGATGGCGCGATCATAATGCACCGCGACCACACCGCGCCCGTCGGCCGAGAGCTCGACCGGGAGCAGCCATGACAGCGACGTCAGCGCCATCACCTTCCAGCCGGCGCCGCGCATCATGAACTTGCGCGGATCCGAGGTATCGACGAATTCGAGCGGCCAGGCGTCAAGCGTATAACCGCCGTCCTGCCAGCGGATCGCGTTGATATGCCCGTCCGCAATCGGCGTCCGTAATGCCTCGGCCACGCGCACCATCAGCAGCAGATTGCCATTGGGCAGTCGGGTCATGCCGGGGTTGAACGCGCCGAGCACATAGGTCTCGGCGTCGATCTTGCCGGCGAGCGGCGAGCGCGACAGATCGACATCGCGCGGATCAAAAACGAGGCGATCGAAGGGAAAATGCATGCCTTGGCCTCAATGCAGAACAATGAGCGGGAGAGACGCACTCAGGCGATGGCGGGTTCCGTCAGGATACGCGCCAGCAGCCGGTCGACCGCGCTGACCGCATCGGGCTCCTGCAGTGTGGGGGTGTGGCCGACGCCGGGGATCGTCACCAGCTCGGCCTTATCGAGCCGCTTCAGCATGCGATCCGCGGTGGCCGCGCCGAGTACATCGGAACGCTGACCGCGCAGGATGAGTACCCGCACCGTCTTCAACTGTTCGAGCGCCTGCCACATGTCGGGGCCGGCTTCGTTGCCCGGCACCCGGAAGGGCTCAGCGATCTTCATATCGTAATCGAGCACGATCCGGCCCGAACTGTTGAGGCGGTAGATCCGCTTGGCCATCGCCAGCCAATCCTCGATTTCATAGCCGGGATAGACCTCGCTATTGGCCTCAGCGACCGCGCGCGCGGCGTGCATCCAGGTCGGCCAGGTGTTGGACTTGCCGACATAGGCGCGGATTCGGCCGAGCCCGGCAGGCTCGATCTCCGGCCCGACATCGTTGAGCAATGCGCCCGCGATTCGCCCGGGTGCCGCCGCCGCGAGCAGCATGGTGACGATGCCGCCCAGCGACGTGCCGAAGGCGATGACAGACGGCAGCGCAAGCGCGTCGAGCAGTGCCTGGACATCCCGCACATAAGTCGGCGGGACATAGCTCATGGGATCCTTGGCATATTCGCTCTTGCCGCGGCCGCGAAAGCTGACCGCGATCACCCGCCATTCGGGGGATAGCCGCGCGGCCAGATCCTCGAAATCGCGCGCATTGCGGGTCAGGCCGGGCATACACAGGATCGCGGGGCGATCTTCCCGCCCCGGATAGTCGCGATAATGCAGCTTCAGCCCGTCTTCCGATACCCAATAATGATTTTCATATGCGGGCATGGTTGCGTCCTGCGGTTGGCAGCTCCCATATCGCTGGATGATCAAGCGCCCGCAAGCATATCGGCCCGAAACCGCGATCCTCGAACT
>JBDTXU010000418.1:0-2908 GCA_040006055.1 Sphingomonas bacterium | reverse complement strand
AGGCGGGCCTGGTGGCGCCCGAATTCCAGATCGAGACCGAGACCAGCCTCGCGGGCTATATCAACTTCCTGCAATGGTCACTTCGTTGGGGCTATAAGGACGTCAAACCGACCTACGTCTCGCTACACGCGATCGCGCACGATACGCCCATGGTGGTCGCCTGGCTCAACTTGCACCTCAGCGGCAACCAGCTCTCGGACGCCACCTGCGCGCTGATCGCCGCGGCATTGGCGAGCAAGAACGTGACCGCCGCCTCGTCCGATTCGGACAAGCTCGACATGATCGCCGCCGCTTGCCTGCTCGTGATGAGCGCCCCCGAATATCTGGTGCAGAAATGACCAACATCATCACCACGCCGGTCAGCCGCCGGACGATGCTCCGCCGCGCCTCGCAGCTCGGCTTCATGGGCGCCGCCGCCCCGCTCGCGATCAATCTCGCGGGGGCAGCGGAAGCGGCGGCGCTCGGCGCGAACGACTATCGCGCGCTGGTGTGCATCTTCCTCTACGGCGGCAACGATCACGGCAACACGCTGATCCCGTGCGATCCGATCAACTATAGCCGCTATTCGGGCATCCGCGGCCAGGTGGGCATCCTCAGGAAATATCTGAGCCCCTTGAAGACCCGGGCGCCGCAGACGCTGACCGACGACCTCCAATATTCCTTCCCGCCCTATGCGCCGCGGCTCAAGCTGCTGTTCGAGAGCGGCAAGCTCGCCGCACAATTGAACGTCGGCCCGCTGATCACGCCGCTGACGCTCCAGCAGTATAAGAGCTCGAACCGGGCGCTCTATCCGCTGCCGCCCAAGCTCTTCTCGCACAACGACCAGCAATCGGTGTGGCAAGCGCTGGGGAGCGAGGGCTCGACCATCGGCTGGGGCGGGCGGATGGGCGATCTGGCGATGGCGGGGAACGGCCATGCCCTGCTCACCTGCATCTCGGCGGCCGGCAATGCGGTGTTTGTCTCGGGCGAGAACGCGCTGCAATACCAGATCAGCCCGTCGGGCGCGATCGCGGTCAAGGCGATCCAGGGGCTGCCCTATGGCTCGCCCGCGATCAGCGAGGCGCTCCACCAGTTGATCACCCGGCCGAGCGAGCACAAGCTCGAGAATGAGCTGGCGATCCTCGCGCGGCGATCGATGACGATGGAGGGCGTGGTCAACACCGCACTCGCCAAGGTCGACATCAAGACTTCGTTCGATCAGCTTTCAGGCCCCAACCCGCTCGCCGACCAGCTCAAGATCGTCGCCCGGCTGATCGGCGCGCGGAAAGAATTGGGATCGAAGCGCCAGGTATTCTTCGTCACTCTGGACGGGTTCGACCATCACTCGGGCTTGTCCGAGAAGCATGTCGATCTGATCAAGAAGCTCGACGAGGCAATCGCGGCTTTCTACGTCGCCACGGTCGAACTGGGCGTGCAGCGCGACGTGACCGCCTTCACCGCCTCGGACTTTGGGCGCACCCTCGTCAACAACGGCGACGGATCGGATCACGGCTGGGGCAGCCATCACTTCATCATGGGCGGCGCGGTCAAGGGCGGCAAATTCTACGGCACCGCCCCGCACGTCTCGGTTGATACTGATGATCAGGTCGGCCAGGGCCGGCTGCTGCCGAGCACTTCGGTCGATCAATACGCCGCGACGCTCGCCCACTGGTTCGGCGTGCCCGACCACGAGATGGCAATTGTGCTACCCAACATCGGCAATTTCTCGAACCGCAATATGGGGTTCGTCTGAGAGGGTCGGCATTTCACTTCTGACTCCTCTCTCGCTTTCGCGGGGAGGGGCCGAGGCCGTAGTGGGCGCTTCCTCAACGATACGCGACAGAGTGCGGAAAACACCTGCGCCGTCCAGGGCCCATTTCGCCTTAGCGGTCCGGGCGTTGGCGGGGTGAACCCCGAACAGGCATTTGGCGATCGTGGCCAGGCCAAGGTTGCGCGACATGATTCCCCTCCCGACGAGGTGACGCTCGTTATTGACTGGAACATCGCACCGTCAGCGGGAGCCCGCATCAAAGATCGAGCGCATTGAGGCATCTCCCGCCGGCGCGCGCTTGCGCGTGCGGCTGCCAGCCTTTAGCCCCGACATCATCGTTCCTGCGGAGCTCAAACCGATGCGCCACTTCCTCCTCTCCTTCCTGGCGCTGGCGGCTTTTGCCATCGGCGCGCCGGCAACCGCCAAGATGGCGTCCGGAGTGGTGCGGGTCCGCCTTGTGACCTCGGAAGGGGCTATCGTGGTCGCGCTCGATGCGCGTCACGCGCCGCTGACCACGGCGAACTTCCTCGCCTATGTCGATGACGGCCGGCTCGACGGCACCAATTTCTATCGCGCCGCGCGCAGCAAGGGTGCACCGAAACTGGGCTTCATCCAGGGCGGAGTCGGCACTGATGTGCGGCGTTTCCTGCCGCCCGTGCCGCTCGAGCCGACCAGCAAGACCGGTATCCGCCATGTCGAGGGGACGATCTCGATGGCGCATGGCCCCAATCCCAATTCGGCGACCTGCAACTTCACGATCAGCACGGCCGCCGAGCCGAGCCTCGACGCCAAGGGAAAATATCCCGGCTATGCCGCCTTTGGCCATGTCATCTCCGGAATGGACGTGGTGCGCCGCATCCTGGCCTTGCCATCGGGTGGCGGCACCGGCGCGATGCGCGGGCAGATCCTCGTCCATCCAGTCAAGATCGTCAGTGCGCAACGGCTCGACGGCGTCGCCAAACCGACGAGCCGCATCAAGCCATGGCTTCCCGGATTGGGCCTGTAATACCAGATTGGAGAATGACATGCGGATCCTGGGTGTTGGAATGACGGCGGTGTTCGGCCTTGGACTGGCGGCCTGCCATGACGAGATGACCATTGGTGCGCCGCTGGCGAATGGCGCGCGGGCAGTGGCGGTGCTGCACAATGCCGACGGCG
>JBDTXU010000417.1:0-8002 GCA_040006055.1 Sphingomonas bacterium | reverse complement strand
ACACCACCGACGCCTATGACACGATCGACTGGCTGGTGAACAAGGCGAACCTGCCCGAATCGAACGGCAAGGTCGGCATGATCGGCTCCTCCTATGAGGGCTTCACCGTGGTGATGGCGCTGCTCCATCCGCATCCGGCGTTGAAGGTTGCGGCGCCGCAGAGCCCGATGATCGATGGCTGGATGGGCGACGACTGGTTCCATTACGGCGCCTTCCGCCTGACCAATATCGGCTGGCTCGGCGGGCAAACCGGCTACAAGGGCGAAGGCAAGGCACCGCCTTCGGGCGGCTATGACGATTACGAGAATTTCCGCAAAATCTCAGCCGGGGACTGGGCGAAGAAGTCGGGCTATGACCAGCTCCCGTACTGGAACCGCATGGTCAAGCACCCGGCCTATGACGGTTTCTGGTCGGGCCAGGCGCTCGATACCCAGCTTGCCGCCAGCCCCTCCAATGTGCCGACGCTGTGGGAGCAGGGCCTGTGGGACCAGGAGGACATGTGGGGCGCGATCCGCAGCTATGAAGCGCTGGTCAAGGCCGGCCATGCCTCCAACAATTTCATCGTGATGGGCCCGTGGCGGCACAGCCAGATCAATCGCGAGGGGCGCAGCCTCGGCCCGTTCAACTGGAATGGCGACACCGCCGCGCAATATCGCGAGGATATGGTGCTGCCCTTCTTCAACCAGTATCTGAAGGACGGGCCGGCGGTGACGCTGCCGGCGGCGGCAATCTACAACACCGCCCGGAACCATTGGGACCATTTCAGCAACTGGCCGCTCGCCTGCGCAAGCGGTTGCACCACGCCGCTGACGCCGATCTATCTCCAGGCCGACAAGGGGCTTGGCTTCGACAAAGCCGTGGGCGGCGACGACAGCTATGTCTCCGATCCGGCCAACCCGGTGCCGCATCTGCCGCGCCCGGTGAATTTCGACGATGGCCGCTGGGGCGACTGGCTGGTGCAGGACCAGCGCTCGGTCGATGGGCGCACTGACGTGATGAGCTATGTAACGCCGGCGCTGACCAGGACGGTCAAGGTCTCCGGCGTGCCGATGGCGGACATCTTTGCCAAGACGACCGGGACTGACGGCGATTTCGTCGTGAAGCTGATCGACGTCTATCCGGACGAGGTGGCGAGCAACCCGAAGATGGGCGGCTATCAGCTGGCGATCAGCCTCGACATCTTCCGCGGGCGCTATCGCAACAGCTTCGCGAAGCCGACCGCGATCCCGGTGGGCAAGGTGCAGGAATACAAGTTCAGGCTTCCGGCCGTGAACCATGAGTTCCTGCCCGGCCACCGCATCATGGTGCAGATTCAGTCATCTTTGTTCCCGCTCTATGACCGCAACCCGCAAAGTTTCGTGCCGAATATCTTCCTGGCCAAGGCGGGCGACTACAAAAAGGCGACGGTCTCGATCGAGTATGGTGGCGCTGCGCCAAGCGCAGTGCTGCTGCCGGTGGTGCCGGCTGGCGAGTGATCGGGGAGGGCGGCGGCGGCGAGGGTCGGGAATTTCCCGAGTTCTCGTTCGCCGCGCTTGGTTGAAATCCCCGTCACCCCGGACTTGTTCCGGGTCCATGGTGCCGCGTACGCAACGCTTGAAGTGCTCGTGGAAACATGCGTTCGAGCGAGATTGTGTTCCCCGACCACAATCTTGGCTTTCCGGGGGAAAGCCAAAGCTCGAACGCTGGAACAAGTCCTGCATGACGAAAATAGAAGCCCGGTCGAACTAACCCCGCTCCCGCCACCAGGCGAAGGTCTCCTCCTGCAGCGCACGCACGAATGCCAGCGCCGGCGCACCCGTCCAGGGCCCGTCATAGCCGAGCTGCATCACGCGCTGCCCGACCCACCAGCCTTGCCCCGGCAAGCCATCGGATTCGCGCACCAGCAACACCGCCAGCTCCGGCTCGCCAGCTACGGCGCCGGCCGCATCGATCGCGTCGAGCGTTTTGCACACCGCGCGCATCTTCGGCCGGGTGAAGCGGTGACCGAGCTGCGCCAGCAGGTGCGAATAGCTGATCGGCTCGCCCGCAATCGCTGAAGCGACCAGGATGGCGCGGACGCGCCCCACATCGGCGATTGCGCTGTCGGGTTGAGATGCCGGCTCGATCGGGCCGTCCATGGCCCCTTTTGTGATTGGGCGTGGCGTGCACATGCTGCGGCGGGCCCTCCTTCCGCTTTAGAAATAGCATGACTGGCCGCCCGCGACAGTATCGGCCTATCGTCGCTCGTGCTGGAGGTTAAAGGCCCTTGCGCCCGAATCCGCCGGCGTGGTGGGCCGACGCAGCGGGCAGGGCAGGGGTGGTGCCGGACGGCCCTTGCGCGAGCTCGGCCTCATGCGCCGCCACGACATCGCTCAGCAACTGGCGCGTCTCCGGGGAGGCATTGTTCGCAAGTATCGACCGGATCTTGCGCAGCGTCGGCGCCTCGCCCTCGTCGATGATCGATTGCAGCGCGTCGTCAATGATCCGGGCCGCCCTTTGGTCCTGATCCTCGGCCTGCGGCGCGGTGGGTGCTGGCGCGAGTGGTGCTGGGGACCCCACCGAGCCGGCGGCGATCGGCAGCGGCTCGCCTGCGATGACGCGCTCGAACAGCTTCGACAGACCCTGCGCCGTGAGCCAGCTTCCGCCGGGGTAGAGCTGGCAGCGCGAATCCTGCTCGTCGGCGATCATCAGGGTCATGCAGATGATCAGCGTGATGCGGTCGGTGACGTACTGGATCTCGGTCGTGGGCGCGCCGACATTGAGGTGCCACAGATGGGGCGGGTTGGGGCCGGGCATGATCGCATCGACCGCGCGCAGTTCAGTGAACACAATTGTGTCCGACGAGCGGCCGGAGATCAGCATATGGTCGTAGAAGTGGCCCTTTTCAGTTTTGCCGCCGCTATCATGCTCACCGCACTGCCATTTATAGGCTGGCAAATGCGTGATCAGCAGGTCGCGCAAGGGCGCGGTCGGGAAGGGCATGGTCGGAAAGATCCGGGCTTTTCGGAAGGTGATGATTGCCATGCCGGCCTCTCCCTGGGCGGAAAAAAACTCTATGTCGCGGGGCTTAAGATGCGGTTACCTTTGAGACGAAGGGAGTATGTCCATGGCCGGAGCGCGACGGTTCGAGCACGAGAATTTGGCGGGTGCGGCATTCCGCGATTGCGGCCTGCCGCGATCGACATTCGACGATGTGAATTTGTCGGAAAGCGTATTTTCAAACGTCAATCTCCGTGGCGGCCGGTTCACCAATGTCAACATGGCCGGCGTCTCGATCGACGATGCGAATATCGAGGGTCTGACGATTTTCGGCTATGATATCCACGCGCTGATCGATGCCGAGATGGCGCGGGAAAGGCGTGAGTGAGGGTCTATCGGCGCGCTGCCTGCACGGCCTCTCCTCCGTAACTCCATTGCCGTTACGGCGCCGCCCCGGTTAGAGCCGCCCCGTGATGTTTCGACCCTCTTACGCGCTGGCGACGATTGCCGTCCTCGGGACCGAGATCGCGATCGCGCGGTTCGTGCATGATGACTTTGTTCGTCCCTATCTCGGCGACAGCCTTGCGGTGGTGGCGCTCTATCTCGCGCTGCGGGCGGTGACGCCGTTGCGCGTGGTGGCTGCCGTCACGATTGCCTTTGCCTTCGCCTGCGCCATCGAGGTGGGACAGTTCTTCCATCTCGTCGACCTGCTGGGCCTCGGGACGAACCGGGTAGCGCGCATCGTGCTGGGAAGCACCTTCGTACTGACGGACTTTGTCGCTTATGCCGGTGGGGCCGTGTGCGTCCTGGTAACCGAGAGGGTGCGACTGCGCTGATGGCATGCCGCCGATCGATGATGGGAATTTGAACGCAACCCGCGGGGCGCTTCGCGCGTCATCCTCTGCCATCCCGTGCCGGCAACACATCTGAGGACGGATCTCATGGCAATCGAAACAATCACGCTGGGGCGTCGGGCGCCAACGGCGGTTGATCAAGATGGAGGCGGTGGCGTGAGCGATCCTGCGGCACGAGTGGCCGCAATCGATTGGGAACGGGTCCGTGCCGATCTGGATGCTGCGGGGTTCGCCGTGCTGCCGGGGCTGCTTGCCGATGCGGAATGCGATGCGCTGGCCGGCGCCTATGGCCCGGGCGAAACATTCCGCAGCCATGTCGTGATGGCGCGGCACGGCTTCGGGCGCGGCGAATATCGCTATTACAGCTATCCGCTGCCGCCGCTCGTCCAGGGTTTGCGGAGCGCCTTTTATCCACGCCTCGCGCCGATCGCCAACCGGTGGAACGAACGGATGGGGATCGCGACCCGCTATCCGGACGATCATGCCGCCTGGCTCGATGCGTGCCATGCCGCCGGCCAGACCCGGCCGACGCCGCTGCTGCTTCAATATGGCGAGGGCGATTATAACTGCCTCCACCAGGATTTGTACGGCGATCTCGCCTTCCCGCTGCAGCTCGCGATACTGTTGTCTTCGCCGGGCGCTGACTTCACTGGCGGCGAATTCGTGATGACCGAGCAGCGCCCGCGGATGCAGACCCGCGTGGAAGTGGTGCCGCTGGGCAAGGGTGACGGAGTGCTATTCGTCGTGAACGAGCGGCCAAGCAAAGGCGTTCGCGGCGACTATCGGGTGAAGCTGCGCCACGGCGTCAGCCGGGTGCGTTCGGGGCACCGCCACACGCTCGGCATCATCTTCCACGACGCGCGCTGAACGCGGGGGTGCGACCCATCGCGACGGGGCGAGGCTCGCGGTCGATCAGCGGTGCGCGGTCATATTGACGCGCATGGCGGGCAGGAGGAGACTCTATGCCCATGATGACGCTCAAGATATTCAGCGCAGCCCTTGTGCTGGCTGCGGGTGCGGTTTCGTGTCTGCCGGCGCAGGCCGATACCGCTTCCGCGCCCGTAAGGGCCGTGACGGATCAGGAGGTGCGCAATTATGCGGGGGCGATGGCCGCGCTGTTGCAGCTGAACAATGCGGTCGCGGCGCGCACGGCGGCGACGCCGACCGAGCGCACCGCGATCGAGCAACAGGCGAAGGCCGCCCGGCAGACGATCCTTGGCCGCTATGCGCTCGATCCGGCGAGCTTCAACGCGACCAGCAAGGCGGTCGAGGCCGATCCGATATGGGGCAACCGGGTGCGCAAGGTGATGATGGACACTGTGTTGGGAGGTTAGGGGAGATGAATCCGCGCGATTTTGTTCCGGAGCGGGAATGAATCGGGCGAATCCACGCTCCTATCGGACAATTACGAACTGGCGGATTCAACCGATGTTGGTTGAACTGAGTGGCCGACCGATTTTGGCTTCGGTATTTTCCATGGCGAGCCATTTTCCGGTGGTGGGGCAGGCCGGGCGTCAGCGATGATGTCCGGCCTGTCTTCGTTCAGCTGGCCGAGCGCCAGAAAAGCGCCGGACGTTAATAGCCCCGCCAGCGGGGGAAGCTGGCGGGGCTTTTTAGCGCTGAAGCGGCGAGGGGGGACACGCCGCTTCATCACTATAAACACGCCTGAGCGCTTCGGGTTCCATCCGGGCGGCTTGGGGTTCGCCCGGATGGATTCGTCGTCAGTAGCCCGAGCGCCGGCCCTGATAGTCATTGCCGTAATAGCGGCCGCCATCGCGGCCACCGTTATTGTAATAGCCGTCCCGCCCGTCGCGATCGTCCCAGCGATGATCGCGATCGCGGTCATGCCGGTGATGGCGATGGTGGCGGCGATACTGGTCGTAGCCGCGCTGATCATAATAGCCGCGGTCTTCATAATAGCCGTCGCGACGATTGTTGCTCGAGGCGATTGCCGCGCCAATGGCGAGGCCGGCGATGCCCGCGACGATTGCGGTCCCGGTGCCGTCATTGTGGCGATGTCCGCCGCCGTAACGCTGTGCTTCGGCGGGGGCTGCGACAGTCAATGCTGTGGCGCCGAGCGCTAGGGCAAGGGCGGCCTTGGTGAAAAGGGTCTTCATGTCTCGCTCCTTCATCTGCAAGGCGCGGGACGTTCAAATCGAACGCGTGGCCGTGCCGGCTTGAATGCGGTTATCGGCGAGTCGTGGTGAATGGGTCCGGAATGGGCCTTGCAGGCGCTGTTCATCGTCGGGGTGAGCCGAGCGACGGGGCTGGCGCCCCGATGAATGGCCGGGCCAGCGCGAGTTCAGGAACGCTGTCGCATCTTGTGCGCTCTTGGGGGGCATCGAGGAGTAGATGCCATGACCAGTCGCCTTCGGTCGCGCTTTCGCGGGGCCAGCGCCTTCACTGCAGTCGCCGCAGCCCTTGTCTTGGCCGGCTGCAACCCTTCCGGCTCAGTCGATCGCAGCCAGTCCGGGCCGCTTCCCGCTCTGCCGGCAACCCTGCCACTGGCGCCCGGCGACGCGACGGCGCCGGGCTATGCGCCGGCGGCGGCCTTATTGCCCGCTACGCGCCAGATCCGCACCGTCCGCGTAGCCGATCGCCGCGACGGCTACGCCTATGCCGAGGATGCGTGGGACTTTGCCGACGCGCTCGGTGACGCACCGCCGGACTATGGATTCTATTATGGCGATGCCCAGCCCTGGGCGTGGCAGGGCTATGACGATTCGCTCGCGTTCGTCGAACCACTCGATGACGGCTACCGCTATTATTATTATCGCCCCGGCGCCGACACGCCTTATTTCGTGCGCGATCCCTATTATGGCTATGGCTATGACAATGGACGGCTGGCGGTGGTGTATGGCCGAGACGGCGGACTTGTCCCCTATGCCGATTATGGCCCGCGGCTAGATTATGCCTCGCGCTATTATGTCCGTGGCCGCGATCTTTATCAGGCATCGCGCCAGCGCAGGCCGGTGATCGCCGCCAACTGGGCGGCGCGGCGGGAGGCGATCGTCGATACGCAGCACTGGGCGACCGCCCGTGCCTCGCAACGCGCATGGCAGGACTATCATCAGCGGACCGAAGCCCAGCAGGCAGAGCATTGGCGCGAGGAGCAGGTGCGCCGCCGGGCGGATACGGTACGCTTCGCCGCGTGGCAGGGGCAGGATTTCCGGACCCCGCCGCCGCCACGCGCAATCCCGGCCGCCTGGACAAGGGCAAAATGGGCGAAGGACCAGAACCGCTTCGCGCCACCGGCGGCAGGCTTTGATGGCGATGCGGCGGCACGTGAGCGCGCCGCGACGCAGGAACGCGAGCGGGTCGCCCGGCCCGCGCGCGAGCGGCAGGCTCCAGGCGTATTTGTGGCGGCGCCGGGCATGGAGCGCCAGCGACCCCAGCCGCAGGACCAGCAGCGTGCCGATTTCGCGCGGCAGCAGGCGGAGCGCGCGCAGCAGGCGCGCGCGGTCGGCGACCAGCAACAGGCGGTGCGGCAGCAGCGGGAGGCGGCACGCCAGCAGCAACAGGCTCAGGTCAGCCAGCAGGCGGCCGCCCGCGACGCGCAGATTCGCACGCGGCTACAGGTTGATCGCGCTGCCGGTGAACAGGTGCGGCAACGACAAGCCAATGAACGCGCCCAGACCCAGCGTGTACAGGCCCAGCGTGTACAGGCCGACATGCAGCAAAGGCGTCAGGAGCAGGCACGGCAAGGCCGGGAGCAGGCGCAACAGCGGCAAGCGGCAGCTCAGGCGCAACAGCGTGCCCAGGGTCAGGCTCGGGCGCAGGAGCAGGCTATCCGGGCGCAACAGCGCCAGGCCGCACAACCTCAGCGGGAGGCGGCCCAGGCGCAGCGGCGCGCTCAAGGGCAGGCGCGGGCGCAAGAGCAGATGGCCCAGGCACAGCAGCGACAGGCTGCCCAGGCTCAGCAACGCGCCCAGATGCAGGCACAGATTCAGCAGCGGCAAGCAGCGCAGGCGCAGCAGCGCGCCGAGATGCAAGCGCGCCAGCGGCCGCCATCAGCGCCACCGCAGGTCCGAGCTGCGCCGGCGGCGCGTCCGCAGCCCGCTGCGCCACGCATGAATCCCGGCAATAGCGGCGGCCAAAAGCACGAGCCGCACTGATCAGTCGGCGGCGAGCGCGCGCCTAGAGCGTGCTGCGAATAGGTGGAATCCGGCTATGCGCAAACAAGCACGCGA
>JBDTXU010000416.1:0-4548 GCA_040006055.1 Sphingomonas bacterium | reverse complement strand
AGCGTCAGCGGCGATCGCGGCGACGGGTGCCACACCCGGCAGCGCAAGCGCGATCGCCAGTGCCAATGGCGTGAACCGCTTCATTGTCCGCCTCCCTTGTGCATTCCGGTAACTGGCACGGTGCCCCCCGGGGCACTTGGTCCCGAATTCGGTGTGACGATCGTTACGATCGGCGGCCGCGCAAGCCACTTCGCAGCTGCGGCCTTTACCTGATCGAGCGTGATCGATGACATGAGCGGTACCATGCCGATCGCTTCCTCGGTGATGCCGGGGTTTCGGGCCGAGCCGTCCATCGCGGCCGCCCACCAGATATTCCTGCCGCGAAGCGCAGCGACCGCGGCCAGGATAGGCCGTCGGGCTGCTTCGAGCTCTTCGGCGGTAATGCCGCCGGACGCGATCTTGCGTGCCACCGCCTGCGCTTCGGCAACCAGCTGTTCCACATCGGCTGGATTGCTTTCGATCTGCGCGACCAGAATCCCCTGATCGGCATCGTCCGGCGTCTGCGTGACCACCTGCGGAGAGTAGCTCTTGCCAAGCTCAGTACGGATCCGCTGTCGCAATTGCATGTCGAAGATGGCGGCTGTCAGCTTCAACGCATATTCTTCGGCGCGGCGCGACGCATTCGCAACGTAAAGCGGCCAGATGAGTTGGGCGGCGGCGCGATCCGCCGGGCCCTGATAGGTTTTGCGGATGACGGGAAAGCTTCGATCGGGAACCCGCAGGAAGCGCGCGTCGGCGCGGGCACCATTACGCGGCGGCCGCAGCGCCAGCGCGCCAAAGGTGCTCGCCACCAGCCGGGTGGCGGTCGCCTCGCTGACATCGCCTACGATCGTCAGCTCGACCGGTGCTGTCGTCAGCGCAGGTTTCAACAAACGGGCGAAATCGGCGCTCCGCCATGCATCCATCGTGGCGCGCGGCGGCATGCGGTCCGGATCCTCAGGATCGACCGCACCGAGAAAGGCCTCCGACAACGCCGCTGCCGGGTTGCTGGAATACATGCGCGACATGATTTCCACGGCATCTGGAAGCCGTTCGTCGAGAGTCGGGCGAAAGCCGGGATCGGTCATGAAGGCGGCCAGCACCTGCAGCTCGATTTCGAGACTCGCATTTGTCGTCGAGCTCGTCAGGTCGAAGGCCTCATTGCCGATCTGGAGTTTGAAAGCCCAGGCCTCACCCGCAAGACTTGCGCTCATATCAGTCGCGGTCAGGCGGCCGAGCCCGCCCGCCGGCAGCAAGCCAGAGGCCAGTTGCGCGGCTATCAGGTCCTGATTTGGTATCTCGCGGCGACCGGCGCCGAATTGCGCTCTGACCTCAACGCTATTCTTCTCGAGCGTCGACTGCTTGAAGTTCAGGATGACACCATTGGCGAAGCGGAGACGGGTGAAGCCCGGATCCTTGATTTCTTCGCGCCCGGCCACGGCGCTGGGCGTTCCGAACGCGGTATAATCCCATGGCAGAGTCTTGCGGTCGCTGAACGCGGCGAGGGCGGCCCCGCCTTCGCCTTTCACCCATGCCGTGCGCACGGCGGCGACATCGATTTGTTTCGGCATGACAAGCGCGACCAGCGGCCCAGGACCGGACCAGGCGGTGGCAAAGGCCGCCTTGACGCTGGCGGGATCGAGGTCTTCGACCGCCACATCATAGGCGTGCATCGCCTCGCGGGGTGACGGCGTGGGGCGGGCGTCGAGGGCACGGTCGAGAATCGCGTCGGCGCGCGCAGGGGCCGTGCGCCCGTCGGCAACCGATATCGCGCCGCGCAGCACGGCACGGCCGGCCTCGATCTGAGTCTCGAGCTCGTGCTCAGTCGGCCCGTCCTTGGCAAACCGGCGAAGCTCGGCCTGCGCAACGGCAAGGGCGTTTTCCCATTTGCCGGCTGAGGGCACAGCGACCAGGCAAATTTCCGAATGATCGCGCTCATCACTGCTCATCATTCCGGCGCCGACCAGACCACTATTGCCGGCACTGACGAGCGACTGGAATCGCTGGTTGATGATCCCCCGCCAGATCCCGTCGCGGACATCCTTCATGGTTCGGTCGATCTCACTGATGCCGCGCGGCAGTGGCGGCTGCACGCGGCAGGCGGATATGAGGTTCGGCAAGGACGGCGCAGCGGCGGAGAAGGTATCGAGAGCGCGATCGTGCGCAATCGTGCCGTAGGAGGGTTGCACCGGGCGGTCGCTCTTGCCTCGCCAGCTGGAAAAACCCGTCTTGATCCTCGCTTCGAGCATGTCGGCCTGCTGATCGCCCACCACCACCAGCACGGCGTTTTCGGGGCGGTACCAGCGCTCGTAAAAAGCCCGCAATGTGTCGGGTGTGGCAGCGGTCAGCGCCTCTGACGTGCCGAGCGGATTACGGTCGATCGAACGCAGGCCTGGCGTCTGGAAGCGCTCCACCGCCTCGCCCACCAACGCTTCGGGGCTCTCGCGCGACTGCTTTTCCGCCAGCACGACGCCGCGCTCGCTCATCACCGCAGTATTCGGAAAAATGACACCATCGGCAACGTCGCGCAGCCAGCCGAACCCCTGATCGATGCCTTGCTCGTCCGCTGTCGCGAAATCGAGCTTGTAAGTTGTCGTGAAAACGGAGGTGGCCGCATTCTGGTCGCGGCCAAAAGCGACGCCGAGCGGCGCAAAACGGCGATCAAGGCCACCCTCAGGCGCCGATCGGGTGGCACGGAACGCCATATGCTCGATCAAATGGGCGTAGCCGCGCTCGCTATCGCTCTCCTCGAAGCTGCCGGCATCGATCCCCAGCCGCAGTGAGAGTCCTTTGGTCGGCGACGCTGCCTGCATGATGAAATAGCGCATGCCGTTCGGGAGCGTGCCGGATCGGATGGCCGGATCCGGCACGACCGTGCGGCGAACCGGAATCGCCTCGACCGACGGCTTTTCCTCTGCCAGCGCGGCCCCGGCGGAGCAAAGCGCCAACGCCATGCCAGCGCCCATCAGCGAATTTCGAACCACGACACTACCCCCGGTTTTTCCGAAGATTTAGCGGGAGAGCCGTAGTTGCGCCAGCGATCCGATGGCACCACGATCTGGATTCGCGGGCGGGTAGCTTCCATTCCAAGCAATAGCGAGTCGATGAAAAAACTTGGCTTGAGGGCATGAGCGCCCACATAAGGCGAACGCCGCAAATCTGATCTGTGACCGTTGGGAGTGAGACTTGGCCAGCCTTGGAATGACCGCCACTGAACGTGAAGCCGTCGAGGCGTTCCGCCGCGACGTTGTCGAGCCGTCGATGAACGCGCTCGTCATCATCGATTTCTGGGCGGAATGGTGCGGGCCGTGCAAGGCGCTGTCGCCCGTGCTCGAAAAGGTCGCCGCCGATTATGCCGACAAAGGCGTTGTGCTGGCCAAGATCGATACCGACAAGAATCAGTTCATCGCGGCGCAATTCCAGATCAAATCGATCCCGACCGTCTATGCGATGTTCCAGGGGCAGCTGGTCGCCGACCTGACCAGCGCGCGAACCGAAACGCAGTTAAAGGCTATGCTCGACCAGATCCTGAAGCAGCTGCCGGTGGAGAGCGAGGCCGCGCAGGCCGAGGCCGAGCTCGAACCGCTGATCGCGATGGGCGAGGAAATCCTGGCAGAGGGCGATGGCGAGCGCGCGCTTGGCGTCTTCGACCAGATCGCCGAGATCGCACCCGATCATCCAGCCGTGCTGTCTGGCCGGCTGCGCGCGCTGGTCGCCGCGCATCGGATCGACGAGGCCGATGCGGCGATCGCTGTACTGCCCGAGGAACTCGCCAAGCTGCCCGAGATCGAGCGCGCGAAATCGGCGCTTGCGCTGGCGAAGGAGGCCAAGCCAGTCGACGATCTCGCCGGCCTCGCCGCTGAAGTCGCCGCCAACCCGGACAATCTCGACAAGCGCTTCGAACTGGCGGGCGGCCAGATGGCAGCGGGGGACCGTGACGCCGCCGCCGATTCGCTGCTCGGTATCATTGCCGCCGATCGCGACTGGAATGAGGGCGTGGCGCGGCAGCAATTGCTCAAGCTGTTCGACGTGGTCGGCCTCGAGGACCCCTGGGTTTCCGCGCAGCGGCGGCGGTTATCGGCTATCCTGTTCGGATGAGCGACGCACCGGAAACCACCGCGCCGAAAACCACCCGGCTGTCCGTGTTTCCGTTGCCTGGCGCGCTGCTGTTTCCGGGGATGCATTTGCCGCTGCACATCTTCGAGCCCCGCTACCGCGCGATGATCTCCGATTCGATGGCGCGCGACCGGCGAATCGGCATGATCCAGCCCCGCCCCGGCCCGCTGGCGACCGGCGAGGCGCCGGCATTGTTCACGATCGGCTGTGTCGGCCGGATCGCCGAGTTCGAGACGAGCGAAGACGGCCGCTACAATCTCGTGCTCGAGGGCATCGCCCTGTTTCGCATCCTGCGCGAGCTCGACGTGACCACCGCCTTCCGCCAGGTCGAGGCTGAATTGCTGCCAGTGGCGGACGAGCCCGAAATCCTGTCCCTGTCGCGCCGCTCATCGCTTGAGATGGAATCGCGGCGTTTTGCCGATGCTCAAGGCTATGCGGTCGACTGGGAGGCGG
>JBDTXU010000415.1:0-6112 GCA_040006055.1 Sphingomonas bacterium | reverse complement strand
GGGTCTTGATCACGATGATGTGATGTGGACTCCCTAGCGTGAACTTTATGTGACAGCCAGATGAAGATATCGCCAGAACGCCCGGCCGCGTCCTGATCCTGATCAGCGCGTCCTAGCGCGCCGGGCGCACCGTGAGTGGGCGACCAGTCTCGGTGTCGAAATAATGCGTGCCGATGAAGGTGCGACGGTGGTGGATCTTCTCACCGACCTTGGGGCGCTGGCCGGTGATGGAGGTGGTCCATTCGCTGCCGTCGGCAAGGCGGATACGATAGAGCCCGTTCCGCAGCAGCGAGGCGCCGGCGATCTGGCTGTCGAAGGTTCGGTTCGGGTCAGTGGTGGCAGGTGCGGGAGTTGCGCTGGCGCTTCGAGTGCGTTCGGGCTGGGCACGTTCCGGCGCGCTCGGGCTTGACGCGACGGGCGGCTGCGTCGGATTGGCTTCGCGCGCATCATAACAGGCGAGGCGGCGCGCCGGATCAGCGACGGCACGGCAATCCTCCGCCTGTTGCGCTGCCTCGGCGCTGCCGCCGATGAGAAGGGCCGCCGAGATCGCCGCCAGCCGATACGCCCAGACCATCACCAATTCCTCTTCCCTATATCCTATATCTTATCGGCATTAGCGTGGCTGAGCTCCGGGCGCCAGAGCCCTCGGCTGGTCGTTTAGAACGGGCTGTTGTGGATTCTCTTACACAAACAGGGGCCGGCGTTGAATCATGCGGCAACCCCGGCGAGCGCCGCGCGTAGTGCACCGGATAGCAAATGGAGCGCCGACATGACACTGATCGCCCACTGCCATTGTGGCCGCAACGCCCTCGAGATTGACGGCGAACTGCCGGAGAAGCTTACCCGCTGCACCTGTTCCTTCTGCTCGAAGCGCGGGCATCTTTATGCTTATTACAAACCGGGGCAGCTCAAGGTGACGCAGGGCGATAGCGACGCCGTCTATCGCTGGAACGCGAAGGCGATCGCCAACCATTTCTGCAGCGCCTGCGGGTGCGACCTTTACGCCGACAGCCCCGATTTCCAGCCTGACGGGAGCTGGGACGGGAAGAGCCGCCGGATCGCGGTCAATGCGCGGTTGTTCGACGATTTCGAGGCGGCGGACTGGCCGGTGACGGTGCTGGACGGGAAGCATCTGTGGTGAGGGTGGGTGGCCGGGTCTAAACTGGACGCCCCGCCCGGGATGAGCCGGGCGCCCACCCCTCGGTCCCCTCCCGCAAGCGGCAGGGGAGCATGGCACAGAGCATGGGCGCCGAAACCGCGCCAACGAGCCGGCTGACGGTGTCGGGCTGGCTCGATCGGCTGAATGCCCCACCCGCTGGGGGCGGTTAGGGCTCGCCAGCGCGGGATTCCAAGTCAATATCCAACGATGAGAAAGAATCGCGGCGGAGCGACGATGTCTGCGCTTCAAGCCAGTATGGCTGCCGGTTGAATCATGGCGAGCGACGGCCATTCTGATGGAGAGTGTGACATAATTCCGGACGCGTTGGGCCTCAAAATCCAGCTTTTACAGCAGGTAGCGACGGAAATATGCCTTGAATGGCGGGGAATTTTGTCATGCCTGTCGGGGGTATGGCGCGGCCGATGGGGCCGGCAGCTCAAGGCTCGGGAGTCGGGCGTGACGCAGCGGCCAAGGATCGCGACAGCGCCTGAGCATGTACGGATGGTTGTTGGGAATGTCAGCAGGGTCGCTGACAGTTCCAACACAAACGGATTCTACATATTTTACTTTATTATCAAATGGATAGATCGGAACGCGCTGGTCGGTATCGGCGCCACATTCTTGAGGTCGGAAGGACAGCACGCTCCCGCTTGGTAGTCACTGCGAACGACCCCGGCTCAGACGACTCCGGTCGGGTCCCAGCGCATCTCGATGATGCCCGGAGAATCCGAGTTGTAATCGACATAGTGCCAGGCCGGCGTCGAGGAATAGAGCTTCACGCTGTAATCGGATCCGGTCTGATCCGTGAAGGTTAGTTCGAACGAACCCGATCCGATGCCCTCGGGCCCCTGGCCGTACACCCAGACGCCATAGGCAAAGCTTTCATACTGGCGCGGCGGCTGATTGGTGACATAGGCGCTGGTGACCGAGGCGCCGAACGGCCCGACCACGCAGCTCGACAGATCGGTGCTGCCGTTGATCGCGAGCCAGCCGGCCTCGGGCAGCAACGGCGCCGCGCTGAGCGCCGAGCCGACGAAACTGCCGGAAGTGGTGGAGGCGAAATCCGCACCCGTGGTGGTGGGCTGATCGGTCGGGGCAGTGTCGCTCATCGGTTCTGCGTCGCTCATAAGGCACCTCCATGAGGCTCGGGGGCGCGCCCGTATGGCGACGGGTCCGGCGAGCCGGGCGCAAAAAAGCCATGGCAGGCCCGGACGCGTAAGCCCGGATCGTGGTTAAACAGCCGGACCTTGTTCTATCTCTCGGCTGGAGCCGGAGGGCGCGGTCAGCGGGACCACAACGGCGCCCTAGTTCGAGGCAGGGGCCAGGCCCATTTTCTTCATTTTCTCTGGCAGATCCGGATCAAGCGCGATGGCCGCGGCGATGTCGGTTTTGGACTGGGCTTCAAGGCCTTTTTTCTGCTCGATGATGCCACGCCCATACAGCGACCAGCCAAGTTTCGGCGCGATTGCCAGCGCCGCCTGATAGTCGGCCAGCGCCTTGTCGAGGTCGCCGTGCCGCAGGCGGGCGAGGCCGCGGCTGTCGAGAAAGGCGGCGGTGCGGGGGCGGAGCTTGAGCGCGCGATCACAATCGGCGATCGCCTTGTCGAGATCGTGACCGGTGATCGCGCGGGCCCAGCACCGGCCGTTCAAGGCCACCGGTATGCGGCTGTCGGCGGGATGGGCGGCAATCCACCGGTCGTACTGGGAAATCGCGGCATCGAGATCGCCGATATTGTCATAGGCTCCGCCCAGTTGCAGCCGGTGATCCGAGGGCGTCGGGAGAGCGCGATCGGCCGCGTCGAGATCGACGCGCGCGGCGGCCTTGTCGCCGCTGCGCATCCGCATCTCGGCGCGAAGCAGCAGGGCATCGGCATAATCGGGCTTCAGCGTCAGCGCGCGCTCGAGATCCGCCATTGCCAGCGGGTGTCCTCCGGTCTGCAACAGAAGGACGGCACGGCGATAGCGAAATTCGGGATTGGTCGGGGCGAGCTCGCAGGCGCGCGTGAGATCGGCCAGCGCCGACTCCAGATCGCGCCGCGCGGCGCGGGCGTTGCCGCGCCGGGCATAGTCGTCAGCGGTAGCGGGTTCCGGCCCGTCAGCCTTGCTTGCCGCTGCCGGTTTCGACGCGCCGGCGGCCAATGCCGCGGCCGCGTCCGCGATCGTCCGTATTTCCGGCCGCCTCACGCTCAGATCGAACACTCGGCCGCCATTATAGGTGAAGTATAATTTGTGCTGGCTGTTCGACACATAGACCCGGTGCGACACGAAGAAATCTGCGCCGATCAGCATGTCGAAGTTGGCATCGCCCATATTGCCGAAGCGCAAACGGATCTTCTGGATCTCCTCGTCACCGATCCCGAGGGCCTGGAATGGACCGATCCAGGTCTGCACTGAGCGGCGGCCAATGCCGCCGCTTGTGCCGGCGTCGATCACGCCCGGGCCGTTCGGCTTTACCCCGGCGCGGGCGGCGGCCGCGGTCGTCAGCATCGATACCGGCGCGCCGGTATCGAAGATCGCGCGGATCTTCACGCCGTTGAGGATGACCGTGCCCGCAGTGTGGAACTGGGCGCCCACCCGCTCTTCGATGTCGAGCTGCGAGATCGGTTTGTCGCCGGCCCAATAAGCGAGGATCGTTTTGGGGCAATTGTGCGGCCTGAACAGCCGAATTGCCGCATTGGCGAGATCATATTCCACATCCCCGATGCCAAGCACATTCTGGCCGAGCAGGCCGGTGGAGCCGACTTCGCTGCCGCCGACCAGGAACTCGACATCGTGCAGGGTGTTCGTGCCCAGTCCGAAATCCTTCGCGGTGGCGATGGACATGCTCGCGTCGCCGCCGACGCCGGTGACATAAAAGCCCGGTGGTGCGGACCTGAGCTTCAGCGAAAGCTCGGCGGCGGAGCCGGGGGAAATGAAGCTGTAAAAGGCGCCGCTGTCAGCGATGAATTTGACATCACGGCCGTTGATCGTCGCCGGTACGATGGGGCGCAGGCCATCCATGGTGACGGGGAATTCGAGGAGTTTTCCAAGGGAGCATTTTGTCTCGGCGGTGGCCGAGAGAGGAAGCGCGGCCGCGGCGAACGCGGTGATGATTGCCAGCAATGTCCGCACGTTGTGCCCTTCGGGTGAGAGTCTCCGGTTACGGTCGTCGCGCGGCGGAGCGGCCGGGTCAAGGGGCGCGCGCGACACCGCAATTCAAGCCTCCTGATCCTTGAGCCTGAAATGGAAAAGGCGGCTCGGGCCGTCTTCCGGGACGAGGAACAGATCGCGCCCCTTCAGCGCCATGCCTTCGCCGGTATAGGGCCGGGCGCGATCGGTTACGCCGGTGCGGACTGTTCGCGTGAGCTTCATCGAGGGCAAGTCGATCCAGTCGATCGTGCCACTGAACGGCGTCACGACCCCGCTCGCCACGAGCTGACCGCCGACGAGCTTGATGTCCTGATAGGCCGTGGCGGAAGGGTTGGGCACGACGCGGACCTGCTTGCCGCTGGGCAGATCAAAGATGCGGAGCAACCGGCTGTCCCAATTGCCCGCGATGAGGGTGTTTCCGGAGACCGCCACGCAGCCGAGATGATCGGCGACAGGGATCCTGCGACGGATCCGCAGCGTGTCCGTGTCGATTTCTGCGAGCGTGGCTGAGCTGTTCGGCCTCATTTCCGCGACGGCGACCCAGATCGAATTGTCGTTGAGCGAGAACCCGCCCGGATGATAACGGGGGCCATCGGTCAGCTCCAGGCGCCGCAGCGCCTTGCCGGTGCGGCGGTCGAATTCGTGGAGATAGGCCTTGTGGCCGGCGACATCGACTGAGGTGATCCAGATGCGCCGGCTGTCGAGATCGACCCCCTGGACGTGGAACAGCTGCCCATCGAGGGGGAGGATATCCGCGAGTTGCGCGTTCTGGATCGGCTCGCTGATCTCCTGCTGTGCGGTCGCTGCGGTGAGACCCAGCAGGAGCAGGGAGAGGGCGGTCAGGGTGGACCGTATCCTTTTGCGGGTCATAAGGCGACGCCTCCGGGGCTTTGAGCTCATCAGCAGATGCGCGCCCGGTAGCGTCGTTATGCGACGGTGATGTGAATCGCGGCTTCACGTGGCTGCGTGGCAGACGAATTCGACGAGCCGGTCATCGGGATCGCGGAGATAGCCCGCATAGTAATTGGGGTGGATGTGCGGGGCGAGGGCAGGGGCGCGGTCGAGCCTGTGGCCTGCCTGCTGACCGAGCGCGTAGATGCGATCGACCGTCGGGCGATCGGGTGCGCTGAAGGCGAAGTGCACGTTCGCGGACGGATCGCCTTCCACCAGGAAGAGATCGAGCGAGGTGCCGTCGCCAAAGCCCCTGGCCGGGCCGTCCACCCTGAGCGTGTAGCCGAGCGGGGCGAGCAGATCGGCGTAGAAGCGCGTGCTTGCGAAGAGATCGCGGGTCTTGAGTTCGAGATGATCGATCATGCTGGTGTTTCCTCAGGCTTTTGACGGGATTGGGATGTCGATGTTGGCGCCGCAGAGCGGGACCATGACTTTCTGCCCGCGCCACCGGTCGGGCTGGGCGATCAGCGCGGCGAGGCCGGCGGCGCCGGCTGGCTCGACGATGAGGCCGAGATGCTCGGCGACCAGCGCCATGGCGGCGCGGATGGCGTGATCGTCGACCAGCACCACATCGTCGATGACGCGGCGGACGCATTTGACGGCATAGGGGATCGGCACGCGCACAGCGATGCCGTCCGCGATGGTGTCGGCCCGCGTCGCCGGCGTCGGGGCGCCGGTCAGCACCGCCTCGGCCATGGCCGGCGCGCCGGCGGCGGCGACCGCGATGATCCGCACGCCGGGCGCGGCGTGGCGGAACCAGGCGCCTACGCCGGCGACCAGGGCGCCATTGCCGAGCGGCAGCAGGATGTGATCGAACGCGTCGGCATCGCGCGACAGTTCGAGGCCGATCGATCCGGCGCCCTCGGCGATCGAG
>JBDTXU010000414.1:0-4160 GCA_040006055.1 Sphingomonas bacterium | reverse complement strand
ACCAAATGCGCGCGATCACCATCGAGCCGCGCTTCACCCGCCATGCCGAGGGCTCAGTCCTGATCGGTTTCGGCGACACCAAAGTGCTGGTGACGGCTTCAGTCGAGGAAAAAGTGCCGCCGTTCATGCGCGGGCGCGGCGAGGGCTGGGTCACGGCTGAATATGGCATGCTACCCCGCGCCACCCATACGCGCGGCTCCCGCGAAGCGGCCAAGGGCAAGCAATCGGGCCGTACCCAGGAAATCCAGCGCCTGATCGGCCGTTCCTTGCGCGCCGTGACGGATATGAAGCTGCTCGGCGAGCGCCAGATCGTGCTCGATTGCGACGTCATCCAGGCCGATGGCGGCACCCGCACCGCCTCGATCTCGGGCGCCTGGGTCGCACTCCGGCTGGCGATCGACGGCTTGCTGGCGAGCGGCAAGCTGGCCGAAGATCCGCTGACCCAGAAGGTCGCGGCGATTTCGTGCGGCATCTACAAGGGCACGCCAGTCCTCGACCTCGATTATGACGAGGATTCGAACGCCGATGCGGACGCCAATTTCGTCCTGCTCGAAAACGGCAATATCGCCGAGGCACAGGCCACCGCCGAGGGCGCGACCTATGACGAGGAGGCGCTGCTCCGCTTGCTGAGGCTCGCCCGGATCGGCTGCGCGGATATCTTCGCGGCCCAGGCACAGGCAGTCGCAAAATGACCGAGGATGTGGCTCCGCAGGCGATCCGCAAGCTGAAACCCGGCAAGCTCGTCATCGCGAGCCACAACCAGGGCAAGGTCCGCGAGATCCTCGAAATGCTCGCGCCCTACGGGATCGAGCCGGTCTCGGCCGCCGATCTCGACCTGCCCGAGCCCGAGGAGACCGGCACCACCTTCGTCGCCAACGCCGAACTGAAGGCGCTCCAGGCCGCCGATCTCACTGGCCTGCCAGCGCTCGCCGACGATAGCGGCCTCTGCGTCGACGCGCTGAATGGCGATCCTGGCATCTTCTCCGCGCGTTGGGCCGGGGAGACCAAGGACTTCAAGGTGGCGATGCAGCGCGTCAATGACGCGATCGAGGCGACTGGCCCCGATGCGAGCCGCAACGCGCATTTCGTCTGCGTCCTCGCGCTCGCCTGGCCAGACGGCCATGTCGAATGGTTCGAAGGCCGGGTCGACGGCACACTCGTCTGGCCGCCACGTGGCACCGGCGGCTTCGGCTATAACCCGATCTTCGTGCCCGAAGGCAGCGACCAGACCTTCGCCGAGATGCCGGATGCGAAAAAGGCAATCAGCCACCGCGCCATGGCCTTCGAAAAGATGATGGCGGCGGTCCTCTAATCTCCCTCTCCCTCCGGGGAGAGGGCAAGAACCGCAGGTTCGCGGGGGTGAGGGCTCGGTCGGAACGGCCAGTTTGAGTCCCATGACCCGTTCCGACCGAGCCCTCACCTTGCCGGCTACGCCGGCTTCCTCTCCCCGAAGGGAGAGGATTTTTTACAGCACCATCCGCCCCATCACGTTCCCCGGCGGCGTGTAGCGGCACACTAGATACTCATCAGTCGCATTGCTCGCGGTCGCACAGCCGAACTCCGTCGTGCCGCGCCAGATAATCTGGGTGTAATGTCCGACATCCTCCCCACGACCGGTGGTGCTGAAATCGGGGGTGGGACGCGGACGATAATAGCGAGCCTCGTCGACCCAATGCCCCACCATCTCCTCATAGCGATAAGCGCCACGCGTGCCGGTCCACAGATTCTCGCCCTCACGCACTTTGCCGCGCGGCTCGCGCGAATGCTCGAACCGCCCGGTGCGCGCCAGCTCGTTGGCATAGCCTTGCGCATCGACGGCAAGCGTCGCGTTCCACCGCAGCGGCGCCACCCCGGCAGCGGCGCGAGCCTCATTATGGCCCGCGATCATCGCCTGGCGAAGCAATGCGCTGCCCCGCGGCGCCTGGCCTGAAAAGGCACGTTCCTCGACCACGCGCTGCGGCTGCGAGGCAGCCGAGCAGCCCGCCAGCAGCGCCAGCGCCATCAACCCGACATGCCATCTGCGCCGCATCTTTCCCATTCTCCCTCAGGCGACCATATGGGGCGCCCATGCATGATCCCCAAACGACGCCGCTCGCGCTTTATGTCCATTGGCCGTTCTGCGTCTCGAAATGCCCCTATTGCGACTTCAACAGCCATGTCCGCGAAGGCGTCGACCAGGCAGCGTGGCGCGCCGGCCTGCTGGCCGACCTCGCCCATGAAGCGGCCGAGACGCCGGGACGAAAGCTCGGTTCGATCTTCTTCGGCGGCGGCACGCCCTCGCTCATGCCGCCCGAGACGGTCGCGGCGGTGATCGGTGCCGCTGAATCGGCCTGGGGATTCATCGACGACATCGAAATCACGCTCGAGGCGAACCCGTCCTCAGTCGAAGTCGCACGCTTCGCCGATATCGCGGCCGCCGGAGTGAACCGGGTGTCGCTGGGCCTGCAGGCGCTCGACAATGAAGCGCTGCATTTCCTCGGTCGCGCGCATGATGTGTCGGAAGGACTGGCCGCGCTCGACACGGCGCAGCGCGCCTTCGCACGGGTGAGCTTCGACCTGATCTATGCCCGCCCCGGCCAGGCGCTGCCCGACTGGGAGGCAGAGCTGATCCGCGCGGTCGGCTTCGGCACCGAGCATCTCTCGCTCTACCAATTGACGATCGAGCCCGGCACGCGCTTCGCCACCGAAGCGGCAGCGGGACGGATCGTCATCCCGGACAGCGATCACGGCGCCGACCTGTTCGAGGCCACCCGCGCGATCACAGCGGCAGCTGGCATTCCGGCCTATGAAATCTCGAACCACGCTCGGCCAGGTGCCGAGAGCCGCCATAACCTCACTTACTGGCGCTACCGCGACTATGCCGGGATCGGCCCCGGCGCGCATGGCCGGCGCGGCGGCATGGCCATCGTCCGCCGCAAAAAGCCCGAAAACTGGATGACGGCGATCGAACGCAACCAGCACGGCATCGAGCTCGAAGAACCTCTCCCGCCGCACACCCGCGCGACCGAGGCCCTGCTGATGGGGCTAAGGCTGCGCGAAGGCGTCGATCTCGCCCGGATCGCCGCGCTGGGCGAGACGAGCATCGACGCCCTGATCAACCGACCCGCCGCCGATCGCCTCGAACAACAAGGCCTGCTCCTCCGCTCCGACGATCGGCTGACGATCACCGACGCCGGAATGCTCCTGCTCGACGCGATCCTGCCGGAGATTGTCCGCGACGCGGCTTAAAGTGGATTGCGACCAGCCTAAATCGTCACCCCGGACTTGTTCCGGGGTCCACTGCGCCGCATGCAAAAAGGTCGATGGGTGCGCGGCACAGTGGATGCCGGAACAAGTCCGGCATGACGGTTAAAGTTGATCGATTGCGACTTAGCGATCCCCGAACCCGCTCGGCGCCGGCGACACAACCACCGTCGTCCCGCCGCGAATCTCCTGCACCTCGAGCGCCCGTTCGGCGACGCTGTCGCGGCCGAAGCGGAAGGCGCCGTCGATGCCGGCGAACCCGTCACGATCGCGCAGCCGCTCTTCGGGGAACGCGCTGCCAATCGGCCAGTCGCGCGCGATCCGGACGGTCAGCAGCACCGCATCATAGCCAAGGCTCGACAGCCGATAAGGGCCGGCACCGAAGCGCGCCCGATATTTGGCGGCATATTGGCGGTAGAGCGTGTTCGAAACGCTTGCATACCACGCACCTGCCAGCGCCGGCCGTGTCGCGACCGAGGATTCCGAGTTCCACAGCTCAGTGCCGAGCACATGCGCAGCACCGCCGCCATTCCTGCGCACCATCGGCACCGCGAGCGAAGCGGTCGCGCCGCCATCGGCGATCAGAACGCCCTGATAGGGCCCGTTCGGCGCCATGCGCGTAACCGCCGCGCTCAACGATCCGGCCGCCCGATCATAAGTCTGGAGCGAACGCACCTGTCCGCCGGCCCGTTCGACCGCGCGGAGGAAAGCGCTCGATGCCCGCTCGCCATAAGTGCCGTTCGGCACCAGCCCGGCAAAGTCGGAAACGCCCTGCGCCCGGGCATATCCGACCACGCGCTCGATCGACTGGCCGGGAACATAACCCATCAGATAAGCACCGTTGCCGGCGGCCGTGATGTCATTGGAGAAGCTGACCACAGGCACGCCGGCGCGGCGCGCGATCGGTGCCACAGCCT
>JBDTXU010000413.1:0-3422 GCA_040006055.1 Sphingomonas bacterium | reverse complement strand
TCTGGCTGACGGTCTGCGC
Organism: Sphingomonas bacterium; assembly: GCA_040006055.1. Taxonomy (GTDB): domain Bacteria; phylum Pseudomonadota; class Alphaproteobacteria; order Sphingomonadales; family Sphingomonadaceae; genus Sphingomonas. Next base: position 3,403 of record JBDTXU010000413.1, on the reverse strand, counting down.
GGCGATCGGCAGGCCGGTCTCGGGCGAATAGGGGATGCCGACCCGCGCCCATAACAGGCGCATATAATCATAGATCTCGGTGACGGTCGCGACCGTGGAGCGCGGGTTGCGGCTGGTCGTCTTCTGCTCGATCGAGATGGCCGGGCTCAGGCCCTCGATATGATCGACATCGGGTTTCTGCATCAGCTCGAGGAACTGGCGCGCATAGGCCGAGAGCGACTCGACATAGCGGCGCTGCCCTTCGGCATAGATGGTGTCGAACGCCAGGCTCGACTTGCCCGAGCCCGACAGCCCGGTGATGACCGTGAGCGTGTCGCGCGGGATGTCGATCGAGACATCCTTGAGGTTATGTTCGCGCGCGCCGCGTACGGAGATGTGGGTCAGCATAGCCGCTCTGTTCCAGATTTGTTCTAGCGATAATGGAGGCCGCGCCGGAGGTCAACGCGTGAAGCGCGGATGTGGGGGTGCGAGCGCGCGGTGGCAAGGCAGGACGATTGTTGCGGGGGCGTGACGGCCGTCACGCGGTGGCTGGTTTCGGGGTGCTACGCCGCCGAACAGAAGGAGACGGGTAATGCGCGATTCGGAACGGGGCATAAGGATGCGATTGCTGAGCGCTTTGTCGCTGGGTGCGATCCTCGCGGGATGCGCCGAGACGACGAGCATCTATCATAATCGAGCAATGCGGCCTGGCACCGCGATCACAACGGACGCGTATCAGCGCAGTGTTTTCGTGACACAAGAGCCTGACGAAAATGTGCCTCGCCAAGCTGGTCTCTCAAAGCCGACCCAGATCCGCCTTTGCGCCGAGGCAGCGCCGGATACTTTCTCCGCTCTGAGCGCAAGCCTAGCAGCTGAAGGCGATGTCGTGAAGAAAAATGCGAGCATCGCGGCAGCAATCAACCAATCGGGTGCAACGATCGAGCGGACGCAAACGATAAACCTGCTGCGCGAATCGATGTATCGGACCTGTGAACGCTATCTGTCCGGCGCGATCTCCAAAGAAACACTGATTGTCCAGGCGGCGCGCGACCAGCGTTCAATGGTCGCCGTACTCGCAATCGAGCAACTTACTCATGTCGCCCGACCCGATTCAACCGTACTTTCGGCCGGCTCTACCGCCGTGTCGCTCCCCAACAAAGCGCTCGTCGACCTGGTCACGGACCTGCGCCAAGAGGAAAAGAAGGCGGACAGTGCTTATACGGCGGCCCAGAGCACCTATAGCAAGGCCGAAGGCGCCTACACCAAGGCGGGAGGCCCGGCCGATTGTGGCGGCGATAAGCCCGCCGATGCCGATGCCCCCAAGCAAGCCCTTTGGCAGGGTTGTACTGACGCAAAAAAAACGATGGGGGACAGACAGGCCGAGCTGAAGACGGCGACTGACCGGGTAAATACCTTCGCGACGGGGGACGGGGATCAGGGTGCAGCGTCAGCGGCGCGAGCCGCTCAGGGTCCCACTCACAATGGCGGGGGCGGCACCCCTCTTAGCGGGGACACGATCGTGGCGGTCGCAGATGCGGTGAAGGAAATCGCCAACACGCAGGGCATCGACGAAACGCTGATGTTCTGCATCGCCTATGTCGACGAGCACGTCGGCGAGAAGGACCGCGCCGTAATGGAGGGTTGCATCAACATTATGAAGGGCCGGGCCCTGGTCGACGATCAAAGAGCGTCGATGATGTTCAGCCACAGCCTCGTACCGGCAAGCGAAATCAGGGACATCGCACGGATCGCCGGAGAGTATGATGCCTTCAAGACAAGGCTTCTCATTCTGGCCGCGAACGATGCTGACGCGACCATTGCGAAAAGCATCGGTAATTTCGAGATCCATGCCGGCCTGCAGGGAATAAGCACCGGCATGGCCAAGCTCTGCAAGAAAAAAACTTCCTGCATCAAGGCAATCAACCGCGACGGCTATCGTCAGATTTTCGACAGGCATCGTGCCGAGATGACCAAAGCATTGGATCAGTGGTGAAAGGATTGGAGCGATGACGACGCGCATTTTTGTAACGACCGACCAGGCAGCGGCCGACAGAACTGTCTTGAGGTGGCAGGGTACCGGCGGTCACACCGTGAGCGGTATCGGGCCATCCGACTTAGTACAACTGGCCGATGTCGACGGTAACGAATTGTGGTCAAATGACGGTGAACAAGCGACCTACGTCGTGATCGTCACCGATGATTCAACCCATCCGTAGCACTGCATGCTGCTTTTTCCACCGATCACGGGGTACAACAAAATAGTCCGTCTTCACCCGCACGGCGTGCCAAGTCGCGATATGGTTTTCCCACCGGAGCGGCGCCATCTCTCCAGGACCAACCCGCCGCTAAATAGTATCATCGCCACCACGACGGCGAAGTGGAATCGCCGCGAATCGGCAGGTCGACGCTGAGGTCGACTGATCCGCTATTTGCATGTGTGCGACATGTGCATCCGATCGAGGGGTATCCGTCATGAAAATCCAGGCAAGCATGCGCTCCATCATTCTTTTCGGCGCCGCCGCGCTGGCTGTGCCCGCCGCTGCCAATGCCGGCACGGGCAGCACCGGCCCCATGGCCACCCAGCTCCCCGCAAGCCCATTGCTCCGATCGAGCGATGCCCAGCGCGAGCAATGGATGTTGGCGTTCGCGGCCGCGCGACTACAGGCCGTCGCCGCCGATGCATTGGGAACGACCGTTGCCGCGATGCCGCCGCCCCCGCCACTCCCGCTGAACAATATCCGCAAGTCCATCACGTCACTCAACGCGACCGAGCTCGCCAGCCTGCGCCGCGGCATCGCGCAGATGATTGCGTGGAATTCGGCGCCGCATGGCAGCGCGAATTTCAAGCGCAGCCTGCGCTATTGGGCGAACATGCACGCCTATATCGGCGCCGGCTGCTCGAAGGATTCGGGGCTCAGCTATCCCGGCATGAGCGGGCTCTCGCTGCAATCCAAGGCGACGCCCGACGAGATCGCGACCTGGTGCACCTGCCAGCACGGCACGATCCAGTTCCTGACCTGGCACCGCATGTACCTCTTCTATTTCGAGCAGGTGCTGCAACAGGCCTCGGGCGATTCCAATCTGCGCCTGCCCTTCTGGGATTATGAGACTGACGGCCATATCCCGCCTGCCTATCGCGCGCCCACCTATGTGGATGGCGGGGTGAGCAAGCCCAACCCGCTTTATATCGCCAACCGCCAGGCCCAGCTCAATGCCGGGACCGCGGCGCTGACCCCGGCGGTGACCTCGACCGCGGGCGCGTTGCCGAGCACGACCTATTCGCCCTTCAACACAGCACTCGAACAGACGCCGCATGGATCGGTGCACTGCGCAACCGGCGTGGCGAGCTGCCCGAGCGGCTATATGGGTTATGTGCCCTCGGCCGGTAACGACCCGATCTTCTACAGCCACCATGCCAATATCG
>JBDTXU010000412.1:0-2895 GCA_040006055.1 Sphingomonas bacterium | reverse complement strand
TCGAAGCGGGCGCCGACGCGTTTCGCGTCAATATGAGCCATGGCGACCAGCAATCCAAGGTCGCGGTGATCGCGGCGATTCGCAGTCTCGAGAAAAAATATGGCCGGCCGACGACGATCCTTGCCGATCTTCAGGGCCCGAAATTGCGCGTCGGCAAGTTCGAGGGCGGCAAGACCGAGCTCGTCACCGGATCGATCTTCACGCTCGACCGCGACAAGACTCCGGGCGATGCGCGGCGGGTCGAACTGCCGCATCGCGAGATTTTCGAAGCGATCAGGCCGGGCGCGCGGCTGCTGCTCGACGACGGCAAGCTCGTGCTGCGCGTCGAGAGCCATGATGAGACCAGCATCGTCACCACGGTGGTGGTCGGCGGCGCGCTGTCGAACAACAAGGGGCTGAACGTCCCCGATGTCGTGCTGCCGATGGCGGCGCTGACCGAGAAGGATCGCAGCGACCTCGCCTTTGCGATCGACCAGGGCGCGGACTGGATCGCCTTGAGCTTTGTCCAGCGGCCCGAGGATCTGGCGGAGGCCCGCAAGCTGATCGGCGGCAAGGCAGCTTTGCTCGCCAAGATCGAAAAGCCCTCGGCGATCGAACGGCTCGAAGAGATTGTCGAGCAATGCGACGGGGTGATGGTCGCGCGCGGTGACCTCGGCGTCGAACTGCCGCCCGAATCGGTGCCGCCGCTGCAGAAGCGCATCGTCGAGACCGCACGCCGGCTGGGCCGGCCGGTGATCGTCGCGACGCAGATGCTCGAATCAATGATCACCGCCCCCACCCCAACGCGCGCCGAAGTCTCGGACGTCGCGACGGCTGTCTATGACGGGGCGGATGCGATCATGCTCTCGGCCGAGAGCGCCGCGGGGGCCTGGCCGATCGAATCGGTCGCCATGATGGATTCGATCGCAAATGCGGTCGAGCGGGACCCGATGCACGGCGACCGCATCCATTTCACCGTCACCCGACCCGACCCGACCACCGCCGACGCGCTGGCCGAGGCAGCGAAGAACATCGCCGCGACCGTGTCGGCATCGGCGATCATCTGTTTCACGTCATCGGGCTCGACCGCGCGCCGGGTTGCGCGCGAGAGGCCTTCGGTGCCGCTGCTGGTGCTGACGCCGAAGCTTGCGACAGCGCGGCGACTCGGGCTGCTGTGGGGCACGCATGCCGTCCACACCCGCGACGTCGAATCGTTCGAGGACATGGTCGCCAAGGCGAAGCGCATGGCGCTCCGCCACAATATTGCCAAGGCCGGCGACCGCGTGATCCTGATCGCCGGCGTGCCGTTCGGGACGCCAGGATCGACCAACGTGCTGCATGTCGTGCGGGTGCTGGGCGACGAATTGAAGGGCTATGGTGGCTAAGGGAGCAGTCCGAGCCTGACCAGATCGGCACGCAGCGTCGGCGCACCCGTGAACAACAGGCCGGCGATACCTACTGCCTCGGCGCCCGCGACATTGTCCTCGCGGTCGTCGACAAAAAGTGCCTCGTCCGGCTTGAGCCCGAAACGGTCGAGCGCGAGCCGGTAGATCGCCGCATCCGGTTTGACGAGCTTCTCGTCGCCTGAGACGACAATGTCGCGAAAGCGATCGAAGATCGCTGCCTCCCGCGCGCGGAAGGGTTTCCAGAACTCGCCTGAGAAATTGGTGATCGCGTACAGCGGCACGCCTGCTGCGTCGAGTTCTTCGACCAGCGTAGCCATGCCCGGCAGCATGCCCGGAATCGTCTCGCTGAACCGCGGACCCCACACCGCGATATGTTCGGCGAACTCGGGATACTCTGCGCTCAGCTCAGCAGAAGTCTCCGCGAACGGGCGGCCCGCGTCATGCTGGAAATGCCATTCCTTGGTCGCGACATCGCGCAGGAACGCATCGAGCGCCCGATCGTCCTCGATCAGGCGCTCGTAGAGGAACCGAGGGTTCCAGTCGTATAGGACGTTGCCGACGTCGAAGACGACGGCAGACGGCCGCGTCACTTAGCCCTGGCGGGCCTTGAAGCGGCGATTCGTCTTGTTGATGACATAGGTGCGGCCACGGCGGCGAATCACGCGGTTGTCGCGGTGACGCCCCTTGAGCGACTTGAGGGAATTGCGGATCTTCATGAGAGCGCTTCTTTGATTCTCGGGTGTCGGAAAAGAGGCGCTCGCATATGGGTGGAGGGGCTCCAAGTCAACCCGCATGGGCATTGAACCCGCAAGCGGTTATGGAGCGTTGGCATGACACGACAACCGGTTTTGAAGAGGACTGCAGATGAAGGCGGTTTCTGGGAAGGCGATATCCGCACTGCTGATCGCGTTGGCGGCGACGGGCCTGGCGGGGTGCGAGACCACCGCCACGAACGCGCCGGTGCAGGTGACGCGATTCCATCTTGGCGCTCCGCTCGAGCGCGGCACGCTGACGGTTGAGCCGGCGCCAGGCGGTGCGCCAGGGAGCCTCGAATTCCAGACCTATGCCGCTGCCGTCCAGAGTCAGTTGCTCAACCAGGGCTTTACAGCTCCGGCCACCGGCAATTCCGGCCAATATGTCGCTGTCCTCGGCGTCAACCGCGACACTCGCGAAGGGCCGCCGCGGCGCAGCCCCTTCACCATCGGGATCGGCGGCGGTGGCTATAGCGGCGGTTATGGCGGCGGAGTCGGGCTTGGCGGCGGTGTGTCGTTCCCGATCGGCAAGGCCCGCAGCCGCGCGATCATCGGGACAGAAATGTCAGTCCAGATCCGCCGGCGCAGCGACAATGTCGTCATCTGGGAGGGTCGCGCCCAGACCCAGGCTGACGAACGCGCGCCCGCAGCGCAGGCGGATCAGGCGGCGGGCAAATTGGCGCATGCGCTCTTCCTAGGCTTTCCCGGCGAATCGGGCCGCTCTATCACCGTCAAATGAGCATTCAGATCAACGCCGC
>JBDTXU010000411.1:0-2379 GCA_040006055.1 Sphingomonas bacterium | reverse complement strand
GATGCCGATCTGAACCTGATCACGAACAAGAAGATCGCGATCGTCGGCTATGGCAGCCAGGGCCATGCCCATGCCCAGAACCTCCGTGATTCGGGCGTGAAGGAGATCGCGATCGCGCTCCGTGCCGGCTCGGCCACCGCGAAGAAGGCCGAAGGCGCCGGCTTCAAGGTGATGACCAATGCCGAGGCAGCCGCCTGGGCCGACATCACCATGATCCTCGCGCCCGACGAGCATCAGGCGGCAATCTATGCCGATGATCTCCATGCGAACCTGAAGCAGGGCGCGGCGATCGCCTTCGCGCACGGCCTCAACGTGCATTTCGGGCTGATCGAGCCGCGCGCCGACCTCGACGTGATCATGATCGCGCCCAAGGGCCCGGGCCACACTGTCCGCAGCGAATATGTCCGCGGCGGCGGCGTCCCTTGCCTGATCGCGATCGACAAGGATGTGAGCGGCAACGCGCACGACATCGCGCTCGCTTATGCGAGCGGCGTCGGCGGCGGCCGTTCGGGCATCATCGAGACCAATTTCCGCGAGGAATGCGAGACCGATCTGTTCGGCGAGCAGGCAGTGCTGTGCGGCGGCCTCACCCATCTGATCCAGGCCGGCTTCGAGACGCTGACCGAAGCGGGCTATGCCCCGGAAATGGCCTATTTCGAGTGCCTCCACGAGGTGAAGCTGATCGTCGACCTCATGTATGAGGGCGGCATCGCCAATATGCGCTATTCGATCTCGAACACCGCTGAATATGGCGACATCACCACTGGCCCGCGGATCATCACCAGCGAGACCAAGGCCGAGATGAAGCGCGTGCTTGCGGACATCCAGGGCGGGCGGTTCGTGAAAAACTTCGTCCTCGACAACCGCGCCGGCCAGCCCGAGCTCAAGGCAGCCCGCAAGGCAGCCGCCGCGCATCCGATCGAGAAGATCGGCAGCGAACTGCGCGCGATGATGCCGTGGATCGGCGCCAACAAGCTGGTCGACAAGGACAAGAACTGAGGTACCAAGCGCCGGATCGGGAACGGAATGTTTCCGCTTCGGCACTTGCATTCAGGTGGGGCCGCGTCATCTTGGCGCGGCCCTTTCCGTATCCGGAGATCATCATGCGTATCGCCCTAGTCGCCGTCCTCGCCCTCGCCTCCGCGCCTCTCCTTGCCCAGATGCCGTCCAGCCCTCCGGGGGCACCCGATCCCGCGCGCGCGGTAGCGGGCACCTACAAGGTCGATAGCGGCCACACCCAGGTGCTGTTCACCGTCAACCATCTCGGGTTCACCGAATATACTGGCCAATTCACTCAGCCGACCGGCAGCCTCACGCTCGACCCGGCCAATGCGGCGAACGACAAGGTCGAGATCACTTTCCCGATCGACAAGGTTTCCACCACGGTCGCGGCGCTCGACACGCACCTCAAGACCGCCGACTTCTTCGATGCCGCGAAGTTCCCCGAGGGGAAGTTCGTTTCGACCAAGGTGACGGTTACCGGCACGACCGCGACGATCGCGGGCGACCTGACGCTCAAGGGTGTCACCAAGCCAGTCGTGCTGAACGCCCGTTTCGTCGGCGCCGGCAACGGCCCGATGGGCGCCAAGAAGCTGAATGTCGGCTTCGCCGCGACCACCAGTATCAAGCGCAGCGATTTCGGCATCGCCTATGGCATCCCGATGGTGTCAGACAAGGTGGACCTCGTCATCAACGCCGGCTTCCAGGCCGAATGAGCGATTCCACCCCGTCCGATAGCGAAGGCCGGCCCGGCGTAGGCCGTGCCGAAGCCTTTTCGGACGGGGTGATCGCGATCATCGTTACCATCATGGTGCTCGAACTCCATCCTCCGGTCTCGGAAGGGTGGGACAAGCTCTGGGCGCTCTGGCCGGTGTTTTTCGCCTATGGGCTGAGCTATGCCTATGTGGCGGTCTACTGGGTCAACCATCACCGCCTGTTCAGCCATGCGACGCAAGTCACCAATGGCCTGATCTGGTCGAACATGATGTTGCTGTTCTCGCTCTCGCTGGTCCCCTTCTCGACATCCTATCTCGGCGAGCATCATTTCAACCGCGACGCCACGCTGGTCTATCTCGCGACGATGCTGCTGCCCTCGATCGCCTATATGTGGCTCCAGTCGATCATTCGCCGCACTGGCAGACAGGGCAGCGTCTCGGTCGCCTATCACCGCCAGACCAGCCGCAAGGGCGCGTTCGCGAGCCTTGTCTATTTCGCAGGCATCCCCCTCACCTTTCTCTCGCCCTGGCTTGGCATCGCCTGCGCAGCTTTGGTCGCGGTCTTCTGGTTCCTGCCGGAAAGCCGGCTCGACCGGCTGTTCGACGGACGGGCTGGACATGACCAGCGCTAAGGCGGTATCGGGCACTCAATGACGCAGGCTCT
>JBDTXU010000410.1:0-1833 GCA_040006055.1 Sphingomonas bacterium | reverse complement strand
GCGCCTATCTTCACGAGGATGGCTATGTCAGCCGCGGAACGCAGATGCTCGGCGCGCAGCGCGACATCATCGGACGGGTGCAGCTGCGCGGCGACCTCGCGCCCAATTTCAAGGCCACTTTGGGCTTTCTCTATAACGACTCGAAGCAGAACGCGACGCCCTGGGTGTTCGACGAATTCGACATGAAACGAGGCATCGAGGGCGTGCTTCAGGGCAATTATGGCGACTGGCTCAACGATTCGTTCAAGCTAGCGGGCCAGGCGCCGCTCGCCGCTTATAATGACCCACGCCTCGTCAAAGGGCCTTACCAGGCGCCGGATGTCTGCCTGATCGAGGACTTCAACCCCGATTACGATGATGCCTGCAACCAATATATCAAGGACAAATATTGGCAGGCGGACCTCACTCTGGACTGGAAGATCAACGATCAGGTCAGCCTGCGTTCGATATCCGGCTTTTCCAAGCTGAAGCACCGTGCCGTGACCGATCTCGAGCTGATCGGCATGGAAATGCGCTATGAGGTGCTCAACTCGGAAGTGTTCTACCAGGAGCTCCAGCTCAACGCGGCGCTGTTCGGCGGCGCGGTCGATCTGGTGACCGGCGGCAGCTATTTCCACGAGAACAGCAGCGCCCCCTATAATTACGTCCTCGATCGCCGCGGCACCAGCAATTATCCGGCCACTCCGGGACTTCCGGGAACGATACCGAACAGCGATGGCGGCCTTTATACCCGCCTGGTCAGTGACGTTTTCCAGACCTCGTCATCCTGGGGCTTGTTCGCGAGCGGGACGTGGCACATCGTCGATGGGCTCAACCTGACCGGCGGATTGCGCCAGGCGTGGGACCATAAGGATTATTCACAGACGCGCTACGCGACGGTTGCGACGCCCACCCAAGGAGCCGACTTCACCGCGGCGCCCGGCATGACCTCGACCACCGTGCACAACAGCGCGCCGTTCCACGCCCTCGATTACCGCGCGACGCTCGACTATCACTTTACCAAGGATATCATGGGCTATGCCACGATCTCCAAGGCGTACAAGGCGGGGTCGTTCAGCTACACCGTTGCCAGCAGTATCCCGGGGCCCAGTCAGAGCCCGCTGGTGGTGCCGATCCCCAACGAAAAGGTCGTCAATTACGAGGCCGGGCTGAGGATGACGTTCTTCGATCGGCGGCTGCGACTGAACCCGACCGGCTTCGTCATGCACTATACCAACCGTCAGTCAGCGGTTCGCGTCAATTGCGGCACCGGCGTGCTGGCGAACGTGACGCCCGGAAGCCCCGCCTGCCCGGTCGGCTTCCTCCCGCTGCTCCAGAACCAGGGTGATGCGTGGATCCGCGGCATCGAGCTGGACGGCCAGCTCTCGGTCGGCGGCGGCCTGACGCTCGACGGCAGCTTCGGCCTGACCACCTATACGCTGCACAACGCGCCGGCACCCACGACACACCTCTTCCCCGATATTCCCAAGACGAGCTACAATCTCGGGGCGACCTATGTCGTGAATGCAGGCTTTGGACGGGCGACGCTCAACGTCAACTACGCCTATGTCGGCAAGCAATCGGTCTATCCGGACGATACGGCGGATTCGGGCTATATCCTGCCCTCCTACGGGCTGGTCAACGCGCGGCTCCAGATCAAGCCAAAGGCTATTCCACTCACCATCTCGCTCTACGCCAACAACCTGCTCGACAAGGTCTATGCGAGCTATGCGCAGCGGTTCGGCGGCGGGTTCTGGGATTCGGGCGCCGGCACCGGGGTGGCCGCTGATGACCGCAGTGCGCTGAGCGTCGTTCGGGGCCGCCCGCGCGAGTTCGGCGTGTCGGCCAAATATG
>JBDTXU010000409.1:0-34785 GCA_040006055.1 Sphingomonas bacterium | reverse complement strand
TCGTGCACATCTACCGCGATGCCGAGGTGCGCCAGATGCTCGGCGATTGCGGCGCCCGGGTCTTCTTCGTCGCCGAAACATTCCGTTCGATCGATTATGCCGCGATGATCGACCGCATCGGTCCTTCGCTGCCCGCGCTCGAGCATGTCGTCTATGTTCGCTCCGCGAGCCGCACGCCGTCGCTCACGGCACTGGTCGATCATGGACGCACCCTCACGCACCCATTTCCGGACGTCGATCCGAACGCCACGAAGCTCCTGCTCTACACATCGGGCACCACCGGCAGCCCCAAGGCCGTGCTCCATTCACACAACACGCTGGCGCGCGTGCTGGATGTGACCTTCCGGCATCTTCGCGTGGTCGGACAGGATATCGTTCTGATGCCGTCACCCGTCACCCATATCACCGGCTATGCTGGGGCACTCGAGAGGCCTTTCCAGCTCGGTTCGCGAGCAGTGCTGATGGAGCAATGGGATGCGGCCGCAGCGGTTGATCTGATCGATCGCTATCAGGTCACCTCGACCGTCGCCGCGACGCCGTTCCTGATGGAGCTGTGCAACACAGCACGGGCGGTGGGCCGGTCGCTGCCCAGTTTCCAGAGCTTTGCCTGTGGCGGCGCCGCGGTGCCGGCCGAGCTGGTATCCGCTGCTAATGCCGCGCTCGCCAATCCCTGTGCGTACCGCGTCTATGGCAGTTCCGAAGTTCCCCAGACGACGCAAGGCTATCCGCCGGCCAGCGAGCCCGTGCTCGCCGCCACGACCGACGGTCACGCCCTGGATTATGATCTGCGGATCGTCGACGAACATGATCGCGATTGCGCGCCAGGGGCCGAGGGCGAGGTGCTGGTACGTGGCCCGGCCATGTTCCTCGGCTATGGCGACCCCGAACAGACCCGCCAGGCGATCACCGCCGACGGCTTTTTCCGATCGGGCGATATCGGACTGCTGACGCCGCTCGGCGCACTGGTGATCACCGGGCGCAAGAAGGACCTGATCATCCGTGGCGGCGAGAATATCTCCGCCAAGGAAATCGAGGACGTCCTCCATCTCCATCCCGGCGTGCGCGAGACAGCGGTGGTCGCGATGCCGCACGCGCGGCTCGGCGAAGGGGTGTGCAGCTTCATCGTGCTTCGGGACGGTGAAAAGCCGGACGCCGCAGCGCTGTCGGCGCATGTGCTCGCCTCGGGCATGGCCCGTCAGAAATGCCCGGAACGCTTCGAGTTCGTCGCCGATCTTCCCCGCACCGCCTCCGGCAAGGTCCGCAAGGATGTGCTGCGCGAAGAAATCCGGCAGCGCCTCCTGGCAGAGGCCGAGCCGACCAGCTGACCCTCTCGCGCTGAATTCCCGCGCCAGGTCCTCCTCAGCCAAAACAAATCCACCGTTCGGGCTGAAGCCCGAACGGTGGATGCATTTCTATCAGTGAGATTGGATGCCGGCACCGCCGATCGGCAACGGCCGATCGACGGTGAAGCTTTAGAATTTAACCCCGATCTGCGCGCCGATCACGCGGGGCTCGTACGGAGTCGAGAAAGTGAACAGGCCGGCGACCGGCAGCGTGCCCATGATATCGCGGGTATTGGTGAGATTGCGGCCGAACACGGAGAGGCTGACTTCCTTGCCGCCGCTCAGCAGGAAGGTGTAGCCGATCTGCGCCGACAGGTTGGCGCGGTCCTGGGTGTAGCAGCGGCTGTCGTTGACGATCTGGCCCGGCGTGATCGGGTGATTGGGCACGATACAGGTCGCATATTTGCTCGAGTAGCGCAGCAGCGTCGAGGCATCGAACCGGCCGCCGCCGACCTCATGCGTGTAGTTCAGGCCCAGCGACCATTGGAATTTGGGCGCACGGCGCAGCGTCAGCGCCGAGACATTGTCGGGAATATTGTCCGGCGCCGAACCGACCGTCGTGCCTACGACGTCGTTGAAGAAATTGTCATAGTGCGCATCGGTATAAGCGAATGAGGCGGTCGCGCTGAAATCGTGGCTGAGCTGGGCGATCGTTTCGATTTCCAGGCCCTTGATCGTGGCCGAGGCCGCGTTCTTCACGATCGTTTCCTGCGGGTTGGCGGCCCCGGGCGGCGAAGGCTGGACGACCTCCTCCTGCTTGTTGCCATATTTGGTGTAGTACAGCGCGATATTGGTGCGCAGCTGGTGGTTGAGCCAATCGGCCTTCAGGCCAATCTCATAAGCATCGACGGTCTCGGGCTGATAGGGGCCGAGCGAAGAGGGTGAGGTTGCGCGCGAATTGAAGCCGCCTGAACGGAAACCCTTTGAATAGGACGCGTAGACCATCTTTCCGGGCGCCAGCTTATATTCGGCATTGGCGCGCCAGGTGAACTTGCCGAAGCTCGCATTGCCTGTGCAATTGTTCGCCGGGGCGTAGATCGGCAGGATCACGCCGGGTGCCGGGGAAAAGGTGCCGGTCGCCCCGACGCATTGCGTGCCGGTGTAAGCAGGGTCGGTAATCTGCACCAGCGCGGCGATCTGGCCGTAATTGGTGAAGATGTTTTTCTCGTCCTTCGTATAGCGGCCGCCCACCGCGATCTTGAAGCTGTCGCTCAGCTTGATCTGGGCATCCGCGAAGCCGGCATAAGAGCGCGAATGATGGTCGGTGTACTGGCCGATCGTCACGCCGCCGAGCGCCGGCCCGATAAAGGTCGACTGGTACAGCGTGTAGGCGCTGTCGAAATAATAGCCGCCGAGGAGCAGGTTGATCCCGTCAGTCACGTCAGTGACCATGCGGAGCTCCTGGCTGAGCTGGTGATAGCGCTGGACGCGGCGCACGCCGAAGAAATTGACGTCGCTGCCGTCGAAATCGGAATTCGCGTCCTCGTGATTGCGCTGATAGCCAGTGACCGAGAACAGCTTGACACTAGGCGATAAATCCCATTCGATATTGCCGCTTACCGCATCGGTATCATTGCTGATGCTGCGCGGCGCGGTTTCATAGGTCTGATAGGCGCCGCGGTCGCCGCTCGCCGTGAAGCGATTGCATTCGGCCGCCGGCGAGAAACCGGGCACGCCGGCAAAGGCGCAGAACAGATCGGTGCCGTTCGACGTTGGAATGCTGACGGCCTCGCCGCGCTCGCGGGTATGCTCATAGGTCAACGTTGCGGTGAGATTGCTGGCCGGTGTGATCAGCGCGGTGATCCCACCGGTCAGCACTTGGTAACGGCCGTCCTTGCGGTTCTGGACGACATTCTGGACGAAGCCGCCGGTCTGGTCCCAATAGCCATAGGCCTTGATCGCGATGATCCCGCCGATCGTACCGCTGTTCACCACCAGCCGCCCGCGCTTGGTATCATAGCTCGAATAGGCGAACTGCGCCTTGATGCCGGCGTCGTGCGTCGGCTTGCTGCGCATGACGTTGATCACACCGCCAATGGTGTTGCGGCCAAACAGGGTGCCCTGTGGTCCGCGCAGCACTTCAAGCCGCTCCATGTCGAAACTGTCGAGCAGCTGGCCGGTATTGGTGCCGATGAACACGCCGTCCACGGCCACGCCGACCGCCGGATCGAAGCTCTTCTCGACATCGTCGAAGCTGATGCCGCGCAAGGCGATGCTGGCAGTGCTGGGCGAGGTGCTGACGCTGTCGACCACCAGGCTCGGCACGCGTCCGGCAATGTCCCGCAGGTCCTTGATCGTCCCTTGTGACAGTGCCTGGGCATCGAGCGCCGTAATCGCGATCGGGACGGTCTGGATATTCTCGCTACGCTTCTGCGCGGTCACGATGATGTCGCGGATCGCGCCGGTTTCCGGCTGATCGGCCGGCTCCGCCGCGTCCTGGGCAAAGGCCGGCGCAGCGCTGATAAGGAGTGCCACGGCTGAAACCGAAAGCAGCAGATGACGGTGAGTTCTGGCGGTCATTATAGTATCCCCTCCAGGCGACCGTGTGCCGGACTACCTGTTGATATCGATCACGCGGTCCATGCTCTGCCCGACTGTCGTCCGCCACAATTGTCTAATTTGCCAGTGATGACTGCGGGCCGATTTCGGTGAGGCGAGCTGGTACCGAACAATGTCTTTCGATCAGCATCTTGGCTGTCAGTGGCCGGCTGGGCCGGGCCGTCGTGGGGCGCGTTGTCAGGCGAGCCGAATAGCTCCAATTCGCCGGACCCGGGTCGAATGCCGGGGTACCGGCCTTTCTCAGCCGATGATTCTGAGCGGCTCGCTGCCGTCCCAGGTACGTGCGGCGTCGCGCATCATGGCGAAGAGCTGGTCGGTGCCGACCATCGGTTGCAGCAGCTCGATGACATGGCCTGGGCCGCCGCCGGCATCGACATAGATCACTTCGCCGGTATCGCCGACCTTGCCTTCGACCAGTATTTCCGCACCCGCCTCGGCGCAGGCCCGGCGAGCCTCCTCCATTGATTCCACCATGATGCACACATGGTGCATCCGATCCTTCACGGCATATTCGCCGCTATAGATGGAAGGGGCATCATTCTCAGGGCGGATCAGCTCGATCTGAACCTCGCCCCAATAGGCGATGGCGACGGAAAACACCGCTTCGGTCGGCAGGCCCCGATATTTCATCTCGCCCAGCCGCACATTCTGCAGCAGAAAGAAGGGGCCGACCCCCACGGTTTCAGTCCAGTATTTCAGCGCCGCGTCGAAGTCTTCGGGCAGAAAGGCGATCTGGACGATGTCGCCCAGCGCCTTGATCGAGCTGGTCTTGGTCATGGTCATTTCCATTCTTTCAGGCGAAGAGGCCCTCGGGCGCTTCGATCAAATTTTTGAGTGTCGCCAGGAAGGCCGCCCCCGCTGCACCATCGATCGCGCGGTGGTCGACTGACAGGGTCAGCGCGATGCGGCTTTCAAAGGCGATATCGCCATCATCCGTTTCGACCGGCTGGCGCGCCGCTGCACCCACCGCCAGGATCGCGCCCTGGGGCGGATTGATGATCGCGTCGAACTGTTCGATCCCCATCATGCCGAGGTTGGAGATGGAAAAACTGCCGCCGTCCATGTCCTCAAAGGAGAGCCTTCCGGCCCTCGCCTTGTCGATTAACGCGCGCGTGGCGGTGGCGATCTGCGCGATCGACATGCGATCGGCCTGACGGACGATCGGCGTGACCAGGCCCTTGGGGCCGGCAACCGCGATCGCGATGTCGGCATGGGCAAAGCGGTGGATCTCCTCGCCATGTACCTGCACGTTGGCGTCGGGATGGCGCGCAAGCGCCAGGCCGGCCGCCTTGACCAGATAATCGTTGACCGAGGCGTTGCAGCCCAGGACCAGATTGGCCGTCTTCCTCAGCGCGATAAGCGCATCTGCCCGGACCGAAATCCGCAGGTAGAAATGCGGAATCTGTTGCTTCGCCTCGGTCAGGCGTCGGGCGACGACCTTGCGGACGCGGTCGAACGGGACGACTTCCGGCCGATTGCCGACCGCCACGAACTCGGCGGTCCCGACTGCAGCGCTGGCGACAGGCTGGATCACAAATTTCAGCACGTCGGCCTTGGCGATCCGACCGCGCGGGCCGCTGCCAGCGATACCGGTCAGGTCGATACCGTGCTGTGCGGCGATGCGGCGGGCGAGAGGAGAAGCGAAAACCCTCGGCAATTCCTCCGGCAGGACGGCGGGCCCGCGAAGCATCGGGGCTGCCGCTGGACGCAAGGCCTGATGGACGTCCTGATAGGTGATCCGCCCGCTCCGCCCCGAACCTTCGATCGCTGAAAGATCCACGCCTTCGCTCTCGGCAAGCTTGATGGCTTCCGGGCTGATCGGCCGGTTGGTGACGATCTTCGCCGGCGCCGGTTTCGACACGGCTTGCGGTTTCACGTCGCCGCTTTTGGCCGCGACCTGCGTATCGACCGGACGGAAGCCGTCCACAAAGGCCCGGATTTCCGCGTCGGTCGCGTCAGCGTCGGCGAAAACGGCGAGGAGCGTGCCGACCGGCTGGGCTTCCCCGCCCGCGCCGACCAGTACGCGGCGTACCACCGCATCGAACTCGGCCTCGACCTCGTTGGTGATCTTGGCGGTTTCGATCAGGCACAATGTCTGGCCTCGGGTAAAGGCGTCGCCTTCGCCCACCATCCATTCGGCGATGGTGCCCTCGGTCATCTCGATGCCCCATTTGGGCATGCAGAAGGGGCGGATTATGGCCATCTTCGCCACCTCAGCGCCAGCCGAGGATCTTGCGCACCGCCGCCTCGATCTTGTCGACCGACGGCAGATAGGCGCTCTCCAGCTCGCGCGCGAACGGGATTGGGGTGTGCGGCGGCGTGACGGACAGCGGCGGCGCCTTGAGGCTGGCAAAGGCTTTTTCCGCCACCATCGCGCAGATATCGCCAGCCAGGCCGCAGCGCGGCGGCGCTTCATCGACCACCACGAGCCGGCCGGTGACCTCGACTGAATCGAGGATTGCCTCTTCATCCAGCGGGCTGGTCGTGCGCAGGTCGATCACATCACAGCCAATGCCTTCGGCGGCGAGCCTGTCGGCCACGGCTTCGCAAAAGCCGAGCAGCAGGCCGGAGGAAACGATCGTAACGTCCTCGCCCGCACGGGTAAGCCGGGCATGACCGAAGGGGATGAGGAAGTTCGGGTCGTCGGGCACCTCGCCACTCGTGCCGTAAAGCGCCTTGTGCTCGAGGAAGATAACCGGATCGTCGTCGCGGATCGCCTGGCGCAGCAGGCCCTTCACGTCCGCCGGGGTCGACGGAACGACCACCTTCAGACCAGGCATGCCCGACAGGATGTGATGGACTGACTGGCTGTGCTGGGCCGCGGCATTATAGCCCGCGCCATAGGCCATGCGGATCACCGCCGGGCACGTCGTCTTGCCGCCGAACATATACCGGAACTTGGCGAGCTGATTCCAGATCTGGTCGAGGCTGACGCCGATAAAGTCAGCGAACATCAGTTCGGCGACGGGCCGCTTGCCGGCCAGCGCGAGACCACCCGCGGCACCGACAATGGCGCTTTCGGAAATCGGCGTGTCGATCACGCGGTCCTTGCCGAAGCGGCCGAACAGCCCGTTGGAAGTCGACCAGATGCCGCCGATCGCCTCCGGTCCACCTGGCGTGCCCATGCCGCCGACGACGTCCTCGCCCAGCACGACCACATTGGGATCGCGCTCCATTTCTTCTGCGATCGTCGTCAGGACGGCATCGCGGTACATCATTTGTGCCATGGTTTCGCGGTCCTGCCGTCAGTAGCTGATATAGACATCGGTGAGGACGTCCTCGGCGGTGGGCCGCTCCGCCGCCCGGGCGGCTATCACCACCTCGTCGATCAACGCCAGCACCTCGCGATCCACCGCGTCGATGTCGGCGTCGCTCAGCAAGCTGGCGCTGGTGACCTTTTGGCGGAACGTCTTGAGGCAGTCGCGCGTCTCGCGGATCCGTTCGATCTCGCCATCGCCGCGATAGCGCTGCGGATCGCCCTCGAAATGGCCGAAGAAGCGCTCGGTGTCGAATTCGACCGCCGCCGGCCCGTTGCCGGCGCGGACATGGTCAAGCACCTCGCGCATCGTTTCGAAGACAGCGAAGAAATCGGTCCCGTCGGCGCGCCAGACCTTCATCCCGAACGCCTCGGCGCGGCTGGCAATATCCCGCGCCGTGCCGACCGCATATTCAACGCCGGTATGCTCGGAATAATGGTTGTTCTCGAACACGAAGATGCAGGGCGCCTGGGTCACCACCGCCAGGTTCATCGCCTCGAAGGTCGTGCCCTGGTTGCAGGCGCCATCGCCCGAGAAGGCGATCGATACCTTGCCCTTGCCGTCGAGCTTGGCGGCAAGCGCGGCGCCGACCGCGATCGGCGCCCCGGCGCCGACAATGCCGTTGGCGCCGAGCATGCCGAGGTCGATATCGGCAATGTGCATCGATCCGCCCTTGCCCTTGCACAGGCCTTCGCGACTGCCCCAGATCTCCTTCATCATGCCGGTCACGTCACAGCCCTTGGCGAGGCAGTGACCATGGCCGCGATGGGTGGAGACGATCTTGTCCTCGGTGTCGAGATGCTGGCACACCCCCACCGCCACCGCTTCCTGGCCGCAATAAAGATGGGTGAAACCGGCGATCTCGCCGGTCTGGATTTCGACATGGAGACGCTCTTCGAATTCGCGGATCACCTTCATCTGGCGATAGGCGCGTAGCAGCGCGTCGCGGCTCAGCTGCATCTCTGCTCTCCGTTTTCCATCAAAGGCCCAGCACGGACCTGGCGATGATATTCGCCTGTACTTCGTTGGTGCCCCCAAAAATGGTCCAGGCGCGGCTGTTGAGATAACGCGGCGCGGCAAGCTGGGCATCTTTGGAGCGGACTGGGGAGGGCGCGCCGTCGCCGTAAAGCGGGCGCCTCGTTTCGAGCTGGAGGCCGGCAGCGCCGTAGAGATCGACCGCCAGCAGATCGAGGTCCTGCCTCAGATTGGAGGCGAGCAACTTGATGAGCGATGTCTGCGGGCCGGGTGGGCGGCCCTGGGCGATCCTTGAGATGATCTCGAGCTCGATCATCTCGAGCGCCTGCACCGCGAGCCTCAGCTTCGCGATCTTGCGCTTCCATTGTCGGTCCTCGGCCATCGTACCGCCGCGCCCATCGGGTTCGCGCGCGGCCGCTTCCGCGAGCTTGTCGAGGTCATAAGCGAGCTTGGGGGCGGCGCAGGAGCCGCCACGCTCATTTTCCAGCAGGAATTTGGCGATCTCCCAGCCCTGGCCTTCCTCGCCGACCCGGTCTTCGATCGGTACGACCACGTCCTCGAGGAACACCTGGTTGACCTCATGGTCGCCTGCCACCGTGAGAATGGGGCGGACCGTGATGCCCGGCTGGTTCATATCGACCAGCAGGAACGAGATGCCAGCCTGTTTGCGGACGCTCGGATCGGTGCGGACGAGGCAGAACATCCGGTTGGCATGGTGCGCGTGCGTGGTCCAGATCTTCGAGCCGTTGAGGATGTAGCGGTCTCCGTCGCGCACGGCCCGGCATTGCAGCGAGGCGAGGTCGGAGCCACTGCCGGGTTCGGAAAAGCCCTGACACCAATAATCGTCGCCGGTCAGGATGCGGGGAAGAAACAGCGCCTTCTGGGCTGCGCTGCCAAAGGTCCAGATCACCGGCGCGACAAGCTTCAGGGCCAGTACGGTCAGCATGGGCGCACCGGCGAGCGCGCATTCCTTTTCGAAGATATAGCGCTGCACCGGGCTCCAGCCCGTGCCGCCATGCTCGACCGGCCATTGATAGCCGAGCCATCCCCGGCGGTGCAGAATCGCGTTCCAGACCTGGCCGATCTCGGGTTCGACGAAAACCGATGGAGTCGCCGCGGCGCCCGCCCTGAGGGCGTCCGGCAAGCTCGCCGCCAGAAAGGCGCGAACCTCGTCTCGGAATGCGCTGTCTTCAGAAGAGAGATCGATGTGCATCAGCGTTCCAGGATCGTCACGGCGGAAACGCCCGGAGCGCCATAGACATGGCCATAGGCGGTCTTGGGGTTGCCCGGCACCTGCCGGCCGCCACCATCGCCGCGCAGCTGTACCACATTCTCATAGACCTGGCGCAGGCCCGAGGCGCCAATCGGTTCGCCACAGGCGAGGCAGCCGCCATCGGTATTGACCGGGAGCCGGCCGTCGATGTTGGTCAATCCTTCGGCAAGCCACTGGTCTTGCTCGCCATCCTTGCAGAAGCCATTCTCCGCCATGTGCATGATTTCGGCGCCGGCCTCGGTATCCTGCAGCTGGGCGATGGCGATGTCTTCGGGGCCGATCCCAGCCATGCGAAAGGCATCGGTGGAGGCGATCCGTGTGGCCGAGCCGCCGCGCTCGATGTCGATCGATGGCGCGAAGACCTCGAAGGAACCGGGCGGCCGCGTCCGCATCGCCGCTGCCTTCAGGCGGATCAGCGGCTTGCCCAGCTCGCGCGCTTTCTTCTCGCTGGCGAGGATCAGCGCGACGCCGCCTTCGGCCGGCGAGCAGAACATATATTTCGTATAAGGATCGCTCACCATCGGCGCGTCCATGATGGCGTCGAGCGCGACTAGCTCGCGTCGCCATGCATGCGGGGCGTGCACAGCGTTGCGGAACGCCTTTTCGGCGACCCGGCCGAGGCTCGTCGCCGAGATGCCATGCTCATGCATGTAGCGGGTGATCTTGTTGGCGAAAAACTGCGTGGTGATCATGTAGCCCGCTTCGCCATACCAGTCGGGCAGGTTGAAATCGGCCGGCATCGGGTTGAAGGCGCCGCGCGGGTGCTTGTCGAAGCCGACAGCGAGCCCAAGTTCGAACTCGCCCGATTTGATCGCCATTTGCGCTGAGAACAACGCTGATCCGCCGGCTGCGCAGCCATTCCTGACATTGATGAACTGGAGGCCGGTCAGGCCAAGCTGCTCGACCATCGTGTCCGGATTGCCGGCTGCCTCGGAAGCGCCATAGGCGAACTGGATATCGGCCCAGTCGGCCCCCGCATCGGCCAGCGCCTGCCGCACCGCATAGACGCCCTGGTCCATGCCGGACAGGCCATCGGTACGGCCGAACGGATGAATACCGACGCCGACAATGCAGACATCGCTCATGACACGCCCCGCGCGGGCTGAAAGGCGTGGACCAGTCGCGGGTCGGACGCGGCGGGGTCGAGCGGGATCAGTGTCAGCTCGAGCGGCATGCCGATCCGAATGTCCTCGGCTTCGACATTGGCAAGCCGGGCTTCGACGATCGCTTCGCCGCCCAATTCGACATAGGCGACCGGCCAGGGGCGGAACGCCTCGGGGCCGGCATAGGGCGGGGATTTCGGGCGGTAACGCTGGATGGTGTAGGACCAGAGCGTGCCTTCGCGCTTCAGCGGATGGCGCTCATAGTCATCGCCGGCGGGGCACGGAAACACGATGCGGCCCGATTGGCGATGCCGTCCGCCGATCAGCCGCGGCGGAGTTTCATCGGTGAACAGACCTTCGGCGATTGCGCGCATGATACTCCCGTCCCGGTTTCGAGTCCGGATACGGAGCTTTTAAGACCCGTTTCATCGCCATTCCGACTCATCAAAACGCTAGGCCAGCACCGTTTCCCGTCGATGCCGGCGACGCCCGTCACCGCACATGTCCTGCGCGCACCCCTAACTATTTTGCCGAGCGTGGGGCGTCCGCCGGTGCTGCTAAAGCGCAGCGAGAAAAGGGGACATCTGGTGAATTTCGACATCGGCGAAGATGGGGAAATGTTGAAGGCGCTGGCGGAGCGGTTCGTCAGGGACCAGTATGACATGGATCGCCGCCGGGCCTTTCTCGGCGAACCCCATGGCTTTTCCGCGCACAACTGGGCGCTGCTGGGCGAGCTCGGACTGATCGCCGCGCCTTTCGCCGCGGATCTCGGCGGGATGGATCTCGACGCGGTCGGCGTCGCCACGGTGTTCGAAGCATTGGGCAATGGCCTCGTGGTCGAACCGCTGATCGAAAATGTCCTGCTCGCCGGCCGCCTCTTTGCCGCAACCGCGCCGCACGCCTTGCGCGATGCGTGGCTGCCGGGCTTGCTCGATGGCTCGCGGCGCATCGCCCTTGCCCATGACGAGGCACGGGGCCGGCCGGGCCGGCTGTGGATCGAAGCGAAGGCGGTGACGAGCGGCGAGGATGTGCGGCTGACCGGTGCCAAGGCGCATGTCCCGGCGGGCGCCGGGGTCGATGGCTATATCATCACTGCCAGAAGCGCAGGCGCGGCGAGCGCGCGCGAAGGCGTGGGGCTTTATTTCGTGCCTGCCGACGCATCCGGTCTGGTCAAACAGACCTGGCGCATGGCCGATGGCGGCATTGCCGCATCGCTCGAGTTCAATGATCTGCTGGTCGAATCCGCGCATCGTCTCTCAGGCGGCGTGGACGAGGTCGCAAGTGTCGAGCTGCTCGCCAATCTTGCGCGCTCGGCCGAAATGCTCGGTATCATGACGCGGCTGTTCGAGGAGACGCTCGAATATCTGAAGTCGCGCGAGCAATTCGGCACCAGGCTCGGCACCTTCCAGGCGCTGCAACACCGCATGGCGGCGCAATATGCGGCGATCGAACAGAGCCGGGGCCTGCTCAATCTCGCGATCGTCTCGCGCGACAAGCCCGGCTTCGCCCAGGCGGTGAGCGGCGCGCGGGCCTTCATCGCCCCGGCGGCCGTGGCGCTCGGTCATGAGATGATTCAGTTCCATGGCGGCATGGGCGTCACTGACGAGCTGTCGATCGGCCATGGGCACAAGCGGCTGCTGGTGCTTTCGCGCTGGCCGGACGATCCCGATGCGGCGCTGGATCGCTTCGCCGGCGTTGAGGACTGAGCCGCTCAGGCGGCTTCGCGGTCCTTCATCCAGCTTATCCCGCGCCGTAGCAGATCATAGAATACCGGCAGGTCCCAGGCACAGCGGTCCACCGTCGGCCACCAGTCGAGCATCGGCTGCAGGTCATAATGGCCGCGGCAATGGCCGAGCGTCAGGTACAGCACTGCGCCCTGGCCATGCCCCTTGAGGTAGAAAACCGGGTGCTTGCCCGGCGCATCCTCGGCCTCGACAAAGCCGGTGCCCGGTTCGGTGCATTCGGTTTCCAGCAGGACGTGGAGATCGCCATGCGTCTCCATGTGATAGAGCTCGTCGGTGCTCTCAAAGGGTTCGATGCCATGGACCAGCGGATGGCCCGGATCGGCGACGGTGACGAGATAGGGCTCGATCGCCGGATGCGAGAGGAACTGGCTGCCGAGCATATCCATCAACAGCGGCGCCCAGCGCGGCGCATCCCACAAGCCGTTGTCGAGCAGCCGCAGCACTGAATTGGTCCCGTGCAGCGCATACCAGCGCCCGCCTTTGGCGAGCCAGTCGCGCAGGGTCTCCTGCGCCTTCAGCGACGGTGTCACATCGCAGGTATAGGTGATGAGGATATCCGCTGAAGCCAGGGCGTCGATCGTCTCATAATCCTCGAACACCCGAGTGCGCAGCCGCTCATCCTCCGACAACAGCTTGAGCAGCTCGAGCCGCGCAAAGTCCATGTCATGCCAGACGCCGCCGCAGATCAGGACGCAGTTTATCCGGGTCGGATGAGTCTCGTCGGTAAGGGCTTCGGTCATGCGCTCGCTCCCGCTTGGCCATGGATATACTTGTCGAGTGTCTGGTGGAACTGGCGGATCCAGACCTCCTGATAGTTCGCCAGCTGGACCTTGCCAGTCTTGGAGCAGTGAAGGCCCTCCTGGACGAAGGGCAGGTTCGCCATATCCTGTTCGAACACGTCGCCCAGCACGCCGAGTTCAGTCGCATCCGTCCAGGGCTGACGGGATTCGAGCAGGTGCATCGCAACGCCGCGGGGGATCGGCTCGCCTTTCTTCGCACGGGCCAGGACGCGGATTTCCATCAGGCAGGTGTCAACCGTTTTGCCCGGCCGCCAGCGATAGACGATGTTCGGCATGAAGCCGCCCCAGGGAGCGAAGTTCGGAAAGACGTTATAGACCAGCGCGTCGAGCAATTCGGAATCGGTGGCATGGTCATGGTCATGGCCGGTTTGCGCCGTGTACCCGGCCCGCATCGCCGCGCCGAGCGCCTCTCGCGCCGACATCCCCTCGGGCACCGTCACCGCGAACGGATCGCTCGATGCCTCGTAATTGTCGGCCGAGCGGCCATTATATTTGACGAACTCGTCGACGATCCATTGCTGCGGCTTGCCGGTCGCATCGACGTGCGGAGACATGATGCCGAACGGAACGAGATTGACGTTCACATTGTCGCCCCAGTTCCAATAGGCGCTGTTGCAGTCGCCGGTGAAGGGCAGCAGCTGGGGATGGGTGACCACCGTGTGCCACGCTTCCATGAAAGCTTCGGCCGTCACCTTCCAGTTCGCCTGAACCTCCTTGGCGACCCACACCACCGTCGTGCATTCCTCGTGCCGCCATCGCTGGAAATGCTCGGGTAGCGGCGCCAGGAACTCCTCGAGGCTCGGCCCGCCCGCTTCCTCGCGCAGGAAGATATAACCGGCCCAGCGGCCGATTTCGGCTTCGGGCAGCGCCATGTTCTGATCTGCCAGATGCGGGAAGTCCCATTTGCACGGCATCGATACGAAACTGCCACCGGTGGTCCAGGTGAAGCCATGGAACGGGCAGGCGAACTTCTCGGCATGGCCATTCTCGGTCCTGAGCTTGCGCCCGCGGTGGAGGCAGACATTGTGGAACGCGCGTACCGAACCGTCGTCCTGGCGGGTGATCAGGAAGGATCGCCCGGCATTCTCATAGACGACATAATCCCCCGGCTCGGGCAGATCCTCCTCGCGTGCGGCGAACTGCCAGACATGGGGCCACATGCGTTCGCGCTCGGCGAGGGCGAATGCTTCGCTGGTATAGCGCTCGGCGGCGAGCGGCTCGGAACCGAGATATTCGAAATGCTCTTCGGTCAGGCAGGCCGGGGCAGGCCGAGAATCGCTCGCCATCAGCTCAGTCCAGCTGATCCCCGGGCTGCGGGCCGCGCCGTCGCCACCCGACATCTGCAGGTCCCTGTCCGCCATAAGCCGAATCCTCTTCCCATCATGATTATCGCCCCCCGTGTGTCGCGTGCGAGCGCGCGCGTCACCTTGCGGAATCGATAGGTTACGGCGGAGCGCGAATTCGCCAGAACCTTCTGCGAATCATGGGAAGAGAGCCGTGCAGGGAAGACTAGAAGGCAAGGTCGCGCTGGTGACTGGCGGAACGTCAGGCATCGGCGCGGGCGCAGTCCGGCGCCTCGCTGCCGAGGGTGCGAAGGTCCTGTTCACCGGATCGAATGCGGCATCGGCGGGAACATTGTGCGCCGAGACCGGCGCGCACTTCGTCACGCACCGCGTTCAGGATGCAACGGGCTGGCCAGCGGTAGTGGAACAGGTCCTTGCGGATTTCGGCCGGCTCGACATCGCCTTCGCCAATGCCGGAACCGAGGCGGGTGACGCCAGCATCGAGGACATCACGCTCGAAGGCTGGAACAATGTCATCGGCGTGAACCAGACGGGCGTGATGCTGACGGTGCAGCACGCGATCCGGACGATGAAGCGCAATCCCGAGGGCCCGACGGGTTCGATCATCGTCAATTCCTCGATGAACGCGCACCGGGCCATGGGCAATTTCGCCGCTTACTCCGTGTCCAAGGCAGCCGTGGTCGCCTTGACCAAATCGGCGGCGGTGCATTGCGGCAACCAGGGATACCGGATCAGGGTGAACGCTATCCTGCCCGGCGTGGTGGAAACCGGCTTGATTGGCAATCTGATCGCACAGGCGCCCGATCCGGCGGCGGCGCGCGCCGCCTATGAGGGCATGTCGCCGCTCAGGCGCATGGCGAGCGTCGACGAAATCGCCGGCCTGGTGGCCTGGCTCGGGTCGGACGAGGCGTGCTTCGTCTCGGGCAGCGAATATGTGATCGATGGCGCCACCACCGCCGGCATGATGGGGGTCTGATCCACCCCGGCGCGCCTCACATCACCGGTTGGAGTGTGGCGGGGTCCTTTGCCAGATACCAGTTCAGCCATTCGTGGAAATACTGGTTGCCGCGTTCGTTGCGCCCGAAAATCATCTCGTCATGCGCCCCGCTTTCCAGGCCCTTCTGGATGTCGAGGCCGATCAGATAATCCTCATTATAGGTCACATCGCGAAAGAAATTGATCGCGGCCTCGACACCGGCGCGGTCTTCATCGTCCTGAAGCGGCTCCCGGCGCAGATAATTCAGGACAGTACGGTTCCGGTCGGGTGTCGGTCCGGGGAAGATCTGCGCGATCTGGGTGATTTCCGGCGCGATGAAAACCGCGACATTGGGAAAGAAAATCCGCACGAAATCGAAACCGTTATTCTCCTGCTCGCCCCATTGCTCGCGCGGCACGGCGCGCAGCGCCTCGCCGATCCGCCGCTGCGGGAAGCCGATCCTGAAATTCGGTCCGAAACCCTCATAATGCATGCGGTTCGATGGCGTACGCGGCGCGATGGTTTCGGGGTGAAGTGATGCGAAGTGATAGCCTTCGAGATAGCCGTCCATCGCGATCTTCCAGTTCGCGCCCTCGATCGTGCGCGATCCAAGATAGGTCCAGTCGTGGAAATCGAGCGCCTCGAAATCCCCGAGCAGGCCGCGAAAATGATTATCGAGATCGATCGGGGTGCCCGGCGTCAGGCAGACGAAGATCATGCCGGCGCGCTCCTCACAGGGAAGTTCGCGCAGGCCCCGCTCGGATTTGTCGACATCGCCGAAGCTGCTCGATTCCGATATCGCCAGCAGCCTGCCGTCCTGGCCATAGCTCCAGGCGTGATATTTGCAGGTGAAGCGCGGGCAATTGCCATAGCCCTCGCTGGCAAGCGCCGCGCCGCGATGCGAGCATACATTGAGAAAGGCGCGGACCTTGCCCGCCTTGTCGCGATTGATGAGCACCGGCATGCCGACCGCGTCCATCGCCTTGTAATCGCCTGGATTGGGCAGTTCGGCGGTAAAGGCCAGCATCAGCGGCGCGCGTTTGAAGACCTGCTCGATCTCGATCCGCCATTGGTCGGCGTCGATATAGCTGCGGCTCGCCACGCGCAGCGTGGTCTCGCCCATGAAGGTCTGCTTGTTCTCGACATAGCCGAGCATGATTTCGGCAACGTCGCCGATACGACCAACCCGAGACATGGCATTCTCCCGATGGCGTGATGGCTGCGCAGGCACCCGAGCTCAGGCGCCGGCGGCGCGCATGATGCTCGCGGTCAGCTCTTCGCGGGTGGGATTGCGCCGCAGCGTCAAACCGCCATTCACCTGCAGATTGTCGCCGGTCATGAAGCACTCGTCGCTGCACAGCCAGACGGCGGCGGCGGCAATGTCGTCCCGCGTGCCGATGCGGCCCAGCGGATAGCTCGGCACGAAAGCCTCGGACAGGCCGGGAACGTTCACCGCCTCGGCGGTCATCGGGGTCTCGGTCAGGCCCGGCGAAATCGAATTCGCGCGAATGCCCTCCGCACCGAACTCATGGGCGATGCAGCGGATGACATGATCGGTGCCCGCCTTGGTGCCCATATAGGCGGCATGGTCGTTGAGCATGATCGTCGCTGTGGCCGAACTGATCTGGACGATCGCGCCGCCACGGCCGCCATGGCTGGTGCCCATCTTGCGGATCATCGCCTGGAAGAACTGGAATGGGCCAATGAACTGGAGCGCGGTCATCGCCAGCAATTCAGCACCGTCGGTCTCGAGGAACGGCTTGAGCAGGCCCCATCCGGTGGCATTGATGGCGATGTCGATCCCGCCCAGCGCCTCCACCGCGCTATCGGCAAGCGCGCTGACGCTTGCCTCATCGGTCAGGTCGCAGGCCGACCATCGGCATCCGGTCTCCGCGGCAAAGGCGCGCAGCACATCGTCCTTCCGCCCCGAGACGAGAACCTCCGCCCCTTCAGCGATGAAGCGCCGGGCGATCGACTGGCCCATATTGTCGGGACTGCTGGCTCCGAGGATGACAGCCTTTTTGCCTTTGAGGCGCACGCCGGTCTCTCCCATGGTCTATGCCAGACTTTGCTATCACGCGGCGCGGGGCCGGCATCCTCACGAAAAAAACAGTGGTTGTGCCCGCCCGCCGCGCCGACAAGCGGCACAAGACGCATTCTATGAGGAATTGATCATGGACCTTGGCCTGAAGGGCAGGAAGGTCATCCTGACGGGTGGCAGCCGGGGCATCGGCCGGGCGGCGCTGGAGATCTTCGCGGTGGAGGGCTGCGACATCGCCTTTTTCTCGCGCAATCCGGATCAGGTGGCGGAAACCGTCGCTTCGCTGTCGCGTCACGGCGGCAGGGTCATCGGCGAGGCGTTCGATCTGTCCGACCTCGCCGCCTATCCGGACTGGCTGAAATCGGCCGCCGAGCGGCTGGGCGGATGCGATATCTTCGTCCCCGGCGCCAGCGCCTCGGGATCCGGCGCCACCGGCGACTGGGACGCGTGCTTCAACGCGGACGTCAAAGGCACGGTGATCGGCTGCGAGACGCTCGAGCCCTATCTCGAAAAATCGGGGTCGGGCGCGATCGTCATCATGTCGAGCACCGCCGCCGTCGAAACCTTTATCGTCCCCCAGGCCTTCAACGCCATCAAGGGCGCGCTGCTCACCTATGCCAAGCAACTCGGCCAGGCGCTGGGTGCGAAGGGCATTCGCGTCAACGCCGTCTCACCCGGGCCGATTTCCTTTCCCGGCGGCAATTGGGAGGCGATCAAGGCCGCCGTGCCAGAACTCCATGCCGCGACCGAAGCGCAGTTCGCGCTGGGCCGCTGGGGCGGGCCGGAGGAAGTGGCAAGGACGATCGTGTTCCTCGCCAGCCCGGCGTCATCCTATACCACCGGCACCAATGTCGTGATCGACGGCGGCTACACCAAACGCGTCCAGTTCTGACGCGTCCGGCAGCGCCCTGAGCCTGCTCGGGGCGCTGCCGGTGTTTCCGGAGACTCGCCGATCAAGCGATCTTCAGCACGAGCTTGCCGGTGTTGGTGCCGTCGAACAGCCGCATGAAGGCGGCATAGCTGTTCTCCAGGCCATGCTGGACATCTTCATCGATCCGCAGCCGGCCCTCGGCGACCCATTTGGTCAATTGCGCGCCGCCCTCGGCAAAGCGGTCAGCATAGGCTGAAACCAGAAAGCCATGGATCGTCGCCTGGCGCGCCAGCACCTGCCACAGGTTGCGGATGCCCGCCTTTTCCGGCGCATTATATTCGCTGATCAGCCCGCACAATATGATCCGCGCATTGAGCGCCAGATTGAGAAGCTCGGCGTCCATGACATCGCCGCCGACATTCTCGAACACGATGTCGGCACCACCCGGCGCGGCGACGGCGATCTCGGCGGCGAGCTGCTCCACCGATTTGCCCTTGTAGTCGATCGCCGCGTCGAAGCCATATTCCTCGATCAGCCGGCGGCACTTCTCCGGCCCGCCCGCGATGCCGATGACGCGGCACCCCATGATCTTGCCGATCTGCCCGACCACTGAGCCCACCGCTCCGGCAGCCCCCGATACAAGCAGCGTCTCGCCCGCTTTGGGCTTTGCCACGTCCAGCAGGCCGAAATATCCGGTCACGCCGACCGCGCCGATGGTCGAGAGGAACTGTGAGGGCGATGCCACCTGGGATATGTCGATCTTCATGGTGAATCCGCCGGGCTCAGCCGCCGAATACTCCTCGAGCGCGTTGAGGCCGACGACCCACTGGCCTGGCTCAAACGCGGGATTGTCGGACGCGTGGATAGTGCCGACCGTCGTTGCACGCACCGGCGCATCAAGCGCGATCGGCGGCATATAGCTCGGCACATCGTCCATCCAGCCGCGCTGGGCGGGGTCGAGCGACGCATAATGGTTGCGGATGACGAAGCCGCCCCGCGGCGGCACGGGTATGGCCTCTTCGACCAGCCTGAAATCGGACGTCACTGGCGCGCCATGCGGGCGGCGGACCAGCAGAAAACGACGGTTCAGCGCCACGACCTTCTCCCTCTCGGTAGGGGCCGTGGTCGCGTGCCGGTGCCGCTCCCGCACCTGCGACAAGTGCTAGTTAAGCGCCCGGGCAATCACGCGCATAGCGAAAGGAGAAAAAGACAGGCCGTCCAATCGTGCCTGAACGGGGGAGTAGATATGAAGATCATCCTTGGCCGCCCAATCATGCTGGCCGCACTTTCGACGACCGCCTTGCTGGCATTGTCGGCGCCTGCCCTTGCGCAGGAACAGGCTCCGCCGGCCGAAGGTCCCGCGACCGGCGCAGACGCGAACGACATCGTCGTCACCGCGCGCCACCGCGACGAGACTCTGCAGAACACGCCGGTCGCGATCACCGCGATCAACAGCGCGATGCTTGAGAACAAGGCTTCGACGAATATCGGCGATCTGCAGGGCGCTGCACCCAATCTGTTGATAACACAGCAGAATTCCGGCGCACAGGCCGCCAATCTCTCGATCCGCGGCCTTACCTATGCCGATATCGAAAAGTCGCAGGAGCCGACGGTCGGCGTGGTGATCGACGGCGTGTTCGTCGGCACCAATACCGGCCAGCTGCTCGACTTTTTCGATATCGACCAGCTCGAGGTGCTGCGCGGCCCGCAGGGCACATTGTTCGGCCGCAACACGATTGGCGGCGTGATCAACATCCGCCGCTCGCGCCCGACCATGGAGACCGGGGGCAAATTCGAAGGCACCTATAGCAGCTTCAACAGCTGGGCCACGCGCGCCCTGCTGAATGTGGGCGATGGCGAGAGCATCGGCCTCAAGGGCTGGTATTTCCACAACCAGAGCGACGGCTTTTATCATAACGGCCTGATCGGCAAGCGTGCCGGCGGTTCGAACAACGAGAATTTCGGCGCCTCGCTCCTGTTCAAGCCCAAGGGCAGCGATTTCGATGCGCTCCTGACCGTCGAAAAGCTCGATCAGAATTTTGAACCGGTGAACAGCAACATCGCCGCGACCGGTGAGCTGTTCTGCCTCTATGAGCCAGCGAACGAGTGCAATCGGAACACCACCTCCGATCTCTACACCGTGTTCAACAGCCCGGCCGTGAGCCATTACAGCGCGCCGTCCGCCAGCCTCGAGATGAACCTCGATCTTGGCGGGGTGAAGCTGACCTCGATCACCGGCTGGCGCAAATCCTCTGAATTTCAGACCCAGGATTTCGACGCCTCAAGCACGGATCTCTACTACACGCTGCGCCGGCAGAATTACGAGCAATGGAGCCAGGAGCTGCGGGCGGCGGGCAAGCTCGGATCGACCTTCGATTATGTGGTCGGCGGCTATTATTTCAGCTCGCATTATAATCTCGTCCAGCATGTCCGCCTGTTCGCCTTCAATTCGGCGCTGAGCCCGCTGGTGGCGGACACGAACCCGCAGACCGTGGCCGGGCGCACCACTTCCTACGCCGTATTTGGCGACTTCAACTGGGCCTTTATGGACAAATGGCGCCTGTCCTTCGGCGGTCGCTACACCCAGGATCGCAAGGAGCTGGACAACAGCTTTGCGCTCACCGGCGTGGTCGGCAATGGCCGCGGCACCTTCAAGAAGTTTACCCCGAAGGTCGGTATCGACTTCCGGCCCGATCGCGACACGATGCTCTATGCCAGCTGGTCGCGCGGTTACCGGTCAGGCGGCTTCAGCCCTCGCGCCGCTACGGTGGCGACCGCGAGCCAGCCTTATCAGCCCGAAACCGTCGACAGCTATGAGGCTGGCGCCAAGCTTGATCTGTTGGGGCGCCATCTCCAGTTCAATCTCGCCGCGTTCATTTCGAAATATAGCAATCTCCAGCAGAGCACGACGATCCCGGGCGGCCCGAATGGCAACCAGACGGTCACCACCAATGTCGGTTCGGCGACCATCAAGGGCATCGAGCTGGATGCGACCGCACGCCCCGTGCGCGGCCTGAAGCTGAGCGCCACCGCGGCGTACATGGACTCACATTTCAGGAACTTCATCACCGGCAACATCTATAACGGCGCGATCGTCTCCTTCGATTATTCGAAGAACAATCTGATCTACGCCCCGAAGTTCAGCGGTTCGCTCGGTGCTGAATATACGCTGGACACCAGCTTCGGCAGCGTGGCAACCAATGTCGGGCTGCGCCATATCTCGCCTTATGATCAGCAGATCTCGCTGGGCGCGCTGACCCCGGTCACCACGGGCGGCGTCGTCACCTCGGTGACGGTCAATGGCAATGATCCCCGGGTCCGCACCCAGACCCAGGATCTCCTCGACGCCAGCATCACTGCGCACTTCGATATCGGCCATACCCAGGCCTATGTCACCGTGTTCGGCCGCAACATGCTCAATCAGAAGCGGATGAGCGCTGCCTTCACCGTCGCCGGCCTGTGGTCGTTCGCCTCCGCGATCGAGCCGGCCAGCTATGGCGCCACGATCGGGTTCAAATTCTGATCTGAAGTCTCGGGCTGTCAGGAAGGCGCAACCGCCAGCGGCGGTTGCGCCTTCCATTAAAGGAGCATCGCATGGATCGTCTCGCTGGAAAGATCGCCCTGGTTACCGGAGGGGCCTTTCTTCCCGGCCTGGGCAGCGCCACCGCGCAGCGCTTCGCTGAGGAAGGCGCGTTTGTGTATGTCTCTGACCGGGATGCGGAAGGGGCGGAGCGGGTCGCAGCCGGCATCCGCGCTACGGGAGGTCGTGCCGAGGCGCTTGCGCACGACGTGACCAGCGAGGCGGACTGGGATCGGGTGATGGCCTTGATCGATGCGGCGCAGGGTCGGATCGACATCGTCGTCAACAATGCCGGCATTGCCGTGCTGCGCCCGATCGCGGATCTGACGGCTGCCGACTGGCAGCTGCAGAACGACGTCAATCTCACCAGCGTCTTCTACGGAACGCAGCGCGCGGTCTCAGCGATGCGCGCGCTGGGCCAGGGCGGTTCGATCATCAACATATCGTCGGTTGCCGGGCTGTTCGGCGTTCCGTTCTGCGCCGCCTATGCGGCAGCAAAGGGCGGGGTGCGGCTGTTCTCCAAGGTGGTCGCCATCGAATGTGCGAAGGACAAGATCCGCTGCAACACGGTTCATCCCGGCATGATCCTGACCAACATGCAGGCCGTCGCTGAAGTCGACAATGCGGTCAATTATGATGCGACGCTGGCAATGATCCCGATGGGATATATGGGCGATCCCCTCGACATCGCGAATATGAACCTGTTCCTCGCCTCCGACGAAGCGCGCTATATCACCGGTGCCGAATTCGTCGTCGATGGCGGCATGAACGCCCATTAGGGCGCAAAACCTATCGGCGCCGATCGCGCGCTGACGTCAGCCCTGCCGGTGGAGGTAGCGAAACGCGCGACTTTCGAACAACCACTGGCCATCGACGCGCACACAGACATCGTCATAAACGCCCCGATCACGCTTCGTGATGCCGGCCTGGTCATAGACCTCCGATGTGTAGCTGCGCACCGTCGCGCGATCGCCCTCGATTTCGATCGATCCCGGCCACGCCTGAAATACCAGGCCCGGAAAGCCCTTCATCGCTTCAGTCCACATGGCGACAATGGCGTCACGCCCCTTGATCGTGCCGATCGCGGGAAAATCGAGCAGCGTCCATTGCGAATTCCCGGCCCAGGTCGCAGCCCAGGCGGCGGCATCGCGCTGAGTCACCGCGTCGGCATAAGCGTCGAGAAGGTCGCGGGTCGCGAGGCGATCTTCGGTGGGGCCCGTGAACGGCATGGCGTCATCTCCCTGGTCTTTCCCCACGCTAGCGCCTGCGCAACGATCGCAAACCTGCGCGATGTGACAGGTGATTGTCCCATCATCCTGTGGAATAGCTGCCGCCCATCAGCCCCCTGAACCGGAACTGGATCGCCGATGAGCGAGCGCGCATCTGAAATCGCGGCAAGAGTCGAAGCCTTTGTGCGGTCGGTCGTGCTTCCCTATGAACAGGATGCCAGGGCCAAAGGCCATGGTCACGGCCCGCTCGATACGCTGGTCATGGAGATGCGCGAAAAGGCGCGTGCTGCGCGCCTGTTGACGCCGCACATCATGCCCGATGGCAGCCATCTCACACAGCGCGAGACGGCGCTTGTCCTCATCAAATCCGGGCTGTCGCCGCTTGGCCCGCTCGCCCTCAACACCATGGCGCCCGACGAGGGCAATATGTACCTGCTCGGCCATGTCGGCAGCGCCGAACAGAAAGCGCGGTTCCTCAGGCCAATGGTCGCGGGCGAGGTGCGCTCGGCGTTCCTGATGACGGAACCCGCCGCTGAGGGAGGCGCCGGATCCGACCCGTCGATGATGCGAACCATGTGCCGGCTGGACGGGAACCACTGGGTCATAAACGGGCGCAAGGCGTTCATCACCGGCTATGACGGGGCGAAGGTCGGCATCATCATGGCCAAGTCGGAAGACGGCGCCTGCATGTTCCTCGTCGACCTGCCGGATCCCGCGATCCATATCGATCGCATTCCCGATACGATCGATAGTTCGATGCCCGGTGGCCATGCCACGCTCACGATCAGCGATCTGCGGGTCCCCGCTGATCAGATGCTCGGCAAAAGCGGCGAGGGCTTCAAATATGCCCAGATACGCCTCGCCCCGGCGCGGCTGTCGCATTGCATGCGCTGGCTCGGCAGCTGTATCCGCGCGCAGGAAATCGCCACACATTATGCATGTCGGCGCCAGGCGTTCGGCAAGCTGCTGATCGACCATGAAGGCGTCGGCTTCATGCTGGCTGAAAACGCCATCCTGCTCAAACAGGCCGAGCTGCTGATCGACTGGTGCGCTGCGGTGCTCGACGGCGGATCGCTCGGTACCGCCGAAAGCTCGATGACCAAGGTCGCGGTGAGCGAGGCGCTGATGAAGATCGCCGACAATTGCGTGCAGGTGATGGGCGGATCGGGCGTGACCGGCGATACCATCGTCGAGCAGGTCTTCCGCGAGATCCGTGCCTTCAGGATTTATGACGGCCCGACCGAGGTCCACAAATGGAGCCTCGCGAAGAAGATCAAGCGCGACTTCCTGGAAAAAATGCCCGCCTGACCGTCGGCCCCACGCCGATGTTTTGAGAGCCGAATTCGATCGGCTTTACCCGTCATGCCGGACTTGTTCCGGCGTTCGAGCTTTGGCTTTCCCCCGCTCGAACGCACTGAGCCGGGGTCCCGAACATCCGAAACTTAGAGCATGTGGCCCGGTGGATCCCGGAACAAGTCCGGGATGACGACTGACTTAACCCGATCGAACTCGACCCTAAGAGCTGCCCGTAGCGGGGGCGACGCGGGTTTTCGCCGCTTGATTCAACCGCAGTCCGAAGTGTTGCAATGTGCAAACCGGACGGAGCGAAAAAACTCCGGCTCGGCTCTTTCACATGACGGTCGAAACCTCGGTGCTTCGGCTTTCCCTGTTCTTTCCCTGTTACGGGCGCGGCCTTCCCTGTTCCGCGCGCGGCGCTTCCCTGTTATTGAATAACAGGGAAAGCGGTTTCAACGCATTGAATAAACGCATTAAATTTGCCGAAAAAGCCCGACAAAAGGGGCAAAATCGGGCCAAAAAATAAATCTTCCCTGTTCTTTCCCTGTTAATTGCCCAGGAACAGGGAAACGGCGCTCTTGGGGGCGCATCGGAAGGCGTTGGATCGGCCCAGCGCGAAGGCGCCGACAAGGACTTGGTCGCAAGGTCGGGACGGTGGCTTTAAACCCCGCCGCGCCGTGCCGGGCTCGCCGCCCGCGGCTCGGGCGAGGTCCTCGCGGCGATCCGGATCGACGCTTCTTCCATCCTGATCCGCGAGCGTTCCAGATGCGTGCGCATTGCCGCCTCTGCCGCGGCCGGGTCGCGCGCGATCAGGGCGTGGATGATCTCGGCATGTTCCTGCGCCGCTTCCTGCGGGGCGTTGGTGTTGAACAGGAAGCGGAAGATATGAAGATGCATGTGCAGTCGCGCGATCGTGTCGGCGATCAGCGGATTGCCGCTGCCGGTCGCGACCAGGCTGTGCAGCATCGCATCGGCTTCGGCGAAGCGGGCATAGGCGCCGCCGGTCTCGGCCTGGATTCGGTCCATCTCCGCTTCCATGGTCGCGAGCTGGCTGAGCGTCTCGTCCGTCATCGATTCCGCCGCGCGCGCGGCTGCATAGGGCTCGATCAACTGGCGCAGCACGTACAGGTCGTTGACTTCGGACGGCGTCATCTGCGCGCTGGCATGATAGCCGACATTGGGAACCTTGATGACAAGCTTTTCGGCCTCGAGCCGGCTCAGCGCCTCGCGGATCGGGGTCTGCGAAATACCGAGCTTTCGCGCGACGGCATCGATGCCGATCCGGGTCCCCGGCGCGATCTCCATCGACACCAGCATCGACAGCAGATGCTCATGCGCCCAGGCGACGAGCGTCGGCACCGGAGCGGGCCGGGGCGACCGATAGCCAGCCGGGGCATAAGGCGAAGGGGAGTCGGGGTTTTCCATAGCGTCTCAAACTGCAACGGCGCCAAAGCGTCCACTTTGGCGCTATAGGATATCCGATCGAATCGGGAAAGAAGGATCGCACCTCGACGAGGCAATCATGGCGTCACCTCCGAGTTGCTGGTGCCGAGCCACAGGCGCCGCGCCGCGCTGTGTTCAGCCGGCGGGC
This sequence comes from Sphingomonas bacterium, assembly GCA_040006055.1. Taxonomy (GTDB): domain Bacteria; phylum Pseudomonadota; class Alphaproteobacteria; order Sphingomonadales; family Sphingomonadaceae; genus Sphingomonas. Next base: position 8,842 of record JBDTXU010000409.1, on the reverse strand, counting down.
TTGGTACCGAGTATCTTCGTCCCTGTCATCAGCTGCGGGTCGCTCGGCAAAGCCGTGGTACCGACGGGAAAGCCATTGGCCTGGAATATGAAGGCTTCGATATCCGCCACCGTCTTGCCGCTCAGGCTGCCAGGGTCGCCCGCCGGCATCGTGTCGTGAATCCGCGAGAACAGCTCGCCCGTGGTCGTGCCGTTCCAGTTGTTGAGGAACACGCCACCGCCGAGCGGCGGTGCTGAATCGCCCCCGGTGAGCGCCGGTCCATGGCAGGCGGCGCAGTTCGTCGCATAGGCTGCCTTGCCACGCTCCGCCTGCTCCGTCGTATAGGCACCGCTCCAGACGCTGTTGCCCGCACTCTGGGCGCGGGTCGCAACCGCGGCCGTCATCGCCAGCAGGCCGGTCGCGGCCAGCAAGGCGGTCCGGCCATGGGGGTTTTTCCGGGACATACGCATACTCAACCTTCCTTGGGTAATTTGAACGCGACCAGCTCGCCACTATAATTGCCACCGCCGATGGCGACGACGATATATTGCCGACCGCGCAGCATATAGGTCATTGGCGACCCGCTTTGTGGGGCGGGGATATAGACCGCTCCCTTTTCCTCGCCGGTCGCCTTGTCATAGGCGCGCAGCATGGCGCCGCGCACCCCTTGCGGGTTGGTGAAGAAACCGGACTCGCCGCAGATCACCAGCGTCTTGGTGCAAAGCGGGCCGAGATTGCCTTCCCGGCCGGTGCGGGGGATCTTCAATCCCTTCAGCTTCGGGTGGTTGCGGATATTGTCCGGCGTCTCGCCATGCGCGATCTGCCAGGCGATGTCGCCCTTGGTCAGGTCGATCGCGGTGATGCGGCCATAAGGCGGCTTGATCAGCGGCAGGCCCTGCACGCCCATCGGCCCGGGCCGCGGGAGTTTGGGCCCGCCAGGTGGAGGCGGTGGCGGCGGACGGAAGCCGCCATTCTCGTTCGCTGCGCCCATCGCGCGCTGCGGTTGGGGCGCCATGCCGGCCAGCCCATGGACATAGGCGAAATCCGAGACATTCTTGTCGGTGCTCGGCACGATGCCGACCAGCTGCATCGTCGTCTTGGAATAGACATAGACCTTGCACGTCTCGGGGTCGTAGCAGCCGCCCGGCCAGTTGGTGCCGCCCTGCAGGCCCGGCGAGATGAGCGTGCCGAACGGGCCGCCCGGCTTGCTCAGGGTCGGCGGCGTGTAGAGCGGGCCAGTCACATAATTCTTGATCAGCTCGAGCGCCTCGGCGTGCAGCTCGGGCGTGAAGTCGATCAGGTCGTCCGGGGTCACGCCCTGGCGGTCATAGGCGGGCGGCTTGGTCGGGAAGGGCTGGGTCGGCGAATACCATTCGCCGGGTACGTCGCCCGCCGCGACCTTGCGCTCGGCGATCGGCCAGATCGGCTTGCCGGTCTCGCGGTTGAGCACATAGAGGAACGCCTGCTTGCTCGGCTGGGCGAGCGCCTTCACCATCTTGCCGTTATGTGGGATGTCGCAGAGGATCGGCGCGCAGGGAATGTCGCGGTCCCACAGGCCGTGATGCACGAACTGATAATGCCATTTGCGCTGGCCGGTCATGATGTCGACCGCGACCAGCGATTCCCCGAACAGGGCGGGGCCGTGCCGGTACAGGCCCATCTCGTCGCCGGTCGGCAGCTCGACCGGCAGATAGACCAGGCCGAGCTCCTCATCGGCCGACATCTGCGCCCAAACGCCGCCATTTCCGGCCTGGTCGGCATTGCCATCGAGCCAGGTGTCGTAGCCGAACTCGCCCTTTTTCGGGATGGTGTGGAAGATCCACAGCCTCTTGCCGGTCTTGATGTCGAACGCGCGGACATAGCCCTTGGTATTGAACCGGGTCGTCGGCACGTCGCCCGCAGTGTGGGATGCGCCGACGACAATGACATTCTTCACCACCAGCGGCGTCGCGTGAAGCCCGACATCGGCGGTCAGCGGATCGATCTCCTGGTCGAAGTCCGTCTTGAGGTCGATGACCCCCTTGTCGCCGAAATCGGGGTCGGGAATGCCGGTGGCGGCATCGAGCGAGACCAGTCGGTAGCCGGTGGTGACGAACAGGACGCGTTCATTGGTCCCGTCGGTCCAGTAGGAACAGCCATGCCCGGAGAGCTGGCGCGGCGAATTGGCGGCGCGCTGGCCCTCGTCCATGCGGTACATCCACAGCATTTCGCCGGTGGACGCATCGAGCGCGACGCAATCGCGGCGCGCGCCTGCGGTCAGGAACAGCCGGCCTTTGACCAGCAGCGGCGTCGCCTCGAACTGATATTCCTTGCGGGCGCCAAGCGCGTCGGTCTTGAAGCGCCAGGCGACCTCGAGATTATTGAAATTGTCCGCATTGATCTGGTCGAGCGGCGCGTAGCGCGTATTGGCCTGATCGGCGGCATAGTGGCGCCACTCCGTGTCGATCTTCGGGTCGTGCGGCGGGATCGGCGGCGGCATCCACCCGGACCCTCGTTGAGCGAAACCCGCCTTGGCCAACAGCAAGGTGGCGCCGGTGCTCAGCAATAGGGTTCGTCTGGAAAGGCTCGACATTCGACACTCCTGAAGCAGGCACTCTTTCGCTGCCCTGAATAGCGGCTAGCACAGCTGCAACCGCGATCCTATAGGATATATCATGAGCGTCTGCGCCTTGGTCCGCTGGTCTCATTACACAAAAAGGGCAGGACGCCGCTTGGGGCGACGTCCTGCCCAAGTATTCCCGACCTGGAGGGGCGGGAGGGGGAAGCTAGCGTCGATAGAGCGGCATATCGCCGGCCACCTTGAGGTGGATGCGGTACACGCTGGTTGACGCGGTGATGTAGAGATCGCGGTAGCTCGGGCCGCCAAAGCCCAGATTGGCGGCGACTTCGGGCAGCTTGATCAGACCGATCAGCTTGCCCTTGGGCGTGAAGATGCGGATGCCGCCCGGCCCTGTGGTCCAGACATTGCCGCGGATATCAGTCTTGAGCCCGTCCGGCCCGCCCCGGCCCATGCTGCGATCATAGGCAAAGAAGATGCGCGGGTTGGAGAGCTTGCCGCCGGTGCCGACATCATAGGCACGGGTGAACATGTCGGGGCCGTAGCTGTTGACGTAGAAGGTCTTGCCGTCAGGCGAAAAGGCGAGGCCGTTGGGCAGCTTCAGGTCAGTGACCATCGGAGTCAGCTTGCCGTTCGCGTAGCGATAGACTGCGGCGAAAGGCTGTTCGATCGGTGGCGAGGGGTCCATGTTCATCGGCCCGAAGGGCGGATCGGTGAACCAGAGCGCGCCGTCTCTCGCGAAGACCAGATCGTTGGGGCTGTTGATCTTCTTGCCGTTATAAAGGCTCAGGAACGGCTTGATGTTGAGCTTGGCGTCGAGCCGCGAGATGTTGCGGCCGCCCTGCTGGGCATAGAGGACCGTACCGTCCTTGTCGGTGACCATCGCGTTCGGCCCGACCGTCTTGCCCGGCTTGGGATTGGGATAGCCACCAGCATGATCGACCAGCAATTCCACCTTGCCGTCCGGCGTGACGGCACGGATTTCCTCGCCGCCGACGTCCGAGAACCACAACCGGCCCTGGCGCCACATCGGCCCTTCGATGAACTTGAAGCCGGTCGCGACCCTCTCGATACTGGCGCCGGGCGCGATCAGCGCGTCGAGGCCGGGATCGAGGCGTTCGATCTGAGGTGCTGCCGGTGCGCTCGCCTCCTGCGCGGGTGCCGTGGCGGCCAGCGTCATCGCACTTCCCAGCGCGAGCGCGAGTGTCAGTGTGAGCCTCATAGTCTCCCCCTTCATCTTCATTTCGCCGCCGGCTTTGCCGGGAAGTTCTCCGCGAGATAGCCGATCACGACATTGGCCTCGTCCGGGGACAGATCGGCGCCGCGATCCACCATCAGCTGCACGGTCGCGGCCCAGTCCTCAGGGCTGCGGTGCTGGGTGAGGACGCTCGCGGCCGTGTGGCACCCGCTGCACTTCTCGTTGACGATCGCGAGACCGGGCCCAGGCGGCGGCGCAGGCGTGGCGGCGGCCGGCGCCGTCTGCGCTTCGAGCCCGCGCGTCGCCACCACAGCAAAGCCCAGCGCCATCACGACTGTCGCAACTTTCTGCATCGTCAGCATCTCGAAACCTTCACTCCAGCTGTTACCGTTACTTAGGCAGCGCAAAGGCGAGCACTTCGTCGCTCAATACCGGCGCACCGTTGAATCCGCCGGTATCGACCGCCGCGACATATTGGCGTCCGCTCTTGCCCCGATAGGTCATGGTCGAGCCATAGATCGCGGCCGGCAACGGCGCCGTCCAGAGCAGCTTTCCGGTGCGCGTATTAAAGGCCCGCATCTTGTTCTCGTCAGTGCTGCCGAAAAAGGCGAGGCCCGATGCGGTCGCGATCGGCGCGCCCGAGCTCAGCCGGCCGGTGTCGCGCTTGCCTTCGGGCAGGCTGTCGGTGGTGCCGAGCGGCCGCCGCCAGGCGATTGTCCCCTTGCTGACATCGACCGCGACCAGCTCGCCCCAGGGCGGCGGACCGCACGGCGTGCGCGTCTCGCGGTCCATGAAATAGACATAGCCGCGCGCCAGGTCCCAGGAGCCATTGGCCTGTTTGGCGAGCTGTTGCGGGCTCGCCAGCGAATTGACGTTGACGATATAGAGCCCGCGCTGCGGATCGAAGGCGCCGCCGCCAAAGTCGATCCCGCCCAGGCTGCCGGGAAAAAAGGCAACCGCTGAATCGGCGCGGAGCGGCTGGAACATCTTGCTCGAGACGATGTGGAGATCGTCAGCCATCTTCTGGCAGCGCGCCTTCAGCTCGGGCGTGATCGCGGCCATGTCCGCCATGTCGAACGACAGCCGGGTGAGCGGCGGCGGCGCCGACGGCATCGGCTGGGTCGGCGATGGCTGCTCGCCGGGAATGTCGGTGTCGGTCGGGACCGGCACTTCCTTCACGTCGTAGATCGGCTTTCCGGTCACGCGGTCGAGGATGAACATGATCGCCATCTTGCTCATCACCGCGATCGCCGGGATCGTGCGGCCATCCTTCTTCACGTCGATCAGGGTGGCGGCGGGCAGGTCGACATCCCAGATGTCGTGATGGACGACCTGGAAATGCCAGAGATATTTGCCGGTCTTCGCATCGACCGCGACGATCGAGTTGCCGAACAGATTGTCGCCCTTGCGGTCGCCGCCCCAGCGATCGAACGCCGGCGCCGCGATCGGCAGATAGGCGATGCCGCGCTTTTCATCGACGACGATCTGGGTCCAGACATTGACGCCGGAGCGGTTCTTCCAGCTGTCGCCTTCCCAGGTCCCGTGGCCCGGTTCACCGGGCTGTGGCACGGTATGGAAGGTCCAGGCGAGCGCACCGGTCCGAGCATCCCAGGCGCGGACATCGCCCCTCGCGCCGAGCGACGGTGATTCCTGCACGCGGGATCCGGTGATGATCAGGTCGCCATAAATGGCGGGCGGCCCCGACATGCCATATTGCGACCGCGGATTGCCGTTCATCACCTCGGGCGTCTTCATGTCGACGATCCCGTCGGTACCGAAGGTCGGGACCGGAACACCGGTCGCCGCGTCAAGCGCGATCAGTCGGCCGTTGCGGGTGCCGAACACGATCTCCGGCTTCGCACCCTTCGTCCCCGGCCAATATTGCACGCCGCGGGTCGATGCCTGGTCGCGCTGCGGCATCTGGTACGTCCAGATCTCCTTGCCGGTATCGGCATCGAGCGCGACGATCTTCCCATAGGGCGAGGGGAAATACATCACGCCCTTGATGACGATCGGCGTCGCCTGCGACGAGGAGAAGCCGGTCATGCGAAAGCCAGGCGGCAGGCCCGGCGGCAAAGGCGGCGGCACATAGCCGGCGGGGCGCATATGATAGGTCCAGGCGACCTGGAGCTTGCTCACATTTTCGGGCGTGATCTGCTTGAGCGTCGAATAGCGGGTCGCGCCCTGGTCATTGCCATAGCTCGGCCAGTCGCTGTCAGCCGGCGCGGCCTGGGCGGAAACGGCAATCGCGGCGCTTGCGAGGAAGAAGATGCGCTTCAACGGGCGGCCCTCGGGCGGGCCGCCGAGGCGGCGATAAATGCGGCTTTCGTCGTAAGATCGCGGGCGACGCCAATGATCATCATATCGAGGGGTGCCGATCCTGTGGAGCGCATCGACCGCGATTGGCCGATATCGACGGGAATAACGTCGCCGGTATGAATGGCCGCTGTCTCCGCGCCAACCGTCACCTCGCCGTCGCCCGACAGTATGAGATAGACCTCGCTCATGTCCGGCATCGTTCGCGCGCCGATCGAGGCGCCCGCCGGGATGCGGAGATGATCGAAATAGGACCAGGCCGTCGCGAACACGCTCGGCTCGAGCGCGCGGCGGAACATCACCGTTCCCGTGCCGCCGTCCATTGCCTGGACTGGCTTCAGCAGCGCCGGATCGAAGCGCGCCGAGATGAATTGCGGGATCGGGTCGAGCGGCACGCCGACGCGCGGATCGTCGAGGTTGAACGCGTCATAGAGCTTGGTCAGGCCGACATTGATATTGACCCATTGCAGCGGCTTGTCGGTCGCATTGTAGATGGCATGGGCATGCCCCATCCGGTCGGGCACCGCGGCGGGGCCTTTCAGCAGGGAGGTGCGGCCGTCGATGGTGAACTGCGCCTCGCCGTCGAGGATCACGAACATCTCCTCGCAACCATTGTGGAAATGCTCGCCGATCCCGCTGTGCGGCGCAATCACGCCGCGATGGACGAAGATCAGATTGGTGCTGAGCGCGTCGGTGCCGAAGATAGGGGCGAACTCCATCGAGCCCGCGCCGTTATGAACTGCCTCGATGTGGCGATACTTGGCCGGATCGGCATGCCCGATCCGCTGCGCCAGGGGCTTGGCGGGCGGAGCGGATTGCGCATCGGCAGCGGCGATCGAAAGCATGGGTGCAATCAGCGCACACGCAAGTCGGTGCTTTATCAAACCATCTCCCCTAAGCCTCTGGTTGCCCGCTTGCGTCGCATCCGGACCCGCCGTTGTTCTTTGTTTATAGCGATGCTAGCAGGGTGCAATATCATATACAATATGATCCTGCGGCGATAAGCGGCGGGGAGAACAGGGCGAGGAGACCGCAAGATGATGGCCACAGGCACGGCGACAGCACGAGGTTCGCGGGCGCGAGTCCTGTTGATTTTCATGCTGTTCCTGCTGAGCGCTGTCGCGTTCCTCGATCGCACCAATATCTCGGTCGCGGGCGTGCAGATGCGGCAGGACTATGGGATCGACCAGATCCATCTCGGCTGGGTCTTCAGCGCGTTTCTGATCGGCTATGCGGCGTGCCAGGTCCCCGCGGGCTGGCTGGCCTGGCGCTTCGGGCCGCGTCGCGTGCTCACGGTCGCTCTCGTCTGGTGGGGCGTGCTGTGCGTCCTCACCGCGCTGGTCTCGCCGCAGGGCGCGCATGCCCTGATGCTGCTGATCCTGGTCCGCTTCGCCCTCGGCGCCGGTGAATCGGTGATGTACCCGGCAGGCAATCAGTTCATCTCGCGCTGGATCCCGGTGCAGGAGCGCGGCAAGGCCAATGGCGTGATCTTTGCCGGCGTCGGCGCCGGCTCGACGCTCAGCCCACCCCTGATCACCGCGATCATCGCCGCCGACGGCTGGCGTACCGCCTTTTATGCGTGCGCCGGCATCGGTCTGGTCGCCGGCATCGCCTGGTTCCTGCTCGCGCGCGATACGCCCGAAGAGCATAAGCATGTGTCGCCGGCCGAGCTCGCCCACATCCATGCCGGGCTCGTCGCCCCCGGCGCCCCGCGCGAATCCCTGCCCTGGGGCGCGATCCTCTCCAGCCGCAATGTCTGGGCCCTGTTCTTCAGCTATTTCGCCTTTGGCTATGTCGCCTGGATCTTCTTCAGCTGGTTCTTCATCTATCTGGCCGAGGTGCGGCACGTCGATCTCAAGGCGAGCGCCGTTTACAGCATGCTGCCGCCGCTGATGATGATGCTCGGCTGCCTCTCCGGCGGCTGGATCAGCGACCGCGTCACGGCGACGCGCGGTCTGTATCTCGGCCGGTCGGGGCTCGCGATCGTGTCGTTCGCGCTGACCGCCGTTTTCGTGGTGCTTGGCTCGATGGCGCAAAGCACAGGGCTGGCGGTGGTGGTGCTGGCGGGCGGGGCCGGCGCGCTGTATCTGTCGCAAAGCTCTTTCTGGTCGGTCAGCGCCGATATAGCCGGGCCGCATACTGGCGTTGTGGCAGGGTTCATGAATATGGGATGCCAGATCGGCGGCGCATTGACCTCGTCGCTCACGCCCTGGATCGCCGCGCAATATGGCTGGATGGCGGCGTTCGGCGTCGCGGGCGCGCTGGCGGTGGCGGGCGCGCTGATCTGGGCGTTGGTCGATCCCAACCGGCCGCTTGTGCCGGGTAGCGCCCATGGCGCTGACGCAATCGAGGCGATAGCCTGAGCATGACGAACAATGAGGACTCATCAATGACGACGTTACCGCTCGCTGGAATCCGGGTGCTCGATATCTCCCAGGTCATGGCGGGGCCGTTCTGCTGCATGCTGCTCGGCGATATGGGTGCCGATGTGATCAAGGTCGAGCCGCCCCGGGTCGGCGATTCGACGCGCCATTCGATGGGCTTCCGTCTGAAGGGTGAGGACAGTCCGGGCTTCCTAGCGCTCAACCGCAACAAGCGCAGCATCACGCTCGATCTCAAGGACGAGGCCGACCGTGAGGTCCTCTATGCGCTGGTCAGGACAGCGGATGTGGTGGTCGAGAATGCCCGGCCCGGCGTCGCCGCGCGGCTCGGCATGAGTTATGAGACCTTGAGCGCAATCAACCCGCGGCTGGTCTATGCCAGCATCTCGGGCTTCGGCCAGACCGGCCCCT
>JBDTXU010000408.1:0-6672 GCA_040006055.1 Sphingomonas bacterium | reverse complement strand
TGCAGGAGCAGCTCGGCCATTACGGGCCGATCGTGATCGATCCCGCCGGCGCCGATCCCATCCAGTCCGATCGCGAGCACGTCATCGTCCTCTCCGATCATAGCGCGATTGCGCCCGAGGCGATCTTCCGGCGACTGAAGGTCGATCCCGGCGACCTGAATTTTCAGAAGCAGACGCTTGCTGGCCTGCTCACCGGCCGCGACCGGCCGCTCAGGGAGCGGCTCGACTGGGGCCGCATGCGGATGGACCCGACCGATATTTCGGACGCGACCGGTGCCGCTTATACCTATCTCGTCAACGGCCATGGTCCGCGCGACAACTGGACTGCCTTGTTCACGCCGGGCCAGCGCGTCCGGCTGCGGTTCATCAATGCCTCGTCGATGACGACCTTCAATGTCCGCATTCCCGGGCTCGGGCTCAGTATCGTCCAGGCCGACGGCCAGAATGTCATGCCGGTCGAGGTGGACGAGTTCCAGATCGGCGTCGCCGAAACCTATGACGTGATCGTCACGCCCAGCGAGGACCGCGCCTATACGCTGGTCGGCGAGGCGGTCGACCGCTCGGGAATGGCCCGCGCCACGCTTGCGCCGCGCGCCGGCATGGCCGCCGAGGTGCCCGCGCTACGAAAGCGCCCGCTGGCGACGATGAAGGACATGGGGATGGACATGTCCGGGGGCATGAAGCCGCCGCGAGACGTGGATCCGAGCGCCGAGCAGAATGATTCCGCGAAGATCGCGACTGGATCCGCCGCCATGCCGGGCATCGCCCATAGCGCGATGCCAGCGACCAGGTCGGGCGACATGCCGGGGATGGATCATTCCGCAATGTCCGGCGCGGACGCGGCGCCAATGAGCGGCATGGATATGCGTTCCATGAAGGTGCGCGACTTCTCGAAGGCGCCACAGGTCCACAAAGGGCCGGGCGTCCAGACCATTGCGCCAATGCCGATCGATCGCACCGGCGAACCCGGACAGGGGCTCGAAGATGTCGGCCACAAGGTGCTCGTCTACAAGGACCTGATGGCGCTGATGCCCAACCCGGACGTGCGCGCGCCGTCGCGGAGCCTCGATATCCACCTGACCGGCAATATGGAGCGCTTCATGTGGTCGTTCAACGGCATGACGATGTCCGAGCATATGGAGCCGATCCCGTTCGTCGAAGGCGAGCGCGTGCGGATCAACCTCATCAATGACAGCATGATGGCCCATCCGATCCACATCCATGGCCATTTCTTCGAGCTGGTGACGGGACACGGCGATCATGCGCCGCGCAAGCATACCGTGATCGTCCAGCCCGGCGGCAAGGTAAGCTGGGACTTCACCGCCGATGCGGTCGGTGACTGGGCCTTCCACTGCCACCTCCTCTATCACATGCACGCCGGCATGATGCGGGTCGTCAGCGTCCGCCCGCGCGGAGACGCGGCATGAGCCGGCTGCTCGCCGCCCTCGCGGCCACCAGTGCCCTCGCGCTCGCCATCCCCGCTGCCGCCCAGCATATGCCGGGGATGCCTGGGATGAAGATGCCCGCGCCGGCAAAGAAGCCACCCGCCCCGAAAGCCGCGGCCAGGAAGCCGGCCGTAAGGAAGACGGCCCGCAAGCCAGCCGCACACCGCGCTCCCACCCGGCACGCTGCCCCCACTGCGGCTGCGATGCCGGAAATACATGGTTCGATGCCGGGCATGGCGATGCCGGCGAAACCCGATACAACGACCCCGGCGGGCCCGCAGTCGATGCCGGAAATGGACATGTCCGGCGCCCATGACGGGCACGACATGGCGGCGATGCCGGCTATGGCGCAGACCGGGACCGCACTCCCGGCCGGCACCGCGCCCGCGCCCTCACCGCCGATGGACCATTATGCCGATCGCTTCTTTCCCACCTCCGAGATGGAGCCAGCGCGTACCGCGATGATGCGCGAGCCTGGACAGACGCTCTACCAGGTGATGTTCAACCTGGCCGAGTATCAGGCGCATAACGGTCGCGACGGCTATCGCTGGGATGGGGAGGCGTTCGTCGGCGGCGACATCAACCGGCTTTGGCTCAAGTCCGAGGGCGAGGGCAGTTTTCGCGAAGGCGTCGAGAGCGCTGAAATCCAGGCGCTCTACAGCCGCGCGATCGATCCCTATTTCAATCTCCAGGCCGGCGTGCGGCACGATTTCCAGCCCGGCCCGTCACGCACTTATGCGACAATCGGCTTCGAAGGGCTTGCGCCGTACAGGGTCGAAGTCGGGGGCGCCCTGTTCCTGAGCGACGAGGGCGATCTGCTTGGCCGGCTCGAAGGCTATTATGATCAGCGCATCACGCAGCGGCTGATCCTGCAGCCGCGCGTCGAGCTCAATCTGTCGGCGCAGGACATGCCGGCGAACCGCCTTGGCTCCGGCCTGACCGATGCCGAGCTCGGCCTGCGGCTGCGCTATGAGATCAGCCGGCAGCTCGCGCCCTATATCGGCGTCTCCTACGAGGCGAAGGCCGGCCGCACCGCCGGCTTCGCCCGCGCTGACGGCAAGGATCCGACCACCACGAGTTTCGTCGCCGGCCTGCGATTCTGGTTCTGAGCCACCGTCCGGACGGCAACAGGGCGGGCGAACCCAGGGTGATCACGGTGCACGGCAGCGCCGGGGCCTAGCTGTCTCGGGGAATGGGTGGCGGCTGCCCTGGGCTTCTCGGTAACACGCGGCGCCCACCGCGGTCTTTAACGTGGATTGCCACGTGGTTTACGAACGCCGCGCTACTTCGCCGCCGGGGGACCGGGAGCCGGCTCGACGGCGTTGGAGACCGCTTGCGCGCCGCCGGGCCGAGCTGCCGCAACCTCGGCATATCCCCCGCAATATTGGGCGGGGCCGCCGGCGACTTGCACGCCGCAATAGTCCCTGGGCCGCATGACCACGTCGCGAAGAGCCAGCACCCGCCCGTTGCGCAACTCCACCGTCAGATGCCCGCCAGGGCCAACCCGGACGAAGGCCGTAGACAGAATCAGACGCCCCTGGCCCTCTGCGGGCGAATCCGCCCGCCGACCTGGAGCTGACTTCTTTGCGACAGCCTCTGGCTCCGGGGTAAGTCCCATACCGGCTGACTCCGGGTTCCCGACGCCACCCCCGCTCGAACTTTCGACGATGGTCCCTGAAAATTGGCTAGGATTGGGCATGGCGGCTTTCTGAGGCGAAGGAGCGCAGGCGATAAGCATCGAAGAGATTGGGATCGAAGCGATCGATAGCAGAATGCGGAACATCGCGCCCTCCGGGGGATCATGAGCACAGCCCGTGATACGCGAACTGCAATCTCGTGTCACGAGTCGGTCGGACACCCCTGGCCGAGTCGATATCATAGCGAGGGGCCACCGACGCCGGGATTTACAGCGGCTCCTGCCCTGGGCCAGCCCATTCTCTCCAGCACCGTCTCCTGATCGTGCGACCTCGGGACTGAGCGAACACGCTTTGCCCTTGACCATAATGAACACACCGTAAATACGTGTGACAATCGAAGAATCACGGATTTTTCGCGACATAGACACAAATGTGCATGGCGCGAGACTTTCGTGTCGCAATAGAGGGGAATATCATGCTCGCTTCGGATCTCGGCTCCGACATCTCCAACAACGGCATTGGTACAGGCCTCGCGGATCAGCCGGTGGACACCCCCACCGTGAACATCCTCGCTGTGAACACCGTGGGAGAAGTGGCGGAAGCCGGCATAGTCTCGCACTCGAACGGCGATAACCCGAACCATGGCTTCCTCGATCAGCCGATCGACATCCCCACCATCGTCGGTGAGCTGGAAGTGGGCGAAGGCGCCACCAAAGGCGGCGGCCCCAAGCTCACCCTCCCCATCGCCAACGCGAATACCCCGATTAACGGGGAATTGCTGACGCTCGGGACCAACCCGGACGGAAGCCACTTTTTTTCGGGCAACCGCAACGTCGATGCCGCTCTGATCGGCTCCAAATGGAGCACCACGAACCTCACCTACAGTTTTCCGACATCGGGCTCGAACTACAGCGGCAGCGGCTTCGACAGCAACGGCGTCAGCCTCTACCATGTCGACCTGGGCCCGCAGCAGCAGGAGGCGGCGCGCGCTGCCTTCGCTCAGCTCTCGGCGGCGACTGGACTGACGTTCACCGAAATCACCGACACGGATGCCGTTCACGCCAACATCCGCATCTCGCAGACTGCCGACCAGGACGACGCTTCCGCCTATGGCAACTTCCCGTCCGATACGAGGGGCCTTGCGGGCGACATCTGGTTTGGCCGCACCAGCCAGCCCTATTACGATCTCGCCTATAAGGGCACATGGGGGTTCGCCACTATAATGCACGAGATCGGCCACACCATGGGGCTGAAGCACGGGCACCAGGATTACACGAACAGCGATCTTTCGACCTATTTCGGGACCTCGCCGCGGAACGGGAGCCAGTCCCTGACTCCGGACCGTGACGGGCAGGCCTGGTCGCTGATGACCTATACGCCCGCACCCTTCACCAACAGCAACTTCGCCGGTGAGAAGATCAACCAGCCCCAGTCGTACATGCAGTATGATCTGGCCGCGCTGCAGTATTTGTACGGCGCCAACTACACCACCAATTCCGGCGACAGCGTCTACAGCTTCAGCCAGACGACCGGCGAGATGTTCATCAACAACGTGGGTCAGGGCGCGCCGTCCGGCAACAAGATCTTCCTCACCATCTGGGACGGCGGCGGCAACGACACGATCGACGCCAGCAACTATGCCAATGGCGTCACCATCGACCTTCGCCCGGGCGAGTTCTCAACCGTCGATCAGGCACAGCTGGCCAACAACCTAGCCTATCAGAACCTGGTCAACCTGGCGCCCGGCAACATCGCCATGTCGCTGCTTTACAATAACGACGCCCGGTCCCTGATCGAGAACGCCAAGGGAGGCGCAGGCAACGACGTCTTCGTGGGCAACACCGCCAACAACATCTTCGACGGCGGCGGCGGCAGCGACGGGGTGATCTTCACCAACACCACGGGCGTGAAGTTGGCCCTGAACGATACGGGGGTGGACGTCCTCGTAAACCATGATGGCGAGACAGACACGCTGCGCAGCATCGAGAATATCGGTGGCACCAGCGGGAACGACTCTATCAAGGGCAACAGCCAGGATAACGTGCTGACCGGCGGCACGGGCGGCGCGGACATACTGCAGGGGCGGGGCGGCAACGACCGGCTGATCGGCGGCGGCTTCACCGTCACCACGACCTTGTCGGCGCCGTCGCAACCCGACATCACCAAGCCGCAATCGTCCAACAACGGCAGCATCGCCACGGCGGTGGCCACCGCCGGCGCCTATGATGTTGATGCGAATACGGAGATCACGAACGCGACCAGCATGCCGCACGCGACGGTCAACGCCGTAGCGGCCGGCGGCGCGGTCGAATATTACCGGATCGACGTGACCGTAGCCGGGTCGCAGGCAATCTTCGACATCGACGGCAACGGGACGCTCGACGACAGCATTCTCGAGCTCGTTGACAGCGGGGGTACGCTGCTGGCGACCAACGATACGGGAACGGGCGACGCGTCACCCCCTGGCCACGACGACGCCTATCTGACTTACACCTTCGCGACCGCAGGAACCTATTATATCCGCGTCGGCCGGTTCATCAGCAATAGTGTGGCCCAACCGCTGATCGCCGGACAAAGCTATCAGCTGAACATCTCGCTCCAGAACGCAGCGGTCGTGACGACCACGGTCACCGCCAACAACACCAGCAGCCTCGTTGCGGACGGCGGCGAGGGGAATGATTTCCTCCAGGGAACCATTGCCAACGACGTGCTGACCGGCGGCAATGGCAACGACACCGCCTCGTTCGTGAACGCGTTCAGCGCCGGCTCGACCACGGGCGTGACGGTCGACCTGAATGTGCAGGGCGTGGCCCAGAACACGGTCGCGGCCGGATCCGACACCCTGACAGGCATCGAGAATCTGGTCGGTTCGGCTCTGAACGACATCCTGACCGGCGACAGCAACCAGAATACCATCGAAGGCGGCCTTGGCAACGACACGCTCAACGGCGGCGCCGGCAGCAATCCTTCCGACCTCGGCGATACTGTTTCCTATGCGGGCGCGACGGCTGGCGTGACGGTCAGCCTCGGCCTGCAGGGCGGGGCGCAGAACACGATCAACGCGGGCACGGATACGCTCAGCGGGTTCGAGAATCTGCAGGGTTCGGCCTTCGCGGACACGCTCACAGGCGACGTCAACGAGAATTACATTGCGGGCGGCGCGGGTGACGACACGCTCAACCCGGGGCTGAATTTGGACAGCTACTCGGACTTCCTGGACGGCGGTGCCGGGTCCGATACCGCTTCCTTCGCGGGCTACGCGGTCGACATTACGGCCAGCCTGAACACCAATGACGCCACCGGCACCGTCAATGGCAATCTGATCGCCCAGTTTTTCAGCATCGAGAACCTGGTTGGCGGGTCAGGCAACGATATCCTGACCGGTAACTCGGGTAACAACGTCATCGAAGGCGGCCTTGGCAACGACACGCTCGACGGCGGTTTGGGCGTGGACACGCTGGCCTTCGGCGGCTCGACCGCGGTGACGGTCAACCTGGCCACGCTGACGGCCACGGGCTGGGGCAGCGACACCATTACCGGTTTCGAGAATGTCCGCACCGGTTCCGGCGCGGATAACGTCACGGGTGACG
>JBDTXU010000407.1:0-4814 GCA_040006055.1 Sphingomonas bacterium | reverse complement strand
TCGCCTGGAGCGGGCCCGCATTGGCGCAAACCGCGGACCGCGAGATCGGCAATCCACGGGAGCTCGGCGCGAAGCCGGGCCGTCCCCCGCTGCCGCATGAGCGCATACTCGATCTCAACATCGTCTATACCGACGGGCAGATCTTCAACCCGGCGACCGGCAGGTACGACAAGGTCCGCTTGCGCAGCTATGACGGCACCGATGTCGATCCGAAGGTGCCTTATGTCTCGCCGACCATCGAAGTGCGGCCCGGCGACACGATCCGCGTCAACCTCAACAACAAGCTGCCGCTCGATCCGACCTGCCTGCCGGGCAAGATGGCCGAGCCCATGGAGGATATGCCGCACGACAATGCGCCGCATTGCTTCAACGGCACCAACCTCCACACGCACGGCCTGTGGGTGAACCCGGCCGGCAATGGCGACAATGTGCTGCTGTCGATCAATCCCGGCGTCGCCTTCGAGTATGAATACAACATCCCGAGCGACCATCCCTCGGGCACCTTCTGGTACCATACGCACCGCCA
Source organism: Sphingomonas bacterium (assembly GCA_040006055.1). GTDB lineage: Bacteria > Pseudomonadota > Alphaproteobacteria > Sphingomonadales > Sphingomonadaceae > Sphingomonas. The sequence continues at coordinate 4,288 of JBDTXU010000407.1, read as the reverse complement.
CGGCTCGACCGCGCTGCAGGTTTCGAGCGGGATGGCGGGCGCGCTGATCGTGCGCGGCAGCCGCTTGCCGACGCCGGACGAGCATGGCGACGTCGATACGCTGCTCAATGGCTTCAAGGAGCGCGTCCTTGTGTTCCAGCAGATCCAGTACGCCTGTCGCGAGCCGGCCGAGCCCGGCAAGCTCGGCCCGATCAAGCGCAACGCGAACGGCACCTATCGCTGCGATCCGGGCGATGTCGGCGGCGTGGAGAGCTATGACGGCTTTGGCGGCTGGGGCAAATCAGGCCGCTACACCTCGCTCAACGGCGTCGTCCTGCCGACCTTCAAGGCCGTCCAGGGCCAGATCGAGCGCTGGCGGATGATCCATGCCGGCGTGCGCGACACGATCAGCCTGAAGCTCGTCAAGCTGGCCCCGAAAGCGCAGCTCGCGTCCATCCTGAGCCCGGCCCAGGAGCGCAACTTCCTCGACCATAGCTGCACCGGCGCCACCCTGGCTTATGAAGTGGTCGCCGCTGACGGGATCACGACGGGCGCGGCGCAGCAGAAGCAGGTGACGGTGTTCCAGCCCGGCTATCGCTTCGATGCGCTGATGACCTTCCCCGAAGCCGGCCGCTATTGCGTCATCGACGCCTCCTCACCGGGCGTCGGTTCAGTCAATGGCGACACGCCCGGGCCGCAACTGCTCGGGATCGTCGAGGTCGCGGCCGGCAAGCCGGTCGGCGATGTCGGCGCTTATGTTCGGGATGCGCTGATCGCGAACGCCAACCAGATCATGCCGCCGGCGGTGCGCCCGACCGTGGTCGCCGATCTCCAGGCGGGCCTGAAGCTCACCAGCTTTACCCCGCATGAGGATATCAAAGCGGGCGACGTGACCGGGCATCAGGACCTGACCTTCTTCATCAAGAGCCGGGACTCGACCCATACCGACTTCATGGTGAGCAACACGCTCAATCCTGACCAGGCCCAGCCTTATGATCCCAAACGGATCGACCGGAAATTGTATCTGGGCGATGTCGACGAATGGACGCTGACGTCGCAAGCCGGCGGCCATCCCTTCCATATCCATATCAACCCGTTCCAGGTGGTATCGATCATCGCCCCCGATGGCACCGACGTCAGCGCGCCCGACGCGATCGACAAGGATTCCAAGGGTGTGGTCGATCCGCAATATCCGGGCCTGAAAGGCGTCTGGAAGGACACGCTCTGGGTGAAGAGCCTCACGGGGGGCCCGGCCGGCGTCTACAAGGTCACCGTCCGGACGCGGTACGAGCGCTATATCGGCGAGTTCGTGCTCCACTGCCATATCCTCGACCATGAGGACCGGGGCATGATGCAGAATGTCTCGATCATGGTGCCGCCGGCCCCGCGGCCGAAGCCGACTGACGGCGTGGCACCGATGGGCGATATGCAGCATTGATCATTCGCGGCGAGGGTAGGACCAGTTCCACCCTCGCCGCCCGGCCTCGCTGCGATCTCAGGTATTTCGCCTGAAGCAGTGCTCGCTATGATCGTTGACCACGCCGGTCGCCTGCATCCAGGCGTAGACGATCACCGGCCCGACGAACTTGAAGCCGCGCTTCTTGAGCGCAGCCGACATAGCTTCCGATAACGGCGTTTTGGCGGGAAAATGCACGCCGTCGCCCATGATCGGCTCGCCGCCCGCCATGCCCCAGACAAAGGCTGAGAAATCCTCCCCAGCGTCACGCATCGCGAGAAAGGCGCGGGCATTGCCGATGGTCGCCTCGATCTTAGCCCGCGAGCGGATAATCCGCGCGTCGCCGAGCAGGCGCTCGATATCGGCTTCGTCGAAGCGCGCGACGATCTCGGGATCGAAGCCCCTGAACATTTCGCGAAAGGCATCGCGCTTGCGCAGGATGGTGATCCAGGCGAGCCCGGCCTGGAAGCCGTCGAGCATCAGCTTCTCCCAGAGCGCGCGGCTATCGCGCTCGGGCACGCCCCATTCAGTGTCGTGATAGGCACGCATGAGCGGGTCGTTGTCGGCCCAGGAGCAGCGGTGGATGGTCATCCCGCTGTTATCGCGAGCATGAACCGCCGCTTCAAGGGCGCAACATCACCAGCGAGTTCAGACGACAATGCGTTCGATGAAGGTCGCCGTCTCGGCCTCCAGCGCGATCAGCCGCTCGTCGACGAGGCGAAAGCCGTTCTCGACCTCCTCGATTTCGGTCGCCATATGCTGCGTTCCCGACCGGATGACCGCGACATTTTCCGCCATCGATCTCGCCGCGAGCGCGGTCTCGTCGACGGCGCTGGTGATCGCCGTTACGGTTTGGGTCTGGCGGTTCATGGCATCCTGGATTCGGCCGGCATGCGCCTGGACCTCGTCGATCGTCCGATGGATCGAGCCATTGGCTTCGACGACTTCATCGGTCGCCGCCTGGATCGCGGAGATCTTGAGCGCGATATCATCGGTCGCGCGGGCGCTCTGGCTGGCCAGCGTCTTCACTTCCTGCGCCACAATGGCGAAACCACGGCCGGCATCGCCGGCGCGCGCCGCCTCGATCGTGGCGTTGAGCGCAAGCAGGTTGGTCTGCCCGGCAATATCGCGGATCAGGCCCAGGATGGATTCGATCGATTCCGCATGATTGGACAGAAGTTTCGAGGCGTCGACCGCGCGCATCGACTTGTCGGCCGCCCGCGCGGCGACCTCGGTGGCTGCCGCAACCTCCTTCTCGGTCACCGCGATCGTCTCGATGAGGATCGCGGCGGTGCGCGCTGCGTCATTCATCGCTTCCGCCGATTGCTCCGCTGCGGCGGCGACATCGGCGGTATGGCCAAGCATGCGCCGTGCCGAGGCCGCACTCGCGGTCGCCCGCTTGTGCAGGTCCTGCGCGTCTGACACCGTCGCGGTCAGCAGGTCGCGTGACATCGCGTGGAATTTGTCGCCGATCGTCGAAAGCAACGAGTTCGCTCCGGCGCGCTCAGTCGCCGCGACTTCGGCTACCGTCACCTCGGTTTCGATAATACCGAACTTGCCGATCGCGCTAGCGACCCGCTCGCCCCTCGCCGGATCATCGGCAAAGAGGGTGCGGGCCAGATTGGCCAGATCGCGGTAGAGATCGGCAAGCTGGATCATGGATTGCATCAGCGAGAGGCCGAGCACGCGGACGCGGTGAGCCCGCTCCGCCGAATATTTCACCCAGGCGTCATCGATCGGCCCGCCGAGCAGCCGATCGAAGCGCACCAGGGCGCGGTTCGTCACGCTGTCCGGGGTAAGTTGCGGATTGTCCCGCCAGACCTCAGGCTTGATCTTCGCGCAGACCTTCTCGTTCCAATAGGCGCGGATGATATCCTCCGCCGCCGGCCTGCCCTGCGACCAGAAGCTGCGCAGATCGGCCGCGAAATGCGGATCGGAATTATACAAGGCGGCGCGCGTGCCGATCTCCTCATCGGAGAGGTTCAGTCCCCCTTGCCCGACTGACACCTGATGTTCGGTCTGCATCCCATTTCTCCCCCGCTAACACTCTGCCATGAGGAGATAATCATATAGTTAATACGATTTCGGCAACGAAACCATTTTGGTGCTAACCCAGCGAACCCGGCGTCGAACGGTCATGCTGCGACCTTTTGAACAGTCGGAGCCGCCAGTCGCACCGAGTCCGGGCGGATCAATGGGAGTAATCCGTAACGACAAGGAACGATGCGCGCTTGGTCGCAACTTCGTCGCAGAGACGCTTGGGTCGTGCGCAAGAATTGAATACGAGACCTAACTGGATTGATTTAAAGAAACATATTGATACTATGGGAGTAGTCGCACGAATAACGGATACGGCTGACAAGCTCGATCCATGCAATTTATGTTCGGCCAGTTCTGGTGATTTTACAGGATCTTGGCCTCCAGATTCCCCCGCGACGAAAGCACATACAAATAGTGAGCGCGAAGATGCGGATACGCCCAGTTGCGTCGGGCACGATCCGGAAAAGACCATGGATTTACGGTTTGTTAACCTTTGTTAAGATATGGTTAATAGAAAAAATGGAAGCCTCAGGAGAGGAGGAGATCCGAGTCATAAACAGAGATTAGGAGTCCAGAATCTGGTGACGTTCCTGCACGAATGCCCGAACATACCGGACGCGCCGTACTCCGAAGCGGTGGCTCGCTTGCTTCAGGCGAGCTGGCCGGCATTTGTGACTTTGACTCCCGATCTGGTCAACGTCGAGGCCGGAACCGAAGCAAAGGACCGCTTTCTCCATACCATTCAGATGCTGACGGACTCCGGCCTCATCACCTATGAGGCGCTGGTGATGAGTTCCGATCACGGCCTTCGTG
>JBDTXU010000406.1:0-13250 GCA_040006055.1 Sphingomonas bacterium | reverse complement strand
CCTTTTAGACGCCGATCACCCCGCTAACGGGGTCCCTGTTGCACGCCGATCCACAATCTTGGCGCTGCGAAAGCGCGTAGCACGATCACCATCGTTCATTTCCGCAAGCCTCCGGCTGGGCGCACCATAGTCTTCAAAGGGACTTGCTCGGTCTGGACCGGGGCGTCCGCCATCCGGCGCTTCGGAGAGCTACAAGAATGACGGCTGCGTGGTCGCCGGGGCTGAGGGTGCCGCCAGATTTTCGCACGGATCTGCGGGTTACGGCCGGGTCACCGTGCGTGCGGCGGGCTTGCGACGGAGCGCCGGAACAACAGGCGCAGCGCTTCCGGTATGTTGTGGCCAAGGCCCGCCTTGACGACCAGCGGCGTGCGATTGATGCGTGAGGCGCATTTCTGCAGCGCCGGCTCGATCCGCGCCATATGCGGCCCGACGATCGCTTCGGACCATGCGTCTCCGACAAGTGCCACGGGCGGGTATTCGAGATACACTATCGCGATGCGGACGCCCTTCGCCTTGAGCGCCTCGCATTGCGCCAGATCGTCGGGCGAGAGTTCTCTGACCCAGCGCCGCTTCCCTTTGGGTTCATCCGCCATCCCGTCAGTGACAAGCAGCATGAGTTTCCGTGCCGGATGGGCTCCAGATCCATGACCGCCGGCGGAAATCGTCACCATCATTGCGGCCAGCATGGCCTTGAAATCGGTCGCCATGTCATCATTGCAACTCGTGGCGAGCCGACAACCGTTCCTGTCCCATTTCGGCTGCATCTCGGCGAGAACGGGAAAGGCGGCCGGGCGGAGTTTGCTTGCATCCGTCATCGCACTGGTGAGGGGCGTTGGCGCGCCTTCCCCGAACCCGAAGACCTGTAAGCGCAGACGAGTATCGGGCCGCCGGGAAGCGCGGCCCAGTTCGCCCATCAGCGCGCGGGCGGCATCGGTTTCAGCATCGATGCGCAGCGGGATGTTCGCGCCGCCAAAGAGAGAACCATAATGGCGTGCCGCCCAGTACGGATCAGCGTAAGTTCCGCCCACCCCTTTTGCCAGCTTACGGCATTCATATCGTTCGAACGAGCGAAGGGCCTGTTCGCATTTGTCCAGATCCGGAGCGGGCCTGGCCTTGCCGTCCGGGCCGAAAAGGATGGTAGCACCGTGCCGGTCGTGGACCGCAACGCCATCCTGTTGCGGGTTCTGCTCGTGGCATGCATAGGCGCAGCCCCTCGAGGATTTTGAGGCCGTGGCCTTTATCATCGCCGAGATGCCAGCGGCACTGGTTGGAAGCAACATGGATGGAGAGGTGTCGAGGACAAGATAGATGTCGGTCGATTGCCCGCGGACAGGCCGATCGAATTCGGACGAAGCTTTCGCTGCCGCAGCCTCCAACAGGCGGACCTCTGCGGGATCTGGGGCTTCGAACACAAAGGTGTCGTCACTTTGGGCATCAGCCACCGGCCCGGCAACGGTGATTTTGATATGCTTATGGATTTCGCCTCCCTGGCCATCCGATATCGCGATCAGATAATCCAGGACGACGCTTTGCCCTTCCTTCAGATAGTCAAAGGCTTTTTTGAGGTTGTCCTCCGGAGCAAAACTCCAATCAATGCTAACATCGGAAGAACCTGAGCCACTCCCATTATAGCAATTAAACATCTTCAAAAGATCGACATTTGAAATGGTTTTATCAACATTCCCTGTCTGCGATACGTTCAAGACCCTTACAGCAATCGCATCCGCTTTGTGCGGATGATTTACCGTAATAGAGCTTTGCGTGTAGTCGCCATCGGCGAGGCTGCTGGCACTGATGGTGCTGGCGAAATGATCGGCGGTAACTTCCATGTCGCCGACAGACGGGCTCAGCTGATAGCGAAGATCGCCGATTGTCCACTTCGTCCCGTCGGCGAAGTTTATGGTCTGCATGCCATGCGCGTTTGTGTCCGACCTCGCCATGGCTCCCACCATGGTTATGATGTCGCCGTGCCCGAACGACAGCAGGATATCGCCTTTCGGTGTTTTCGTGACTTTGGCTTGGGCAGCAGACAATCCGGGACCGAGATTCAGCGCATTATAGTCGCGGGGGCCCTCAGGATCGACCTCGTCAATCCTCAGCTTTCCATATCCCGCATTATATAGAATCGTGTCGCCGCCCCCTTTCGAAACAATGGTTCTGGCGAACCCCTTTGGATCGAAAACAGCACCTCGCCCATCACCGTAGAGATGGGTGTTTCTCGCAGAGCCGATGTTCGCGAGATCCCGTATTTCATCTTGAGACCAATTTTCGCCATTGGCGAATTCTATTCCAACGTGATTATAGGATTTACTGAATTCTCTGAATAATATCCTATCTCCGTCAGAAAATACGATAGTAAGATCACCATTTTTTTCTGAAAATGCATAGGCATCTTTCGATGATATACGCGCTCCTGCCTTAATCAGAGGGTAGCGTCCTCCGGCTATTTCCTTTACATCTATGATTAAATCGCCGTCACCTTGGTGAATATGAAATATTTTAGGACGGTAAGTTCCTATCGCTATGATGTCGGGTCCGCAGTAGGGACAGTCCTGCGTTTCCTGGGCGGTCGCCAGCCATGACGTGAGGGCAAGGGCGGCAGCCAGGCCAAGAAACAGCTTCATCCCCAAGTCCTCATCCCGAGTTCACCACTCAACGCGTACCAGCCAATCGTTAAGCTGTGAGACTGATGTGCCAAGCTCAAGGCTGCAGCGGCGTACTGGGGTTACGGCGCCCTTTTCCTTGATCCTTTAATCTCGCGCACCACGAACCGGATCTACTCGTCGGATACGAACCGAACCCGTACCCAGCCTCGGGTCGAAACCGCTTTCCCCTGCGCGTTGCGCTTGGGAAGGAATCTGGCATTCCGTTCCATGGCGGCACAGACTTTTCGGCCAAAACCGTCCTGAGGGGTTGGCACGGTGACCTTGCAGTGCTTCGCTGCTCCCGACGCGGTGATGTCGAAGGCGACCACGACGCTGTGGGGCGCGTAGTATCTCTCGGGATGCTCGATCCCGTCGACCCAGTGCTCGCGGCCGATCGGGGTGGCGCCGCCATATTGCGGGTTGTCCGCCGGCTTCGACGTCGGCAACGGCGCGGCCTGCGGAGGGGCGCTGTGTGGAAGGACGGGGGACCGGAGCGCGAGGGCGGCGGCCAGGCAGCCGAGCGCGATGAAGCCAATAGCGACGAGTCCGAGGCGTGCGCTGGTTCTCATCGGCCGGAGACCAACCGCCTGCGTCTGCAATGTGCCACTCGCTGCCCCTCCTCCGGCCGCCTGGATCACGTAAGCCGGCGTCGAAACAGGTGGACTCGCCTGCTTCCAACCGCGGCTTGATCGCATTTAGATATGTGATATCATGCCCTAAATCAAGGAGGGGCCGATGCGAAGATTTCGCGCCGACGGGTGGTCAGCGAGGGTGTTGCGTCACGGTCCCGGCGGGGGCAGGGCGGGCATTACAGGCAAGGCAAAGCGGGGAGCGCCATGACGAGACCATCAGCTACGATGTTTGGGCGATCGGCCCTGTTGTTTATCGCGGTCGCGCTGACCTGCTCCAGCCCCGCCTTCTCGAAACGGCAGGCCGATTTCGATGCCAAGGCCTATGCCGCAGCGGTGGCGAAGGCCGAGGCCGGCGAGCCTGGCGTCGACTATCTGTGGTTGCGCAAACAGGCATCGGCGCAACTTGATTATGCCGAGAATAAATGGACGGATTGGAAAAACGCGGACGCACTGGTCGACACCAGTCCCGACAAGGCGCTCGGCATGGCGCGCGCGCGGCTGTCCGGGGTGTGGACCGATTTCATGGCCCATATCGTTGCGCAGCTGGCGCTGGAGAAGCTGGGCAGGCACGAAGATGCCGAGCGCGAACATCGCATCATGGGCGCGCTCATGAGCTCGATCGCCGGCGGCCACAAGGGCACGAGCGCGGCAGATTCCTTCAACGCGGTCAACGTGGCGGAGGAGTATCGCGTGTTGTTCCTGCTGCCTTGGAAGGTCGAAGGGCAATCGCTGGTCAACCAGGACGGCCATAGCTTCGACGTCTTCGACGTGACGGACATCAAGACCGATCAAAAACGCCAGGTGTGGTTCAATATCGACGTCTTTTTCGGGAAGGAGTTCGGGCTGTGACGCGGGCGGTTGCCATGTGGTGACCGCGGCGAGACGGCCGGGCGCAACTCAGCGGTCACAGGATCGGCACCTGGGCAGTCAGGGGTCTGGGAGACGGTGTATTGGGAGCGGCGGTGGTTCGCGAGTTTAGTATAGTGTCCCCGAAATACCGCCTCGAACCGCAGCTTGATCGCATATCGCTATGTGATATCATAACTGAAATCAAGGAGGGGCCAATGAGGAAATTCGCTCTAGCGCTAGCGCTAGCGATCTCGATCTGGATTGGCGCTTGCGCCGCGTCCGCTGCTCCGCCCGCTGCGCCTCATGCTCGAGCGATGCGCGCCTTTGAGAGCGACCGGCAGTTTATCGCCTTCATGCGGCGTGTCGCCCAGCGTGAACGCGTCATGTCGTCGCCGCCACCGATGGTAGCCCCCGCCCCTCCCCCGCCACCCTCAGCCGCTGAGCCGGGGAGCCCGGTAGCGGTGGCGACCATGGCATCCCAGGACGTCGTGGTCACCGGCACGAAGTCCACCAGCATCACCAACACGCAGGAAGCCGATGTCGATGAGGGCGGGATCGTCAAGGTCGCGGGCGATCATCTCGTGATCCTGCGGCGCGGGCGGCTCTTCACGGTTTCGCTCGCCGGCAACAGGATGCGCAATGTCGATCATATCGATGCGTTCCCGCCGGGCTCGTCGGGGGACGCCTGGTATGACGAGATGCTGGTCAGCGGCGACCGGATCGTCGTTGTCGGCTATAGCTATGAGCGCGGGGGGACCGAGATAAACCGGTTCCGCATAGCGCCTAACGGCAAGCTCGCCTTCGAAGACAGCTATCATCTGCGTTCCAACGATTATTACTCGTCCACAAATTACGCGTCGCGTCTCGTTGGATCGACGCTGATCTTCTACACGCCGCTCGACCTCGATACAGACAGGCCGCTCGACGCGCTGCCAGGATTGCAGCGCTGGACCGGCAAGCCCGACGCACCGTTCGCGCGCACGCTGCCCATAACGAAGCTCTATGTGCCCGAGCCGCTGCGCCGGAAGCCCGGCGCCGATCTTTCGACGCTCCACACCGTGACGCTGTGCGACCTTGCCGCGCCGCGCCTCGCCTGCCGGGCGACGGCGGTTCTCGGATCCTATTCGCGCACCTTCTATGTGTCTGGTGCGGCGGTCTATGTCTGGACCGATGGAGATCGCACGCCGACGGCCCGGTCCGGCGCGTTCGTCTATCGGCTGCCGCTCGACGGTTCGCCGCCGGGTGCGGTGCAGGCCTGGGGCGGGCCGGTCGACCAGTTCTCCTTTGCGGAGGACCGGGCGGCGAAGCGGCTGAGTGTCGTCGTCCGCGCCGACAGCGCCGGGGATGCGATGTGGCGACCCGAGCATAGCGAAGGGGCGGCGGCGCTCCTCACCCTCCCCCTTGCCGCCTTTGGCGACGGGTCCCGGGTGATGAGCGCGGCGGCATATCGCTCCTTGCCGGTCGGCGAGCACTCCTGGAGCTTTCATAATCGCTTTGTCGGCCGGCACCTGATCTACAGCGCCGGCACGTTCAACGAGCACACAGGCACCAGCATCGTGCATGCGGTGCCGCTCAGTGGCGGGGCGATCGCGCATATCGCGGTGCCGCACGGCGTTGATCGCATCGACATCATCGGCGCCGATGCCATCGCGATCGGCAATGATGCGAAGGAGCGGCTGGGGTTCAGCGCGATCGAGCTCGGGGACAGGAGCCGGCTCGGCGACAGCTATTTCCTGCCGGCGGCGCATGAGGGCGAAAGCCGCAGTCAGGCTTTCTTTTTCCGAGCGGATGAAGGCAGCTCAAACGGCGCGTCGGGGATGCTGGGCCTTCCCGTCACGCGAGACCTGGGGGATTCTCCTGTCGCGCGTTTTCTGGGGTCCGGATCGGCGGTGGCCTTTCTCCGGCGCGATACGCGGCGCTTTTCGCCGGCGGGCGAGCTGGTTGCGAATGCCGAGGGCGCGCGGGACGATGCCTGTCAGGCGTCCTGCGTTGACTGGTATGGCAATGCGCGGCCGATTTTCCTGAACGACCGGCTGTTCGCGCTGATGGGCTATGAGCTTGTGGAGGGGCGCGTGGCCAGCGGGCTGGTCGGCGAGAGAGCGCGGCTCGATTTCGCGCCGGTCGGTGGTCGCTGAGGCTATGGGAGGACACTTACCAGGAGCGGCGGCCTTCGCGCGTTTAGTATAGTGCCCCCGAATTAGCCCGGATTAGCGTTGCACCTGCGCGGCGACGTTTTTTTGCACTACGTGGAGTAGCTCTTGCGCCGCGCGATCGATCATTTCCGGGCGGGCGTCAGCTTTGTCGGCAACCGCGGCGCCTTGTGCGCCAGGGGGCGAAGGGATGTTGAAGATCCGGCGGATGATCCCGTCAATCGTCTCGAATACCGCGTCGACGCCGAAGCCCGCCACGAACGACAGGGCCGAGCCGGTGAGCGCGACCGGGCCGAGCGCGGTACCGGCCGTGGTTTCGGCTGAACCGGGCTGTGCCATGAATAGGCCGATACAGGCCCCGGTCACCGCGCCGAGCGCAAGCTGCTGCGGCGACAGGGTGGAATCGCGCGGTGTCAGGAGGCTGAGCTTCATCTTGCGCGAGAGGCTCCTTACGACCGCAGCCCCCGCGCCGAGCAATCCGAACAGAAATGGGAGAACGCCGTTGCCCCAGATCGAGGCGCGCGCAGTTGCCACCGCCAGATAGTCTTCGTTCTTGTGGTTCGCCAGGTACTTGTCCGGCGCGATGGGGTGAAGCCACCGCACGACAGCGATCCGCGCCGATGTGCGCGTATAGTCAGCCTGCTCAAATATTTCACATGCCTGCAATTGGGATAGCGACACATATCCGGAGAGGCTGGCGTCCGCCTTCGAAGGCTCCTTCTTCGCCGTCGCGCAGAGGTCCGTGGCGGTCTTCACCACGACCTGGGTGATCTGCGCGCCTTGCTTCGGATTGGCCGTCTCAGTCTTCGGGGCCTCGGTAGCCTCGGTAGCCTCGGTAGCCTCGACCTTCAGGCTCGCGCTGTCGAAACTGGCCTGAGCCGCCGACAGCTGCCGGATTGCGGCATTGCCGTAAGCGACGTTCCAGGTCAGCGCACTGGTCAGGAGCAGACAGGCCACCAGGAAGAGCGAAAGCCAGAATTGCATGGTCCGAAAGCGTTTCGCCTCCGGCACATAATCGGGATAAGCGGAGCGAGCGAGCGAGCTGCGCGACGGGACATGTTCGCCGCCCTCGTCGGAATGGCGCCGGACGCGCGACTCGTCCTGCGTCGCCAGGAGGGTAAAGGCGATGCTTGCGCCGCTGGCAGGCTTGGCAAGGTTGTTCAGGAAGTCCTTCGCTCGGATGAGCAGACTTGCCTCTTTCGCTTTGTCGGTCGTTCCGTCAGGTGGCCAGTCGATGTCACAGACCTTCTTCAGCCATTCCTTATCGAGACCAATCGGGACGCCAGCCTCCGTGGCGGGAAGTTTGTTGTCGGGATTTGTCGATATATTATCGAGCAGCAAATAGACTTCACTGAGCTCACGCTTCAGGACGAAAACCTTGGGATTTTCGCTCTCACGACGATCGGCCACTTCAAATATCCCATCCAGTAACGGACCTGTATGATGGCTGATATTAGCGCGACGAGGTCGGCGAGCGCGTGACGGTCGTCACGCCGACACGCCGAAATCGCGGTGGCATCAAGATCCGATGGGACGATTGCGGTGCGAGTTTAGTATAGTGTCCCCGAATTAGTCCAAGCCCTGGTCCGCCGCTTCATGCGCGTAGCTCAGGATGCGGCTTACGCGCCACTTGCCGTCGGTGCCGAACACCCAGACCATGGCAAATTTTGCCTTGCCGGCGAGTTTCTCGGCGCCGTCTTTTCCCTTGCGCTCGAAGAACAAATGATCGCCCGTCTCGATTGCGCCCCAGCCGGGCACCGGATCGACATGCACCGAGGTGCGAACCAGTTCCCGCCGGGACCGCCATGTGGTCGGGTCCTCCCGATCCCTGCAGTTCTTCGCGAAGATGGCGGTGAATTCATCCGCGTTGTGGACATTGAATCCACCCTTGTCGTGATAGAATTCGACGTCGTCGGTCAGGTAGCTTCGGAACCGCGGGAGATCGCACGATCCCTCGAAAAACAGCTGGAAGAATTCGCGCTCGACGCTGACCAGCTGGTCGGTGAGTGCCGGTTGGTCAGGGACGGTGGCGGTGACGGCGGCCGCCGCCGCAGCGAGAGCAAGCCAGATCATAGGGCGTCCTTTAGTGTGTTGCGTTTATAATACACAGCAGGTTCGGCGTGGCAAGTCTGTTCGCATATCACCTCACCGCGCTGCGATCGCCAGGATGTACAGCGCGGTCGCAGCCGTGCAGGCCAGGGTGCGGACATGGTTCCACAAGGTCCAGTCCTTGAGATAGCGGACCCAGACCGCTCCGCCCTCGGCACTGGCGGGAGCGACCGCGGCGAGTGCGTCGTTGAGTGGCACGTTGAAGAGCATCGTCACCACGAACATGCCGAGCACATAGATCACGCCGCCGGCCAGCATCGCCCAGGCGCTCGGCTCGCTCCAGCGGAGGATCGCGAAGCCGGCGAGCAGCGCGCTCACCAGAGTTGTGCCGAGGAAGAGCGGCAGGAACGACGACCTGACGATATCCATGTTGATCGCGTTCATCGCCGAAATGCCGGCGGCCTGATCGATCCGGCCGAGCGAGGTCATGATGAAGGTGGAAAAGGCAAAATAGAGACCGGCGAGCAGGCCGCAGCCGATGGCGGAGAACCAGAGCGAAGCGGTGACGAGTGTCTTCAACATGGGATCGATCCTTTCCTTGCCAAAATGCGAGATATCCTCGTATTTGCAAAACGCGATAAACTCTCGCATTATGCTCGTCAAGCGCATTTCAGAAGGGATCAGCGGTGGCAGCGGACAAAGCGAAACGGGCGACATCGGACACCGCGCGTCCCCAGGGACTGGCCCGCGTCGTCCCCACCCAGCAGCGCAGCCGCGAGCGGTTCGAACGCATCCTGCGATGCGCGGCGGAGGTGATGGCCGAGAAAGGCAGCGAGGCGTTCCGGATGAGCGACGTGGTCGAGCGGAGCGGCGTGGCGTTCGGATCGCTCTATCAATATTTCCCCGACAAGACGGCGATCATCGGGACGCTGGCCGAGCGTTACAACGCGATCGGCCGCGCCTGTGTGGCGCGCGATCTGGCTGCGGTGAAGGCCGTCGAGGATGTGTATCCGGCGCTGTGCCGGATCACGGACAGCTATTACCAGATGTTCGTTGACGAGCCGCTGATGCGCGACATCTGGACGGCAACGCAGGCGGACCGGGCGCTGCAGGCGCTAGATGCCGAGGACGGAGCGTACCTCTCGGGCCTGCTCTGCGACGCCTTGCGGCCGCTTGCGCCCGGCATTTCGGCCCCTTCCCTCTCGGCTTTCGCCGAGCTCACCATGACGCTGATCGCGGCGGCCGTGCGCCACGCCATCCTCCTGGAACCGCGCGAGGCGCGGCGGGTGCTTGCGCTGTTCAAGAAGCTGCTGCCGAGGGATTTGTCGGCGCTGGATTGAGCGGGGCTTGCGGCGTTGGGTAAACTGAACCCGACCGTCAAGCGACACTTGACAGACGACATCGTCATGGCCATCTTGCGGCATGGAGATCGAGAGCATCCGGCACAAGGCGCTCCGCAGTTTCGCCGAAACTGGAAAAGCCAAGGGGCTGTCGGGGAATCTGGTCGGACGGCTCCGCAACATGCTGGCTTATCTGACGGCGATCGAGACCGTGGAGGAATTGAAGGCGCCGCCCAATTACGGCGCTCATCAGCTGGCCGGCGATCGGGAAGGCGAATGGTCGCTGACCGTGACGAAAAACTGGCGGATGACATTTCGCATTAACAGCGCGCTCGCGATCGAGGACATGGATCTGGAGGATTATCACTGATGGCTATCACGCTTCATCCGAGCTTTGCCGTCCATCCGGGCGCCTGGCTTCGCACCGAGATCGTCGAGCCGCATGGCCTGAGCGTGACTGTCGTGGCCGAGAAGCTGCGCGTGACACGCCAGGCGATGAGCAATCTTCTTAACGGCAATGCCGGACTCTCCGCCGAAATGGCGATCCGCTTCGAGAAGGGCTTTGGCGTCCGCGCCGACACCATGATGCGGATGCAGGCCGCGCATGATCTGGCCCAGGCCCGGGCGCGTGAAAAGAATATCAAGGTCGACCGCATCGCCGCGTGAAAGCGCGTTTCGGTCGATATCATCGGGCGGCGAAGCTCAGTCGCGGATGGGTTCGACCGGGCCGGTCACGAAGGAGCGCGACCATCTTTTCGCGTCCAAGAGAAAAGCGCGGGCGCGGAATATTCGCGGCGCGCCTCGCCGGTACGCCACCCTATTTCCTGACCGAGAATTCATAGGGGATGTAGAGGAACACCTCGGTGTTACTCACCTGTTTCCACGCGATGCTCTTGTCGAGGCCGGTGACGTCCAAGCCATATTCCGCGCCGTAAAAGGTGACGGCGTGCTGGGAGCCGGTGGCGATACGGCGGTAGATTTCGTCGCGATATTGCTCGGGGTTGATGATCGTGAGGGCCAGTTGGCCCTTCTGCTCGATCTGCGAGCGACCGGTGGCGGGGACGGATTTGACGAAGGCGTTGATCTTCTGCTGGGCGCTGCCGATCGAGCCGTTCAGCTTCGTCTTCACCTTCAGATGCGCCGTCGCGGTGCTGCCATTGTCCTCGAATGCGGGCGGTGCCTTACCATTATCATCGTCATCATCTTCGTCATCGCCGGTCGAATCCTCCTTGCCGGCGAGCGCTGGGAACTGATCCTGCCAGTTGGCGCGGGTGACTTCGACGAGCTCGAACTGGCCGGTGACCAGGCTGAAGCCGTCGCGTTTCGCGCGGTCGATCGCGTCGAGCAGCATGGCCTGGACTTCGCGTTTGCGCATTGCCTCCTCGCGCGAATCGGAGATGATCTCGATGGTCCGCACCGCGGAATCCGCCATCCGTTTCAGCCCGATGACTGGCGGCGGCTGGATGATCACGCCGGGGCGTGAAAGGCTGTTGCGCATGCCGGTGACGACGATCTCACCGCCGCCGCTGTCATCGTCCTGCGCACGCAATGGGCTGGCGACGAAAGCAAGGCAGCCAAGGGCCGCGAGGGTGAGCGCTTTCATGGCGGTTTTCCCGATGAGAGTCATTTGGGAAGGATCGTGTAGCGATAGGGCACATAGAGGAACACGTCGGTCCCGCTGACCTGCGACCATGCAATTTGCCCGTCCACGCCAGTCACCTGGACGGCATAATCCGGGCCGAACATCGCGGCATAATGGCGGGCATTTTCAGCCACCAAGGTCACGATCGCGTCGCGATACTGATCGGGGTTGACGATGGTGAGGGTCAAGCCGCCGGCCTTGTCCAGGGTCCCGCGGCCGGTGCGCGGCACGGCTTTGATGAAAGCCTCGAGGCGCTGCTGCGCGGCGGTCGTCGAGCCGGCAAGCTTGACTTTGGCCATGAGGTTGACCTGGCTTGTATCGATGCGCCCCGCCGAACCCATGGGCAGATCCTGGTAGTTCGCCCTGGTGACCGGGACCAGTTCGAAGCTGCCGGTGACCAGCTCGACCCCGGCGGCAGCGGCGCGATCAAGTGCGGCCAGCAACATGGTGTGAATCTCGCGCTTGCGGACTGCCTCGTCGCGCGAGTCCGATGCGATCGAAAGTTGCAGCACCGCTGAATCGGCCTGCCTGCGAAGCCCGACCACGGGGCGCTCCTGCTGAGCAAAGCGCGCGCTGTTGCGGTTGCCGGTGACGACGACCTCCCCCAGCCCGAGAGAATTCAGATTCTGCGCAAGTGCCGGAACGGCGACCGTGCCAAGAATGGCCGCCGCCAGAAGAAATCCTGGTTTCATCATCTTCTCTCCCGAAACGAAAGGGTCTGTCGTTTTGGCGGAAATGGCAAGCATTAAAGGGTGAATTTAGGAGTGTTAGACTTGCGCGCCGCGCGATCCACTGCGAGCACGCGGCAATGATCGAAGCCTCGACGATAGCAGATGAAACCCCGTTGCCCGCAGCGCCGACGGGTTGGTTCGACTATGGCTATGCCGCGCTGATGGACGATCGGCTCGCGCTCATTCGGCTGCGGCGAGATTTTCATGCGGAATATGCGCGGTGGTGGCGCGAGGTCAACGATGGCAATCACAAGCTTCGCCAGCCAGCGTTCTGGGATGGAGACATCAGACTCTCGATCTTCGACGGGACGGTTGAAACGGATGTGGTGATCGTCCCTTCGCGCGCCCACCCGCTCGTCGACCGAACCGTGGATGGGCGATGGGTCGTCGCATCGGCCCGGGCTGGAGACGGCGAGAAGAACGGACGCGTCTACTCGGCGAGCGGCGGCGAAGAACAGGCGATGGTGCTGGGGGACGGCATCGAGACCCTGTTGTGCGCGCCCGATGGGACATTGTGGGTCGGCTATTTCGACGAAGGTGTGTTCGGCGGTTCGAACAAGGGCGGAAAGCCGCCGGTATCAGCGGGCGGCATCGTCCAGTTCGATGCGAAAGGGCAAGTGTTGTGGTCGTTCAACGATCAGGTGAAGGACAGACATTCGATCGCTGATTGTTACGCGATGACCCTCGCGGAAAACATGCTTTGGTCATGCTTCTACTCGGATTTCCCGATCGCGCGGGTGGACAGGGGGAAAGTGACTTTCTGGTCCAACCAGGTCGATGGCGCGAAGGCCATCGCGGTGGCGGACGACATCGTCCTGCTTGCTGGCGGCTATGACGGGGATGGGGATCGGATCGCTGTAGTGAAGGTCGATGGCGCGGCCAGTCACAAGATCGGCGAACTGCGGTTCAGGCCGTCACCCGACGCAAGCGCCGGCCTGGTGCAAGGGCGCGGGGGAATCCTCCACATCGTTCAAAATGGCGTGTGGTCGAGGCTGTCGGTCTATGACGCGGCGCTCGCGGTCGGCCAGCCCCAAAACGAAGACCTGTAGTGACGCCCGCGATCAGCGCCACAGCTTCGGCGTGAGCTTCCCTACCCGGCCGCGATACTCGACATAGCGCTCGCCGAACAGGTTGATCAGGTCGCGCTCTTCATGGCTGATGGCGATCAGGATATAGACGAGCATCGACACGGCGAGCAGCAGATGGCCGACG
>JBDTXU010000405.1:0-3120 GCA_040006055.1 Sphingomonas bacterium | reverse complement strand
AGCGCCAGCGTCGCGGCATGCGCCTCGCGCAGCAAGGCGAGATCGACGCCGAAGCCCTTGTTGGCCCCCTCGCTACCGGCGATCGACTGGAAGGTCAGATCCACCGGCGCGCCGCGTTCGATCAGCTTTAGCGTGTTCGTGATATGGGTGAGGACGCAGCTTTGGGTCGGGATCGCCCAGCCCTGACGGATTTCGTCAACCAGCGACAGCAGCGACGCGGCGGAGGCAATGTTGTCGCCGGCCGGATTGATGCCGATAACCGCATCGCCCGAGCCGAGCAGCAGCCCGTCCAGGATGGACGCGGCGATGCATACGGGGTCATCCGTCGGGTGATTGGGCTGGAGGCGGGTCGAGAAGCGGCCCGGCAGGCCGATCGTGTCGCGGAATGCGGTGACGACATGGATTTTCCGTGCGGCCGCGACCAGATCCTGATTGCGCATCAGCTTGGAGACGGCGGCGGCCATTTCGGGCGTGATGCCAGGGGCGAGCGCGGCGATCTGGCCGCCGTCAGTGGCGTTGTCGAGCAGCCATTCGCGAAAAGTGCCAACGGTAAGATGGGCGACCGATGCAAAGGCGGCGGCATCATGTGTATCGATGATCAGCCGCGAGACCTCGTCCGCCTCGTAGGGGATGGCTAGCTCGCTCAGGAAAGCAGTCAGCGACAGATCAGCGAGGATCGAACGGGCCGCCACGCGCTGTTCAGCGCTGGTGGCTGCGATACCGGCGAGCACATCTCCCGATCGCGGCGGGGTCGCCGCGGCGAGTAGCGCGCGCAGATCCTCGAAGCGGTGGCGCGTGCCGGTCCAATCGGTCTGGTAGCTCGGCACTGGCGCCTCCCGTGCAGGGAACGGCAGAGCGTAGCGGATGCGCCAGGCGGATCAAAGGCCGTTAGCCGGCCCCGTGCACGCGAAAACTACGGTTTGGATTATTTGCACGGATTGGAAGAAAGTGGAAAACCGGCCTGGATTAAGACGCGGATAAGACCACACCTGTAAAGTCCTTGAGGTTCCAACAGGCAAGGCGCGCTCGCATGAATGATAGTCCGCAACCGTCACAGAGAACCTATTGGATTATAGAATGGCTCGCTCGGCAGGGGCCTGCGGAGTGGCATGGTCTTGCCGAGACCTGGGGTTGGGGGGATGGAATCGAGGCGCCGCTTCGCTGGATCATCCAGCAGCCAGATTGTGATCGGGGAACGGCTGCAACGATCTTCTGGCTATCCGAGCCGAGTTATTATTTGGATCAAGGAGACGACTACAAGCATCCGGTCAAGAGCATGGCGATCGAGATAATCGAACGCTGGCGCGCGGGGCTTTATAAATCCGGCAAATTCGATTTCGGCGGCGATTATATGGACGAACATCGCGAGGGCTGGATCAAAAAATTTGATATTCCGGAATCACTGGCCGATCCGATTGAAGGGACGGAAGCTTTTCCGGCCCTTAGAAATGGCCTCCCCGTGGAAATTGACGTCGCTTGGTACAACGCACTGGGCAAGGAACCTCCAGATTGGTTTTTGGAGAGACATGGCTTGCTCTGGGATGGTGAGAAAATCGTTGGTGAAGTGCCACCTACCGACCTGGGCCCAATGCAACTCACGCGGTCCGGCAAGATGTCTGCAAGCGAAGTACATGAAGCGCGCGAGGCATTGGCCGAGGTTCGGATAGATTTTGCAACTGAAAATGCTCGTGCCCGTATCCGTGCCCTACGCGAGCAAAATAGCGACAACGATGAATCAGATGCCGAAGGTTCAGGTGCGTCAGGGTTATTGCCATGGATAAGCAAGATATTTCGCCGTTGAATCATTACCTTAGATAATTTGCGGATACTACACATAGGGCCGACCTAGGTTGGGTATATTTTCGTAGAATTGGCTCGAACATTTCGATTCAACAGGATCACGCAGCGTGGCAGGGTAGGATCGGAGGGAACGCTTGTCAGCCACCCTTTCCGCTCTTTCTCAGCTTGAATCATGTTGACGACCCGCGCTGGCTGTTATGCGCGAAACAGCCAGCGTGTTGGCTGTTCGCTGGCTGTTATCTGGCTGTTATCTGGCTGTTATCCGATAACAGCCAGCACGGTCTCAAGCCTTTGAATACAAGGCGTAAATCCAGTCATCGACATCCAACATAACAGCTCGCAAAATTTGTCGGCCGGAACAGCCAGGAACAGCCAGCAATTTGTCGCCGGCGTTGGACGGACACGCCCCCTGGGAGTGTCGGCCTGCCGCCGCGAGCCTAAATCACCGGCTCGAACACCGACCACCCGGTCCGGTGCACCAGCCGCTCGAGCGTCAGCGCGCCTCGTCACTTCCGATGGCAGAGCTTTCCGGTCGCGCGACAGAAGTCAGCCGCTGTGTCGCCCTTGAAGTCGATCGGGCCGAGTGCCTTCATCGTTTCCTCGATTGCCGCCGGCTCGGCCGCCCGCCACCGTATGGTCGCCGGGTTTTCGTTCTGCGCCACGAGGATGCGAAGGTCGGCAACAGAGAGCCGTTTCGCATAGGTATCTCCCAATGCGGCAATGAGGCGCGCCATGCAGCCCACCCAGCAGCAGGGCCGCTTCTTCCCCTCCAGCAGTTCCTCACCGGTCCGCTCAATGCGGCGCTGGCGCGTCGCTGGTTGCTTCGCATCCTCGACCCAGCAGATGAATTCATTCCGGCCAAGCGGCGTCAGGCTTTCCCACAGCGCAAGGGTTTTGGAATCGGATCGAACGGCTGCCTGAAGGTCCTCACCTGCCTCGTGGACAGTGCCATGGGCAAAAGCGTTTGCCACGAGACCTCCGAACATTGCCACCAGACGCCAGAGTTCTTCAACGCCGCATGGAAGCGCGGCTTCGAACCTGACCCCCATATAACGGAATGTCCACGACCGGGTCGACTCCTGCCCGGCAAGCTGCCCTTTGCACGAGCATCGTTGCGCTGCCCGTCTTGCCGTGTTAGTATAGCAATACACATCGAGGGGACCATAGGGTGGCACTGGAAGACTATAAGCCACCGACCAAGGTGAAGCTGGCGGCTTTGTGGGCGTCCACCATGTTCTGCTATGCTTATGGCGATTATTTCGGCCTCTACATCCCCGGCACGCTGGCCGACATGAACCGGGGCGAGATGGGTCCGCTCGG
>JBDTXU010000404.1:0-4755 GCA_040006055.1 Sphingomonas bacterium | reverse complement strand
CCGGGCGCGACCCGGCTGATAGCGCAGGTTTTTGGCCCGCGCCAATGCTTGTGTCATCGCTCATGCTGACGCAATGGAGCGCGGATGGACTTTTCTCCCGACGAGATCGAGTGGTGCGTCGAGCCGGTGCCGATCGCCTATGAGGAAGCGGTCGCTGCAATGGAAGCGCGCGCCGCCGCGGTCGCGGCCGGCGATGTACACGAGCTGGTCTGGCTGCTCGAACATCCACCCGTCTATACCGGCGGCACCAGCGCTGATCCGGCCGAGTTGCGCGATCCGCGCTTCCCGGTGGTCAATACCGGGCGGGGCGGCCGTTACACCTATCACGGCCCCGGTCAGCGGATCGGCTATCTCGTGCTCGATCTGAACAAGCGCGGGCGCGACATTCGGCATTTCGTCCACGCGCTCGAGGGCTGGGTGATCGATGCGCTCGCCAGGATCGACATTGCCGCGTTCCGCGCACCCGGCCGGATCGGTATCTGGACGATGGTGAACGAGCCGGACGGCCCTCCCGCTGAGGCCAAGATCGGCGCGATCGGGGTGCGGGTGCGGCGCTGGGTGACGCTCCACGGCTTTTCGGTGAACCTCGCGCCAGACCTGTCCCATTTTGGTGGAATCGTTCCGTGCGGCCTTGCGGACTTCGCGGTCACCAGCGCGGAAGCGCTTGGCAAGCCAGCAGATCTTGCAACCTTTGACGCCGCGCTTGCGTTTGCGTTTCCTGCGTTCCTCAACTCTCTTTCTTGCCCCCCGCAAAACGAGGCTTGAGGGGCGCCCGTTATCAGACTAATGTCCACCACGGTTTGGGTATTAAGGTCTCAAGGCCGTCCAGATCCACTAATCTAGGGAGCTTTCCAATGCGTGCATTCATTTCCAAGGTCGTTGCCGGTTCGATGATCGCCGGTGCGGCGCTGATGATCTCGGCTTGCCAGCCCAAGACTGAGACGACCAACGAAACCACCGTCACCGAGATGGGCAACGAGACCGTCGAGACGACCACCGACAACATGACCGCGCCCGACGCCGCGACCATGGACAGCAACGTGATGGCGAACGACACGACGGTCGTGACGAACACCACGACGACCACGAACACGCATTGATCGCCCATATCGGGTTTGATCGCGTGATCTGATCGTATCGGGGCCGTCCGGGAAACCGGGCGGCCCTTTCGATTCGGTCTGCCGTATTTTTGATTCAAATCGTCGTAAAACATTGCCACAACGATGGGCATGGTTTCGGGAAGGCGCTGGAAAAGCGCTTGGGTTAAAATCCGAAAAGCCGTAATCGTGGCTAAGCGTTGGAAGAGGGTGTCAAACTAGTGTTGCGTTACATTCTGGCATTTGCCGCCGCTGCGGTCGCGCTGTCCGCATCCCCAGCCTCAGCTCAGTTCTTCCTCATCCAGGCTGATATGACCGGCGAGGCCGTCCATGGCGGCGAGCCCGGGCTCGGCATGGAACTGCCCGGCGCTACCGAGACCGAACTCCGCGCGGCGCTGGTCTGGAACATGCGGGCTGCGCTCAACGTCGCCGCGTTGCAGTGCCAGTTCGAAGAGAGCCTGCTCACTCAGCCCAATTACAACGCCATCCTGTTCAACCATGGCGACGAGCTCAAAAAATCCTACGACGCGCTGACCAAATATTTCATGCGCACCAACAAGGCGCCAAAGGCCGGCCAGATGGCGCTCGACCAGTTCGGCACGCGCACCTATTCGAGCTTCACGACTGTCGCTGCCCAATATGGCTTCTGCCAGACAGCGGCCGGGATTATGCATGATGCGATTTTCGCGCCGCGTGGCTCCTTCTACAAAGTCGCCGAGAACCGGACCCGCGAGCTGCGCAAGAGCCTCATTCCGATGTATGAACAGCACCGCCCCCGCGGGCTTCTCTATGCGCGCCAGGGCGGCATGCTCCCGCGCTTCGACGACATCTGCTGGGACAAGAAGGGCAACTGGAACCCGAAGAAATGCGGCGCCTTCGAGCTGAGGCTCAGCTCCTAACGCAGCCCAAGAGCCTTGTGCGCCTGCAGCGTCAGGCGCCATTGCGGACGTTCGAGCGCGAACGCTACGGCCGCAGCCTGGTTTTCCGCCGCAGCGGCATCGTCCATCGGCTGGACCAGAAAATGGGTGAAGGCCCAACTTTCGAGTTCAGCGACATCCGTGCCCGCTTGCGGCCAGACCAGCTTCAGCTCGTCGCCGGATCGCTGCACGACCTCGCTACCCGCCTTGGGGCTGACGCACAGCCAGTCGATGCCGGGATGCGCCGGGATCGTGCCGTTGGTCTCGATCGCGATGGTGAATCCGGCGGCATGGAGCGCGTCGACCAGCGCATCGTCCACCTGGAGCATCGGCTCGCCCCCCGTCAGGACGACGAAGCGCGCCGACCGCCCCGCGCCCCAATGATCAGCCGCGGCAGCCGCAAGCGCTCCGGCAACAGCGAACTTCCCGCCGCCCCCCCCGTCGGTGCCGACGAAATCGGTATCGCAGAAACGGCAGATCGCCGTAGCGCGATCCTGCTCACGGCCCGACCAGAGATTGCAGCCGGCAAAGCGCACGAACACGGCGCGGCGCCCAGCATTCACCCCCTCGCCCTGGAGCGTGAGGAACATCTCTTTCACCGCGTAACTCATGGCCGCAGCCTCAAGCCTGCACGGTGTAGGCGGTCGGATCGGGTAGCCCCGCTTCCTCGAATCCGCGGACGCGGATGCGGCAGCTATCGCACTGCCCGCAATGCAGGCCTCCCGGGGCCGGATCATAGCAGGACCAGCTGAGCGCCGCATTGAGCCCCAGCCGGTCGGCCTCCCGGACGATGTCGGCCTTGGTCATGTTCTGCAGCGGCGCGTGGATGCGGAACGGCGCGCCCTCGACGCCGGCCTTGGTCGCGAGCTCGGCCAGACCCTCGAACGCGGCGATGAATTCGGGGCGGCAATCGGGATAGCCCGAATAGTCGAGCGCGTTCACCCCGATATAGAGATCCCGTGCGCCCGCAGCCTCCGCCCAGCCAAGCGCGAGGCTGAGGAAGATGGTGTTACGCGCAGGCACATAGGTGACCGGAATGCCATCACTCAGCCCCTCTTTCGGCACGGCGATATCGGCAGTCAGCGCCGAGCCGCCAAAGGCCGCGAGATCGAGCGGCAGCACGATGTGACGCTCGGCACCCAGCAGGACGGCGATGCGGCGGGCGGCGGCGAGTTCGAGCCGGTGACGCTGGTTATAATCGATCGAGAGCGCGAGCAGGCGATGGCCGTCCTCGCGCGCGCGCGCTGCTGCCACCATCGAATCGAGGCCGCCCGACACAAGGGCGACCGCAAGGGTCGTTTCAGTTGTCATGAGCAGCTTCAACTAAGGGCTGGCCGCGAAAATCGCAATTGCTGGCGGGTGCCGGAAAAAAAACGGGCCGCCCGTGGGCGGCCCAGTGATGCTCATCGGAGCAATTAGGGAGAAACCGTGCCCATGAACGACACGACGATTCTGCTAGCACAGACAAGGTAAATAAGAGTTTAATGTGATGCTACCACCTTGGCGCCGCAGGCGCCGATACGGCGCCCTTCATAGTCCAGATCGAACGGCGCGCCGCCCGCGATGCCCTGGGTCTGGATACGGAGTAGTCGCGGCGTCTCCATCGAAATGGTGGTGCGGCCATGGCCCGCGCCGGGGCAGGTATAATGGACGGTCGCGGTGTCCGCCGTATCGGCGATCACGAAACGCGAGCATTGTGCGCCGCTATGGCCGAGCTGGAGCAGCACATCCGGATTCGTCACGCAGAGCGACCGCGCAGTCGCGGTCGCGCCCGGCTCCTTCAGCTGCCACTGGCCAGTCTCGATGTGCGTCAGCGCCGCCAGCTGTGGCGCATGCGCGGGCGCAGCGGCGCTCAGGCTGCCGATCAGCAGCAAACCAAAGAGCGCAGCGCGCGCTGGATGTCGGCTATTCTTCATTGCAAACCCCGCTCGCGAACCGCGCCCTGTGGGCGTCAAGCAAGCGACCCGCAGTTAATCTGGCGTGGGTCGACCTTATTTTCAATGAGGTTCAGGAAACGTAATGATCCGCGACCGGAACGGGAAACTTTGTAGCGCAAAACGCGCAATCGACCACGATCATGCCGTTATCGTCAGCCATGGCGCGCTGTTCCTCGGGCGCGAACTTCGCCAGGACCGATGCGATATAGTCGGGCGAGCAGCGGCAACCGCGCGCGAGCGGCACGTCGGAGAGCAGGCGAACCTCGTCCTCCTCGTTGAAAAGGCGCCAGATCAGCGATTCGAGCGGCAAGGCCGGATCCGCCAGCTCGTCCGCACCCATGGTTGCGCCGAGGATCGCGACATGCTCCCATTCCGGATGGTCAAGCCTGGTGTGGATGCGGTCGCGGCCATCCTCGCCCTCGGGCAGATGCTGGAGGAACAGCCCGCCCGCGACATGGTGGCCCGAATCATCGCGGGCGAGGCCGAGCCGGACCAGGGTCGGAATCTGCTCGGACTGGACGAAATAGCTCTCGGCCGCCTCAGCGAGCGTCGCCCCGTCAAGCGGCACGATGCCCTGATAGCGCTCATGGGTCGCTGCCTGATCGAAGGTAATGGCGAGATAGCCGGTGCCGAACAGCGCGAACAGCGTCGGATCAGCCGGCGCGGCGGCGAGCGCGTCCTCGTCATACTGGATATAGCCGCGCAGCTCGCCGCCGCGATAATCGCAGACGAGCAGCTTCACGACGCCGTTCTCGGTCTGGGTCTGCAGCGTGAGCTGGCCGCCCGCATCCTTCAGCGTCGAGC
>JBDTXU010000403.1:0-4268 GCA_040006055.1 Sphingomonas bacterium | reverse complement strand
CCTGGTAGAGCCCGGGCGCGAACAGATCACGCCGCCGCACCACCCACAGCACCGGTCCCCAGGCGCGCGCGGCGATGCCGGCCATGAACAGGGTCGCGGCTGCGTCGTCGCCCATGCCGGGGCTGGCAGCGGCGATCTCATGAAGCGAATCGAGCCTCAGTCCGGTCGAGGCCAGCCGCGAATCCACCGCCCCCACCCCGAACGGCAGCACCGGGCGGCGGCGCAACCCGTCCCCCTCGATCGCGCGCAGGGTTTCGCGTAAAGTGGAAAGGGCGGTGGCAGACGACAAACGCACGACTCGCAAATGAGAATGTTCCCATTTTGTTCCTATAGCGAGGGATGAGTCAAGCACATTGCAGGATAGTCGGAGATCAGGTCTCGCCCAGCCGTGGCCTGAACAGGATCGGGCCGTAAAAGGCGAGGAACAGGATGAAGGCGCCCGCCCAGGCCACCCCGGCAGCGTCCACGCCGATGGCATAGTCGATCACGCCAAGCGCCGCCGCCACCCGCAGGATCGCACCGATCGTCACCACACCATAGAGCAGGATCGTCGGCGGGCCGGCGACCAGCTCGCGGCCGGTATGGCCAAGCGTTGCCCGGGTCATCACCGCAAGGATCATCGTCGCCATCGCGCCGGCGGTCAGCGCATGGATCGCGGCTGATCGTGGCAGGGTCGGGTCGAGGATATTCCCGCCAAGCAATGTCAGGCCGACCGGCACCCAGAAATATCCGATATGCAGGATCAGCACGAGCGGGTCGCGCGCGCATCTCAGCCCGCCCCAGCGCGACAATCGCAGCGCCTGGCCAAGCCCCGCCGCGATCAGCAGCCATCCCGTCGGCGCCGGATCGGGCATGGCCGTCCAGGCCAGCATCGCTATGCCCGTCACCCCCAGCACTGCCAGATCGAGGCGCGTCGGCTGCGCGGGCAGGCGGTTCGTGATGCCCTGCTTCGTCATCCAGTTGCGCGTGAAGGACGGGATGATCCGGCCGCCGATCAGCGCTATCGCCATGACAATAAGGGCGATCGCGCCGCGAACGCCGATATCCCGATCACCCAGGAGTCCGGCGGCACCGGCATGATCGGCGGCGTTCGCGATCCCGAGCAGCAGGACGATCGCCACGATCGGCAGGTTGCGATTCTTCGCGGCAAGCACTTCCCGGCCCGCGAGGCCGGCCAGCACGATATAGAAGCCCACATCCAGGATCGCGGCGGCGACCATGCCCGTTTCGCCGGAGAACAGCACCGCCAGCCGCGCCGCCGCCCAGAGCGCGGCCAGGCCGGCAAGCGGCCGCCCGGCAATCGGCAGGCGGCCAGTCCAGTTCGGGATCGCGGTCAGCAGGAATCCCGCGATGATCGCGCCGACAAATCCGAACAGCATTTCATGGCGGTGCCAGATCAGCGGCTCGAAGGCGGAGGGCAATGCCAGGCCGCCGGCCAGGTTTGCCAGCCAGAGCGCCAGGGCAATCACCGCCCAGAGGGAGCCGAGGAAGAAGAACGGCCGGAAGCCGCCGCGCAGGATGGGCGGCGCCGCGGCCATCCGCGCGCGCCGCAGCGCCAGCATCTCCTCGCCGCGTGTCGTCGTCACGCTGGCACCGGCACAGGTGCCGCCATGACGTCATCGCGTTCGCCCCGCACGAACAGGGCGCGCACCATGAACAAAGCGAAGGCCATAACGCCGACCGTGAAGACCAGGTCGCCCGGCACCCGCGCCCACACCAGGGCCTGCATGATCGGGCCATGGATCACCTCGGCACTGCGCGCATAGGCATAGTCATGGGTGAAGCTCTGATAGGTCTGGTAAAGCCCCTGCGGCGCCAGCGACAGGAACACCATCATGGCCAGGCCGATATTGAGGCACCAGAAGGCCGTGCCGAGCAGCTTGTTGCTCCAGCGCGCCGGATCGGAAAGGCCGCGCATGCAGAACAGGGTCAGCCCGATCCCGAGCATGCCATAGACGCCGAACAAGGCGGCATGGGCATGGGTCGCGGTCGTATTCAGCCCCTGCATGTAATAGAGCGCGAGTGGCGGGTTGATGAAGAAGCCGAACAGCCCGGCACCGATCAGATTCCACACCAGCACGCTGGCGAAAAAGGCGAAGGGCCAGCGATAGACCGTCCGCCAATCCTGCTGATGCTCGACCTTTGAGCGGTTATACGCCTCGAAGCCGACGACCATCAGCGGCACCACCTCAAGCGCCGAGAACACCGAGCCCAGCGCGATCACCGCGGTCGGCGTCCCGCTGAAATACAAATGGTGGAAGGTGCCGAGCACGCCCCCGCCCAGGAAGATGATCGTCGCCAGCAGCACAGAGGTCGCGGCCACCGAAACCCGCACCAGCCCCATCTTCACGAACAGGGCGGAGACGATCGCGGTCGCGAACACCTCGAAAATGCCCTCGACCCACAGATGGACGACCCACCAGCGCCAATATTCCATCACCGAGATATGCGTGTGCTCGCCATAGAAGAGCCCGGTGCCGAACAGCAGCCCGATCGAGACAGTGGCGATCACGACCAGGAAGACGAGCGAGCGCCCCCCTTTCTGCCGCAGCGCCGGCCACACGCCGCGCAGGACAAGCACTGTCCACAGCAACAGTCCAATGAACAGATAGACCTGCCAGAACCGGCCGAGATCGAGATATTCATAGCCCTGATGGCCGAACCAGAAATTGATCGTGCCAGTGCCCATCCGCCGATCGATCGCCGCCCATTCGCCGGCAAAGGATCCGATGACGATCGCCAACAGGCTGACGAACAGGAAGTTCACGCCGAAACGCTGGAATTTCGGCTCATGCCCGCCCAGCAAAGGCGCCACATAGAGCCCGGTCGCCAGCCATGCCGTGGCGATCCACAGCACCGCGAGCTGGGTGTGCCAGGTCCTGGTCAGCGCATAGGGGAAATATTCCGCCATCGGCAGGCCGTAGAGACCCTGGCCCTCGACGGCATAATGGGCCGTGACGATGCCGAGCAGCACCTGGCTGAAGAACAAGGCGGTGACGACGAAAAAATATTTGGCCGTCGCCCGCATCGACGGGGTCGGTGCGATCGCGCCGAGCAGATCGCTCGTCGCGAAGCCCTCGATCGGCTCCATGTCGCGCCGCCACACGTCGAACTCGCGGGCATAATACCATACCAGCCCGCCGATCGCGGCGAGCAGGACGAAGATCGAGACGAAGGTCCACAGGAATACCGCACCGGTCGGCGCGTTGCCGACCAGCGGCTCATGCGGCCAGTTGCTGGTATAGCTGATCGTCTCGCCGGGCCGTTGCGCCGTGGTCGCCCAGGCGGTCCAGAAGATGAAGCCGCTCAGCGCATGTGCTTCCTCAGCGCTCAGCACCGCATGCTGCGGCATCGCATAAAGCTCGCGCAGATGCTGGTCGGCCGGGGTTCGGTTGGTGAACAGATCCTCGAAATGCGCCGCCGTTGTCGCAATCGCTGCGGCACGCTGGTCGCTGACGGTGATGGCTGCGGTCTTGGGATCATAGCCATTGGCGCGCATCTCGCGCTTGAGCATCGCGCCGATCCGCGCCTGGTCGGGCTCGGCCAGCGCGGCGAACGGAACCGGCGACGCCGCCAGCGCCAGGCCTTCGCGCAGGCTCAGGGCCTCGCGGTGCAGCCAGTCAGCGCTCCAGTCGGGGGCGACATAGCTGCCATGGCCCCAGATCGAGCCCTGCTGCATCCCGCCGGTCGATTGCCACACGCCCTGGCCGTGTTGGATCTCCGCGCCTGTATAGAGGATCTGCCCTGAAGCAGTCCTGATCGCGGCCGGCATCGGCGGCTTGGAATGATAGATCTGGACGCCGAACCACAGTAACGTGCCGAACATGAGCGCCATACCGGCACCGAGAATGATCCACAATCGACGAATCGAGAATTCCGAAGCATAATCGCTCATGTCGCTACCCACTATTCGCGAGATTCTGTCGAGTGACTCGCGCATATTGAAACTACCGCAACACTCAGGATTGTACCGGAAAGCGCATCATTATTTATAATGTGTAACCAGAATACATAGGTAATACGTGAGTGTGACGCGAATATCGTAAGGTTAATCCTGATCGCGCTGCCGCGCATTAGGTAGATGTACTTACAGGGTTCCGGCCCCCAGATCGGCGCGCCGCTGGCCCCTCGCCAAGCGCTTTGAAATTTTATAACAAGGTTCCGAACGGCGAGTCCGCGCGTTGGCTGTCAGCGAACGTCCGAATCGCGATGATTGGAGAACCCATGGCAAGCGACCTTCCGCGCGCCAATTTGCAACCGCTGTCGCT
>JBDTXU010000402.1:0-7939 GCA_040006055.1 Sphingomonas bacterium | reverse complement strand
AATCATGGCCGCATAGACGATCGTCATGAAGCTCTTCCCCTAATTTGCCGGTCAGTATGGCGAAAGCTTGTACTGCCAACGGTTTGCCCGGCTGTATAAAGGCGCAGGGGCTGAGTGCAAGCCGATCAGACCCGGTGTTCAAAACCCAGACGTGGAGGAATCGGTATCGTTTCGGCACCATCGCGCAAAGTGAGCCCGGCGCCGGTGGCGAAGCTGCCGATCAGGGCGGCGGGGACGGGTGGCTGCGCGCCGGCGGGCATCGCGAACAACAGCGCGTAATCATCGCCCGAGGTCGCGGCGGAGAGGCGGGCGGCGCGATCGGCGCCGGCATAGGCGTGACAGTCGACTGACAGCGGGATTGCGGCGAGGTCGACGGTAACGCCAAGCCCGCTCGCAGCTGCCATGCGCGAAGCATCGAGCAGCAGCCCGTCGGACACGTCCATCATCGCGTGGACGACAGACGCGAGCAGCCGGCCTTCGGCGAGGCGCGGCACCGGCCGGCGATAGGCGGCGAGCAAGCTCGCGGGCCCGGCACCGCCCCGCGCGATGGCAAGGCCGGCCCCTGCATCGCCGATGGTGCCGGCAACCCACAGCGCATCGCCGTCACGCGCGCCGCTTCTCGGTGGGGCGGGTGCGTCATTGCCGATTGCAGTGAGCGTAAGGACACGGGGGCTGCGGGCGGGGAGCGAAACGGTATCGCCGCCGATCAGCGGGCAGGCGAAGCGGCGCAGGGCTTCGTTCAGCCCGCCAAGGAACGCATGATCCCAGGCGCTGTCCCCGGCGAGCGGATAGTTGAGCAACACCCCCACCGGCGTCGCCCCCTTGGCGGCGAGATCGGAGAGATTTACCGCAACGAGCTTCCAGGCCACTTCTTCGGCCGGGTCGGTAGAGAGATAGTGCACGCCCTCGACCAGGGTATCCGTGGTCAGGACAAGCGGACCGGTCGCGGCGAGCAGCGCGGTATCGTCGCGCAAGCCCCGTGCCGCGTCGTGGAGCGGGAGGGTGCGAAGGGCGGTGAGGAATTCGGACTCGGTCATTCTGTTCCCCAGGATGACGGGTCGGGCAAAGGTGCCGGCGGAACCTCGCGGTCCCTATGCCCCATCCACTCCGTCACCCCGGACTTGTTCCGGGGTCCACCGTCCCGCAAGCGCCGCACCCCGCGACTATGCGGTGGGGTGGATGCCGGAACAAGTCCGGCATGACGGCTAAACGGTGTCAAAATCGACCTTAACCCCGCACATCCTTCGCAATCGCATCCAGCAATCCATTCACGAACCCCGCCTCGCGCTTGTCGAAAAAGGCATTGGCGACATCGACATATTCAGTGATCACCGTCGCGGTCGGCACATCGGCGCGCGCCAGCAACTCATAGGTCCCGGCGCGCAGGATCGCGCGCATCGATCGGTCGAGCCGCTCCAACGCCCACCCGCTGGCGAGCTTGCCGCGGATCGCGACGTCGATCTCGCTTTGCCGCGCAATCGCGCCCTTCACGATATCGTCGAAGAAATCGACCTCGGCCTCGGCATATTCGGCATCCTCGATCGTCGCGCCGAGCCGGTGCTGGTGAAACTCATGCAGCAACGGCGCAACCGCAATCGCCTTCATCTCATGCTGATACAATGCCTGAGTGGCGGCGAGCCGCGCGGCGGCGCGGGCCCTGGAGCGGGCATTTGGCTTTGTCATAAGGGGATCTGGGTCATAACAATAATTCCGTCTGGTCGCCCGCGAGGCGGAGTGCCACTGATTTGGCATGGGCAGGCAGGCCCTCGGCCTCGGCGAGCGCAATAGCCGCCGGGCCGATAGCGGCAAGCGCCGCCGGGTCGAGCTGGAGAAAGCTGGTGCGCTTCATGAAATCGAGAACCGACAGCCCCGAGGCGAAACGCGCGCGCCGGCCAGTCGGCAGCACATGGTTGGGCCCGGCGACATAATCGCCGATCGCCTCGGGCGTATGGCGTCCCATGAACACCGATCCGGCATGCCGCACCCGGTCGAACAAAGGCTGCGGATCATCACACGCCAGTTGGAGATGCTCGGGCGCGAGCCGGTCGACCAGCGCCATCGCCTCCATCAGGTCAGCGGTGATGATGATCGCCCCATTCGCATCCCAGCTCGTCCGCGCCACCTGCGCCGTGGCGAGCTGGCCGATCTGGAGATCGACTGCGTCAGCGACCGCCTTTGCAAAACTGGAATCGTCAGTGAACAGGATCGACTGGCTGGTCGGATCATGCTCGGCCTGGCTGAGCAGGTCGGCGGCGATCCATTCCGGATCATTCTTGCCGTCCGCGACCACGACGATCTCGCTCGGCCCCGCCACCATGTCGATCCCGACCACGCCGTAAAGCTGGCGCTTGGCCTCGGCGACCCAGGCATTGCCCGGGCCGGTGATCACATCGACCGCCGCGATCCGCCCGGTTCCATAGGCAAGCGCCGCGATCGCCTGCGCGCCGCCAATTCGCCAGATCTCGTCGACGCCGGCGATATGCGCCGCGGCGAGGACAAGCGGGTTGACCTCGCCATTGGGCGTCGGCGTCACCATCACCAGCCGCTCGACGCCCGCGACCCTGGCCGGAATTGCGTTCATCAGCACCGAGGAGGGATAGGCCGCGCGTCCGCCGGGAATATAGATCCCCGCATTCTGGATTGCGTTCCAGCGCGCGCCGAGGCGGACGCCCGCCGAATCCACCGTGTCGCTGTCTTCGGGCTTCTGCTTGATATGATAGGCCGCGATGCGCTCGGCGGCGAGCTCAAGCGCCGCGCGCAGCTCGGGGGAGAGCGACTGGTGCGCGGCCAGCCACTCGGCCTTTTCGATCCGCCAGCCGGTCTGGTTCAAGTCATGATGGTCGAACTTCTTGGTGAACGCCTGCAAAGCGGCATCGCCCTCGTCACGAACGCTCGCGATGATGGTGCGCACATCCCGCGCAACATCGGCATCAGCCTCGCGGCGTGCGTTGACCAGCGCGGCAAAGTCCCGCTCGAACCCGGGTTCGGAGGTGGAGAGGCGGATCAAATCCCCCTCCCGCTTGCGGGAGGGGTTAGGGGAGGGCGTGTCAGTTGGGCGGTGGCTTGTGATGACAGGCCCTCCCCCGACCCCTCCCGCAAGCGGGAGGGGAGAACTCCCACAGCCCGCCGGAAAGCCTCAACCAGCGGCACCACCTCAACCCGCGTCTTGAACGCAGCCCGGTTTACGATCAGCCGCGAGGTCACCTCGGCAATCACCTCGACCTCTACCAACCCATTCTCTTTCAGCGTCTTCCCCGAAGACACCAGGTCGACGATCCGCGGCGCCAGCCCCAAAGTCGGCGCCAGCTCCATCGCCCCATTCAGCTTCACACACTCGGCCTGCACCCCGCGCGCCTCGAAATGCTGGCGCGTCACATGCGGATATTTGGTCGCGATCCGCACATGGCTCCAGCCGCGCGGATCGTCGGTCTCCGCCATGTCGGCCGGCTCGGCAACCGACAGCCGGCAATGCCCGATGCCGAGATCGACCGGCGCATAAAGCTCGGAATAATCGAACTCCGCCAGCACGTCCGATCCGACGATCCCCAGTTGCGCCGCCCCATGCGCCACGAAGGTCGCGACGTCGAAGGCGCGCACCCGGATCAGGTCGATCCCGGGGTTGCTGGTCGAGAAGCGCAGCGCGCGGCTGTCCTCGTCGCTGAACGCGGCTTCGGGCGTGATTCCGGCGCGTTCGAGCAGCGGCACGGCCTCGGCAAGGATGCGCCCCTTGGGGACGGCAATGATGATCGGATCGGTCATGAGTGAGCGGGGCTTTACTTGGGCGCCTTCGCGGGCGCAACACGCGCCGGTCTGACGCGCAGGAGGTGGTGATGGCGGACGAGCAGAACAATCGCGGCGCATTCATGATCCAGGAATATTATTGCCGGATCATGGACGCGCCTGCCTATGCGCGCATCTGCACGGCACTCGCCATGGGCCTGAACCGTGACAGCGTGGTCGGCGCGCGCGTTGTCGACTGGCCGGGCGAGCCGACTCGCGATGCGCTCCCGCTTCGTCTCATCGGCGGTCTGCACGCGCTGGTTCTTGCCGGCCGAGACACCGCCCTCGCCGCGGTGTTTGAAGGCAAAGTCACTGATCCGGAGGGAATCGAGGCTGTGCTGGCGCAAACCCTGATTGCGCACGATGCCGAGCTGATGCCCTGGCTCGACGGTCCGCCCCAGACCAACGAACCAGGCCGTTGCGCTGCGCTGATGACCGGGCTGCTCGAAGTGGCGCGCCGCCACGGCCCCCGGATCGAGCTCCTCGAGATCGGCTCGAGCGCCGGCCTGAACCTGATGATCGATCGTTACCGCTTCGATCTCGGCGGCACGATGGTCGGCTCGGAAACCGCCCCGATCACCATCGTGCCTGACTGGAGCGGCCCGCCGGCGTCCGATGTCCCAATTGATATCGTCGCGGTGCGCGGCTGCGATATCCAGCCGATCGACGCGACGGATCCCGTCGCCGAGGCGCGGCTCACCGCTTATGTCTGGGCCGAAAAGCCAGATCGTATTGCCCGCCTGAAAACCGCCATCGCCATGTTGCGAGACCGCCCCGTTCGGCTCGAGCGTGCGGACGCAGCCGATTGGGTCGAGGCGCGCCTTGCTGAGCCCCAGCCGGAAGGGGTCACCCGCGTCCTGATGCACTCTGTGGTCTGGCAATATCTGCCTGAAACGGTGGCTGAACGGATCAGGATGGCGATGCGGGCAGCCGGCGCCCGCGCCACCCCGGAACGCCCGCTCGGCTGGGTGATGATGGAGCCTGACCGTGCCCTCGCGCATCAGGTGATTCGCGTTCGCAGCTGGCCCGGCGACGGCACCGCGCAGACCGTGGCAACCGCCCATGCTCACGCCGCCTGGATCAATACCGGCCCGCCGGAACAACGCGGCGCCGGGATCGACCTGCCGGTCGCGGCGAAGATTTCGGTATAATGACCCAGCTCTTCCTGTTCCCAAGCGCAGTCAGGAATGATCCGGAAGTCGACGCCTGGTTCGCAGCGGGCGACGACGATCTGCGCGCCATGGCCCGGCCCTGGTTCGACACCATGCGCGCCTGCGGACCGGACGTTTGCGAGCTTCTCCATGACGGCCACCCCACCGCCTGTGTGCGAGACGCCGCATTCGCCTATGTCAACGCCTTCAGCCTCCATGTGAATATCGGTTTCTTCCACGGCACCTCGCTGTCCGATCCGGCTCGCCTTCTCGAAGGCTCCGGCAAGCGCATGCGGCATGTGAAGCTACGATGGGGCCAGCCCACCAACGACGCCGCTCTGACCGAACTCATCGCCACCGCCTATCGCGACATCCACACCCGCCTCGATGGTATCGAAGAAAGCATAGCAGGAGCCTGAACCATGTATGTTTGCGGCCTTGTGATCCCGGTGCCCGAGGGAGAGATGGAGGCCTATCGGACATGGGCCGAAAACGGCGCGGCGTTCTTCAAGGGATATGGCTGCCTCGAAATCGTCGAATGCTGGGAGGATTTCATCCCCAACGGCCAGCAGACCGATTTCCGCCGTGCCGTCGCCGCGAAAGAGGGCGAGAAGATCGTCTTCACCTGGCAGATCTGGCCGGACAAGGCGCAGTTCCAGGCGGCTGAAGAGAAGATGCACCATGACGAGCGCATGGACAGCGCCGGCGAGCCCCCGTTCGACGCGAAGCGCCTCATCCTTGGTTGTTTCGAGCCGATCTTCGCCATGGGCAGGGCCGAATAGGGCCGCCGTCTCTCAGGCTGCCTGCACGCGCTCCGTCGGCGCCTCGTTGCCACCAGGCGAGCAGCGCTCATTCCGCTGCGCCTTGACGGCATAAAGCGCGGCGTCAGCGATCTCGAACAAGTCCCGCGATGTCGCCCCGTCGCCCGGCCAGGTCGCGACGCCGATGCTCGCACCCACCCGGATGACATGGCCTTCGATCCGATAGGGCGGCACCAGCGCCGCGAGCATATGGTCGGCGACAGTGGCGAGGCTGATCGCTGAACCGGCGGGCACCAGGATCGCGAATTCGTCGCCACCGAGCCGGGCGGGCAGGGCATGCGGCCCGCAGGCTTCGCGCAGGCGATCGGCGACTTCGCACAGCAGGAAATCACCACAGCCATGGCCATATTGGTCGTTGA
Organism: Sphingomonas bacterium; assembly: GCA_040006055.1. Taxonomy (GTDB): domain Bacteria; phylum Pseudomonadota; class Alphaproteobacteria; order Sphingomonadales; family Sphingomonadaceae; genus Sphingomonas. The sequence goes on along the minus strand of JBDTXU010000402.1, from coordinate 1,828 downwards.
CCGGCTTGAATCCGTCGAGGTCGAGCAGGGCGAGTGCGAAGCTGGCATTCGGGCCGGCGCGCGCGATCTGCTCGTCGAGCCGCTCGGCGAGCACGCGCCGGTTGGGCAGGCCGGTCAGCGGATCGGTATCGGCGAGCTCGCGCATCTGGCGCTGCAGCAGCAACAGGTCGACCAGCTGGTCATGCTGCTGGAAGATCATGCGCAGCAGGAACGCGCTGGCGACGACCAGGCTGGTGCCCGCCGCCAGATCCATCCGGTTGCCGGAGAACAGCAGCAGCAGCGAGATCGGCAGCAGGCCGATCAGCAGGTTGATGATCGTCGCACCGCGGATCGTCGAGAGGCAATAGGCGGTGGCGAGCGACCCCATCGACATGATCATCGGATAATAGATGCGCAGGTCGGTGGGGGCCGTGAGAAAGCTTATCACGCACCAGGTGCTGCAGATCGTGCCGAGCGTCCCCGAAACCCAGGTCGCAGCGGTGATCATCTTCGCGGCGCCCTGCACGTCCAGCACCTGCTTGCGTTTCTTCATCCAGGTGAGGAAGCGCGCCAGGCAGGCGGTCCCCATCACGACCGGAATCCCCACCCGCACCCAGGCCGGCGCGCCCTGGCTCGATCCGTAAATGGTGGTCGGGATGGTCAGCAACAGCGTCAGATACAGCAGCGGAATCTGGCTTTGCAGGCGCGACGCCCGCAACAGCTTGAAGTCTCCCAGAATCGCTTCGGGAATGGGCGGAAACACCGTCCGCCAGAGGGTCTGGGCCAGAATCATGATTGCGGGCGTAACGATCAAGAATTACCCGGCGGTTAAGTACATATCCTGAGTTGGATGTCTATCTTAGCGCAAGATCGAATAAACCGAAATGGTTGGAACGTAGGGCTTTCTTTACCGCTAATTTGGTTAATGTGACGATTACCGCATCACCCTCCATCAGGAGCAGCGAATGTCGCGCGCAGCCGTCCAGCCCACACTTCCCCAGAACGATACCCCCGCCGAACAGGCTAAGCGCGTCGCCCAGATCGCCGCCTCGCGGGTCACTTATGAATGGACCACTACCGTTCCCACGCTGCCCGGCGTGCCGCTGTCCGCAACGGTGCCGTTCGATGATGAGCCGACGCTCGCCTGGTTCCTCCTGCTGATCGAGGTCGGGCTGAAGATCGTCTTCAACCGGCTCGCCCTCGATCTTTCGCAGCACGGCACCGGCCTCGACGCTACGGTCGTCACCCATGACGCGGCGAATCCCCGCGATCTCTCGGCCCATGTGCATCAGGTGCCGCCCAGCCTGCCGTCGCACGCCGGCGCCCGCGTGCGCTGTCAGCATATCGCCGAATCCGTTGCAGAGATTCGCGCCCATTACGCCCGCCAGCCCGGCGGCGGCCTGCTCGGATGCCTCGGCGCCGAAATCGAGACCGGGGTCGATCTCGTCCTGCATGATGAGCATCGCGAACGGCTCAGGGGCTACGCCCGTGAAGTGCGCGATATCGTCGGGTCGATCGACGCGGCGCCACCGGCCGCCACGGCCTCGCTCGAAGCCTATATGGCGCTGTTCGACAGCCTGCGCGTGCCCGGCATCGCCTATACTTTCCAGGAGGACGATATCTTCGCGCGCCTGCGCGTCGCCGGCCCGAATGCGGTCCTGATCCAGGGCATCACCGCGCTGCCCGCCAATTTCCCGCTGACCGAAGCGCAATATGCCGGGGTGGTCGCCGGCGACACGCTCGCCGCCGCGCTCGCCGACGGCCGCCTCTATCTGAGCGACTATATCGAGCTGACCGCGCTTGTCCCCGGCATGTGGGATGGGCTGCCGAAATATGTCTATCAGCCAAT
>JBDTXU010000401.1:0-2441 GCA_040006055.1 Sphingomonas bacterium | reverse complement strand
CCCTGGCGCATGAGCTCAACCAGCCGATCACCGCCGTCACCAACTATGTCCAGGCGGTGAGCGACCTTCTCGAAAACCCCAAGGCCGAGGATCTGCCGATGATCAGGGAGGCGCTCCGCGAAACGGCGAGTGAGGGGATGCGCGCCGGCGATATCGTCCGCCGGTTGCGCGATTTCGTGGCGCGGGGCGAGGTCGAGAAGTCAGATGAAGACCTGGTGACGTTGGTGGAGGAAGCTGCCAAGCTGGGGCTGATCGGGGCGCGGGAAAAGGGGGTCGAGGTCAAGTTCGATCTGGCGCCGGCGACGGTGCTGGTCGACAAGGTCCAGATCCAGCAGATGCTGATCAATCTCATGCGCAACGCCACCGAGGCGATGGCCGGCTGCCCCGAACGCCGGTTGTTTATCTCGAACAGCATGGACCCAGCTGGTTTCGCGTGCGTTACCATCGCCGATACCGGTCCCGGTGTTGCGCCTGAAATCGTCGAGAATCTCTTCCGCGCCTTCAACAGCACGAAAAGCGAGGGGCTTGGCCTCGGTCTGTCGATCTGCCGGACGATCGTCGAGGCCAATGGCGGGCGTATCTGGATGGAGCCGCGCGAGGGGGGCGGGACTGCGTTTCATTTTACGCTGATGCTTGCAGAGGAAGATGGCGATGAGTCAGAAACGCCTGATCCATATCGTTGATGATGAAGATGCGATCCGTCGTTCAGCGAGTTTCATGCTCAAGACATCGGGCTTCGATGTCGAGACCTGGAGTTCCGGCACCGCCTTTCTGAAGGAGGTGCGCCATGCCGCGCCGGGTTGCATCCTGCTCGACGTCCGCATGCCGGAGATGGACGGGCTTGGGGTACAACAGGCGCTCAACGAGCGCGGCATCACCATGCCGGTGATCGTGCTGACCGGCCATGGCGACATTTCGATCGCGGTGCAGGTCATGAAGGCCGGCGCCGTCGACTTCATCGAGAAGCCTTTCGAGAAAGCGGTCCTGATGGGCGCGATCGAGGCAGCGTTCGAGCGGATGGATCGCTCCGACAGCAGCGCTGTCCGCGCCGCCGAGGCCGAGGTGGTGGTTGCCGGGCTCACCCCGCGCGAGCGCGAGGTGCTGGAGGGACTGGCAACCGGGTTGCCGAACAAGACGATTGCCTATGATCTCGACATCTCGCCGCGCACAGTGGAGGTGCACCGGGCCAATATCATGACCAAGCTTCAGGCGCGCAGCCTGTCCGACGCTCTCAGGATCGCCTTCGCCGCCGGCCTTGGCGGGTAGGCCTGAGATCGGGAGCAGATGGGCTCGCCGCGCGCGCTGATGGCGAGGCATTGATTCAACTTTGACGCAAATCGGTGCAGCGCAGGCGGGACGGTATAAACCGCCACGCTCTTTCACATGACCGGAAAAACAACGATCGGCGCCACCGCTGTTATGGCGCGGCGCTCCGCTGTTATGCGCTGTTTTCACCGCTGTTATCCGCTGTTCCACCGCTGTTATTTCGGAACAGTAAAATGGTATTCAACATCTTGATATAGCACGTGAAAATCACGACGGCTTTCCAGCATAACAGCGGAAGAAAAAATCTCCCGAGATAACAGCGGAAGAACAGCGGTGAAGCTGGCGCCCGACTTCGTAACTCTACGTACAGCCCGGCTATCCGCCCGCCTCTAATCGATTTGACGAAGGTCAAGGGCCGCACCGGCAGCGTCCGCCAAGGGCGTGCGCCAGGGGCCATGTGGTTGTGGCCGCGGAGGAGCGAATGGACGATATACTGCTGCGAGCCGGGGGATGGCTCCTGATTGCGCTGTTCGCATTGCTGATGTCAGCCAATGCGATCGATCACGGATTTGCGGCGCAGATGGTGATCGTCGCGGGCGCCGCATTCCTCGTGGCCGTCTGGACGATGCGCGGGGCCGGCAATGCGGCGTTGGCGTCAGGCGGCTCGCTCCCGCCGCCGCGTGATCGCTATGATGACGAGGTCATCCGCTGGGGCGTTATCGCGACCGTGTTCTGGTGTGTGATCGGGCTGCTGGTGGGCGTGGTCATCGCGTCGCAGCTCACCTTCCCGCTGCTCAACTTCCATTCCGAATACACCACTTTCGGCCGGCTGCGCCCGCTGCACACCTCAGCGGTGATCTTCGCATTCGGCGGCAATGCCCTGATCTGCACCAGCTACTATGTCGTCCAGCGCACCTGCCGGACGCGGCTCGCCTTTCCCTGGCTCGCGCGCTTCGTGTTCTGGGGATATCAGCTCTTCATCGTGCTCGCGGCGTCCGGCTATCTGCTCGGCATCACCGAGGGCCGCGAATATGCCGAGCCCGAATGGTATGTCGATATCTGGCTGACGATCGTCTGGGTCTCGTACCTGGCCGTATTCGTCGGTACGATCGTGCGCCGCTCCGAGCCGCATATCTATGTCGCCAACTGGTTCTATCTCGGCTTCATCATCACGG
>JBDTXU010000400.1:0-5838 GCA_040006055.1 Sphingomonas bacterium | reverse complement strand
GGGCAGCAGCCCGCCGCGCTCGCCGGAATGGCGCGCGGCGAGCGTCTCGATCTCCAGCCGCGAGGTGGCCGTGAACGCTTTGGTATCGGGACTCGGCTGCATGCGATCCTTGCTCTTCATTCAGAACGGCGCGCCGTCACATCGACAAAAGCCATGATCGACGGCTCCCTCCATCCCATATGGGCTCACACCGGCTCATGCGAAAGTCAGCGTTCCGCGCCGCTCGGCAAAGCGCCAGCCTTCGCCCGGGACACGGTGCAGAAGGTCAGCGAATCCGCCGATCAGAGGCGGCGCATTCGCTGCGGTGAACAGCAGCATCGCGCTGGTCGCGGTGGCGGTGTCGGCGTCGAGCACGGTCACGACGATGTTCGCGGTGACGTGTCGTGTGGTGCGTGCCGGACGCGACTCGAACGCGGCGAGGATGGCGTCGCGACCGACAATCGGCGCATCGGGCGCGCTCGGCCGGGTCATGCTGCCATCTTCAGTGTAGAGCGCGGCGACTTCGGCCCAGCGCGCCGCGTCGTTGAGCGTCGCGTAGAGATTGATCAGCGTCGCGCAATCCCATTCGATCGCGCGGCGCGCATCATCCGTCAGGCCATCGGGCATCGCTCCGCTCCTCATCCGAATCTCATCCAAACTGATGTCGTGTTTGGCTCTTGTCGGGCCGGCGCACAATGCTATTGTATGCCAGTGATACAAATGCTGGCGCCGCCACGCAAGGGAGCGAGAATGATGAGCGAATCGGATGTCGTGAAGTACCGTGTCGAGGACCGCATCGCCTGGGTGTATTTCGCTCGGCCCGACAAGCGGAACGCGATGAGCCCGACGCTCAACCGCCGCATGATGGAAGTCCTGGACGAGCTCGAGCATCGCGACGATGTCGGCGTGCTGGTGCTCGGCGGCGAAGGCACTGCCTGGTCGGCCGGCATGGACCTCAAGGAATATTTCCGCGAGACCGAGTCGCAGGGGCTGAAGGGCGTGCGCAAGTCGCAGCGCGAGAGCTATGGCTGGTTCCGCCGCCTGCGCTGGTTCCAGAAGCCGACGATCGCGATGGTCAACGGCTGGTGCTTCGGCGGCGGCTTTGGCCCACTCTTCGCCTGCGACCTCGCGATCACTGCTGACGAGGCGCAATTCGGGCTCAGCGAGATCAACTGGGGCATCCTGCCGGGTGGCGGCGTGACCAAGGTGGTGGTCGATCTGGTCTCGATGCGCGACGCAATGTGGCTGACGCTGACCGGCGAGCTGATCGACGGGAAGAAGGCGAGCGAGATGCGGCTGGTGAACGAGAGCGTACCGCTCGACCAGCTCGAAGCCCGGGTGCGCGCGGTGGCCGAGCTGCTGCTCAAGAAGAACCCGGTCGCGCTCAAATTCGCCAAGGACGCGGTGCGCCGCGTCGGCACGATGACCTATGACGAGGCCGAGGACTATCTCGTCCGCATGCAGGAAGCGGCGAACTTCCACGACAAGACGGACGGACGGAAGGAAGGGATCCGGCAGTTTATCGACGAGAAGAGCTATAAGCCTGGGCTTGGCTCGTATGATTTGTCGAAGGCTGGCGCCTGAGAGGAAACCTTGCCTGCCTCTACTCCCCTCCCGCTTGCGGGAGGGGTCGGGGGAGGCCTGTTACATCATGGGGCGCCGCGTTTGCGGACACGCCCTCCCCTAACCCCTCCCGCAAGCGGGAGGGGGATTTTGCACGCTCAGATCGAGATCAGGGCGTCCAGGGCTATCGCGCCCTGCCCTTCTGGATAGACCAGCACTGGATTGAGATCGATCTCGCGGATCGCGGGCGTCGCGGCGACTACCTCGCCGAGAGCAGAGACGATCCTCCCGACCGCGGCGACGTCCATGGGTGGCGCGCCGCGGAAGCCGTCGAGCAAAGGCGCCATGCGCAGCTGGCGAATCTCGGCCGCGATCGCGTCCTGCGACAGGCCGGTGGGCAGCAGCCGGACATCGTGCAGCAGTTCAGCCGCGACGCCGCCGAAGCCGACCAGGATCACCGGGCCCCAGGCGGGATCATTGCGGGCGCCGACAATCAGCTCGACGCCGCGCTCGGCCATGCCCTCGACCAGCACGCCGTCAAGCGCGAGGCCGGGCCGGGCGGCGGCGATATTGGCGTGGAGCTTATCCCAGCCAGCCGCCACGGCATCGGCATCGGCCAGCCCGACGATCACCCCGCCGGCATCGCTCTTGTGCGGCAGCGCCGCGGCCTGTGCCTTGAGTACGATCGGATAGCCGAGCCGCTCGGCCGCTGCCTGGGCCTCCGCCTTGGTCGTCGCGAGCTCGTGACGCGGGAAGGCGATGCCGCGTGCGCCCAGCAAGGCCTTGGAGCGATATTCCGGGACTGTCTCGCCCCCCAGAGGCAAGTCTTGCAACGGCGTGGCCGAGGCGCTCTCCTGCCCGTCCGCGCGTGCCCCGCGCCCGGTGATCCGGGCCAGCGCCCGCACCGCGCGTTCGGCGGTCGGCAGATAGGGTATGCCGAGCTTGCGCAGCCGCGCGACGTCCTCGGCACGCACCTCGCCGCCTTCATCGACGCCCGCGACGACGACCGGCTTGGTGACGTCGAGCAGCTCGAGCGCGCCGGCGACTGCGTTGAACTTGATGCTGGAGGTGGCGGTGGTGGTCTGGATCAGCGTCACCAGGATGGCGCCGACCCTATCGTCCTCGACCAGCGCGGCGATGGTGCGGCCATAGAGCGCGGGATCGACCAGGCCCTGTGCGGTCACATCGAGCGGGTTGGAGACGGGAACGAAATCGGGGAGCGCAGCGCGCAACGCCGGGCTGTCGGCGTCCGACAATTTGGGCAGGACCAACCCAAGCTCTTCCGACAGATCGAGCAGCATCGCCTTGAACGCGCCGGATTCAGCAACCACGCCGGTGCCGCCCGCCGGCATAGCCTGGCAGCGCGCGACGATCTCGACCACGTCGCCAAGCTCCTCGAGCGAGTTGACGACGATCACGCCGGCATGCTCGGCATGGACGCGCATCACCGCATAGTCGCCGGCCATCGCGCCAGTGTGAGTCGCGGCACTCGCCGCGCCCGCGGCACTGCGGCCGGGGTGGAGCAGTACGATCTGCTTGCCAGCCACACGCGCGGCGCGGGCCGCCGCGAGGAAGCGCGCGGGCGAGCGGAACTGCTCGACGACCATCGCGATCACCGCGGTCTCGGGCGAATCGACCAGATAGGCGAGATAATCCTCGACCCCGCTCGCTGCCTCATTGCCGGTCGAGATATAGCAGCTGAGCGGCACCTCGCGGGTGATCATCGTCGTCGCCAGCACCGCCGCCATCGCGCCCGATTGCGAGACGATGCCGACCCGGGCGCTGCCCTCGGCGCGCGCCTCGGGCATTTCGATGAAGGTCAGCGAGATACGGTCGATGAAGTTGACGAGGCCGAGACAATTCGGCCCTTCGATCACCATGCCCGAGGCGGCGGCGATGGCTCCGATCTCCTGCTGATCGGCGAGACCCTGCGGCCCGTCCTCAGCGAAACCGGCGGCGAAGACTACGGCCGCGCCGACCCCGCGCCGGGCCAGCGCGCGGACCGCGTCGAGCACGCCGGCGCGCGGGATGGCGAGCACGGCGGCATCCACGCCATCGGGCAGATCATCGACCGACGCGACGCAGGGCCGGCCGCCAATGTCGCTGCGCTTGGGATTGACCAGATGGATCGCGCCATCGAACCCCTGCCGCTCGAGATTGGCGAGCACCGAGGCGCCGAGCGCGCCGGGCTTGTCGGACGCGCCAATGATCGCGACCGATTTCGGCCGCAACAGGCGATCCAGTGAACGCGGGGCCAGTGAACGCGGGGCGGCCGGATCCATCGAAGCCGCACGCTCGATCACTTGATGCTCGTCCACATATCTCTCCGTCGAATGGTCTGGTTCATGATTGTGCGCCAAGCATACAATTATCGCAAGCTCGTTTCACACATCCGGTCACGCCGGACTTGTTCCGGGGCCCACCGCGCAGCAAGAGCAACGTCTCCGATCCTTGCGGAATCGTGGATGCCGGAACAAGTCCGGCATGACGGAAATGGGAAGCTGAGGGACCGAACCCCTGCTCCGTCATATCAGTCGAGTTCGTGGGGGGCGCGGCGCGCGCGCAGCGGACCGAGTTTTCCGAGCAGCGCGAACAAGGTCGCGCGCTCGGTCTCGGTCAGGCGGGCGCTCATCTCGCGATCCGATTGACGCAGTGACTCGAGCAGATCGCTGAGTTGGCCCGCGCCGTGCGGCAGCAGATGGAGGGCGTTGGTGCGCAGATTGCGCCCCGCGCGACGCTCGATGAAGCCGCCGGCGACCAGGGCGTTGACGAGCTTCATCGCACTCGACCGGTTGATGCTGAGGGCACTGCCGAGCGCGGTCTGGTCGCACCCCGGGTTGGCGCGGATCAGCAGCAGCGCGGTGAGCTTCGCCGGGGTCAGTCCATAGGGCTCGAGCACGCGGCGCGCATCGCCCGTCACGGTGAGATGGGCGCGCTGCATCTGATAGCCGAGAAGGGTGTCGAGATCGCTGTCATGCTTCATGATGGGCCAATGCCGCCTTGCCAAGATTGTATGCTTGGCGCACATTAGCGCCCGTGTCCGCAAGGTTCTTCCCGAACCCGGCGGCAAAAACTAGAGCGAAGTGTGATGCACGCAACGGCGCGGCTCGACCACGCCTGCAAGGAGAGCGATGATGGACCGTCAATTCAAGATGTTGGTGGGTGGTGAGCTGGTCGAGGGCGCGAGCAGCTTCGACGTGATCAATCCGGCTACGGGCGAGTCGTTCGCCCAATGCCCGAAGGCCGATGCCGCGCTGATCGACCGCGCCGTCGCCGCCGCGAAACAGGCTTTCCCGGCATGGGCGGCGAGGCCGATCGAGGAGCGCGCGGCGCTGATCGGCCAGATTTCCGATGCGCTGGAAGCGCGCGCCGGCGAGTTCGCCAGCCTGCTCACCAGCGAACAGGGCAAGCCGCTCGACCAGGCCATGTATGAGGTGATGGGCAGCGTCTTCACGCTGCGCGCCTTTGCCGAGATGCGGATCGACCCGAAGACGCTGCGCGAGGCGAACGGCAATACCGTGACCGAGCACCGCACGCCGCTGGGTGTCGTCGCTGCGATCACGCCGTGGAATTTCCCGATCATCCTGGTGATGAACAAGATGGGCCCGGCGCTCATCACCGGTAACTGTATGGTGATCAAGCCGGCGCCGACCACGCCGCTCACGACCCTGCTGCTCGGCGAGGTCTGCGCGAAGATATTGCCCGCGGGCGTCGTCAATGTCGTGTGCGACCAGAATGATCTCGGCGCGCTGCTGACGAGCCACAAGGACGTGGCGAAGGTCGCCTTCACCGGATCGACCGCGACCGGCAAGAAGGTGATGGCATCGGCGGCCGAGGGCGTGAAGCGCGTGACGCTCGAGCTGGGCGGCAATGACGCGGCGATCGTACTCGATGATGTCGATGCGCGGCAGGTCGCGCGGAAAGTCTATGGCGGGGCGATGGCCAATGCCGGCCAGATCTGCGTCGCGATCAAGCGCGCTTATGTGCCCGCGTCGATGTATGAGGATTTCTGCGACGAGCTGGCCACGCTCGCCAAGGCAGCGGTGGTCGATGACGGCGCCAAGCAGGGCACCACGGTCGGGCCGATCCAGAACCGGATGCAGTTCGAGAAGGTCAAGGCGCTGCTCGACGATGCGCGGACGCGGGGCACGGTGATCGCCGGCGGGCAAGCGCTCGATCGCCCGGGCTATTTCATGCCGCCGACGATCGTTCGCGATCTTGACGACGATGCGCCGCTGGTGCGCGAGGAGCAGTTCGGCCCGGTGCTGCCGGTGCTCAAATATACCGAGATCGACG
>JBDTXU010000399.1:0-6494 GCA_040006055.1 Sphingomonas bacterium | reverse complement strand
CCATCGCGTGCAGGATGGAGAGCAGCAGCAAGGTCTTGGCCTTGCAGTCGCCATAACGCAGCGTCCAGGTCTCGGTCGGGGTCTGCGGCACGTAGTTGCCCGTATCCATCCCCTTGAACAGATAGCGGACCTTGTCCTGAACGAGCTGCAGGGCAAGCGCGGTGCGCTTCATCGGATCGGTTTCGGCAGCGGTGATCTTCGCGACCTCGGCCGCCAGCGGGCTGCCCGGCGCGATCAGCCCGTCCGTGGCGAAGAGCGGGGCCATGATCTTCGAGATCGAGTTCCAGCTGTCGAAGCTGGTCGCCTCGATCATCAGCGGCCGCTTGAAGCGTGCCGGCGCGTCGGCGGGCATTTCCGGCTGCTTCACGAGCGGAAGGGTCAGGGTCAGCTCGCGATAGCCGCCGGCGGTGACGATCTGGGGCTGAGCGTCGGCGGGATTGACCCTCCAGCGGATGTCGCTGTTCTCCGGCCAGATCAGCCTGGTCCGGGCGAACTGGACGCGCAGCGGCGCGGCGCTGAGCCCCGCGAAGGTCTGCACATTGCCCTTGAGCGTAGGGTCCTTCTGCGTGACCGAGAAGCTGAGCCGCAGCAGATCGCCCACGCGCAGGCCTTCAACCGCGAGGGTCGCGGTGAGCAAGCCGTTGAGCTGGCGCTGCTCGAGCTGCTCTTCGCGGCGCAGGACGGTGAAACGCTGCCCGGCGGCGATGAGATCGATATGTTCGGCGCCACGGATGATCTCGGCGCGGTGAATGGTGAGGTCGCCCTTGTCGGGCTGCCAGGGTAGCTTGATCGTCCCCGCGCCATCGAGGACCTGCGTGGTGGCGACGCGTATGACGGTCTCGCCATAGGTGGTGACCTCACCGTCCTTCAGCCGCTGCTGGTTGTCGACCACGAGCAGGACAGGCGCGTCGTCCTTGATCGTCGACGCATCGACCGCCGGGGCCGGCTTCACCCAATCCGGCACCGGAGCATAGATCGGCTTGTCGCCCGCATGGGCAGCACCGCCGGCCACAAGCAGCGTTGTAAACAAAATCGGCCGAAACATGCTCTTATCCCCCTGATACGCACCCAAGTCTAGCGTAGCCCCGCGCCGCGGCAAGTCAGCCGCCGAAGGATTTTTGGTTCACAAACAGTGACAATCACCAGCCTAGCGTCCGTGGTAGAAATCATAGACCTGCTGCGCGACTGCTGCCGACACGCCGGGCGCTTTCTGAAGGTCCTCGAGGCTCGCGTTCCGGACCGCGCGGCCAGTGCCGAAATGCATGAGCAGCGCCTTTTTGCGCGCGGGGCCGATGCCCGGAACCTCGTCGAGCGGCGAGGCGCCGATCGCCTTTGCGCGCTTCGCCCGGTGCGCACCGATCGCGAAGCGGTGCACCTCGTCGCGCAACCGCTGGAGGTAGAACAACACCGGCGCGTTGACCGGTAGCGTCAGTTCGCGGCCGTCCATCAGGTGGAACACCTCGCGCCCCTCGCGGCCATGGTCAGGGCCCTTGGCGACGCCGACCAGGCAGACATCCTCGATCCCCATTTCCTCGAGCACGCCCTTGGCCGCGTTCAGCTGCCCGCGACCGCCGTCGATCAGCACCAGATCGGGCCAGTCGCCGGCATCGCGGTCGGGATCTTCGGCCAGCGCGCGGGCGAAACGGCGGCTGAACACCTCGCGCATCATCGCGAAATCGTCGCCGGGGACGGTGTCGGCATTCTTGATGTTGAACTTGCGATACTGGCCCTTGCGGAAGCCTTCCGGCCCGGCGACGACCATTGCGCCGAGCGCGTTGGTGCCCTGGATATGGCTGTTGTCGTAAATCTCGATCCGGTCGGGCGGCTCGGGCAGCTCGAACAGGTCGGCGATTTCACGCAGCAATTTGGCCTGGGTGGTCGATTCAGCGAGGCGGCGGTCGAGCGCTTCCTCGGCATTGCGTTTGGCCTGATCGAGCAGGCGACGGCGGGTGCCACGCTGCGGCACTGACAGCGAGACCTTGAAGCCGACGGCGTTGCCGAGCGCCTCGCCGAGCAGCGCCGCCTCTTCAAGTTCGCGATCGACGAAGATCGTGCGCGGCGGCGGCACCTCCTCATAGAACTGGACGAGGAAGCTCGACAGCACTTCGCCCTCGGGCACGTCGTTGGTGTGCGCGGGGAAGAAGCTGCGATGGCCCCAATTCTGGCCGCCGCGGATGAAGAAGGCCTGGATGCCCATCACGCCATTCTTGTTGGCAAGCGCGAAGATATCGGCGTCCCCCACCCCCTCGGCGTTGATCGCCTGGCTGCCCTGGATGAAGGTTAGCGCCTTCAGCCGATCCCGGATGATCGCGGCGAGCTCGAAGTCCATCGCCTCGGCCGCCGCCTGCATCTGGCCGCCGAGCTTGGTCTGCACCTCGGTCGATTTGCCGGCGAGGAAGGCCTTCGCATCGGCGATCAGCTCAGCATAATCGGGCTGCGAGATGCGGCCAACGCAGGGCGCCGAGCAGCGCTTGATCTGGTAGAGGAGACAGGGCCGGTCGCGGGTCTTGAAGAAGCCGTCTGTACAGCTCCTGAGCAGGAACAGTTTCTGCAGCGCGTTGAGGGTGTTGTTGACCGATCCGGCGCTGGCGAAGGGGCCGTAATAATTGCCCTTGGCGCGCCGCGCGCCGCGATGCTTCTGGATGCGGGGAAAGTCGTGATCCGCGCGCAGCAGGATGAAAGGGAAGCTTTTGTCGTCACGGAGCAGGACGTTGTAGGCGGGGCGATAGCGCTTGATCAGCTGCGCCTCGAGCAGCAGCGCCTCCGCCTCGTTATTGGTCGTCACGATCGTCATCGAGCGGGTCTGGGCGACCATGCGCTGGAGGCGCTTGGGCAGGCGATCGACCTGAGTGTAGTTGTTGACCCGGCTCTTCAGCGCGCGGGCCTTGCCGACATAGAGCACGTCGCCCCGCGCATCCTGCATGCGGTAGACGCCGGGGCGCGCGGGCAAGGTCTTCAGCACGTTGCGGATCGCCGCCACGCCCGCTTCGAGATCGGGCGTGTCAGTGCCGCGGACGGTGAAGGTGGCCTTTTCCTCGTTGAAGCGGTCAGGGGTGTTGGGGGTGGACATCAGGTCTCAGTTAGGACTCCGGCGCGCGCGCAACAACGGCTATGTGTCGAACAAAGAGGAGAGCGTCATGGAGATCAGGGGCAAGACCGCACTCGTGACCGGGGGCACCGACGGCATTGGTATCGAGATCGCGCGACATCTCAAGGCGGGCGGCGCGACCGTGATCGTGGCGGGGCGCAACCCTGCGCGGCTTGAGGCCGCGCGGGGCGAGGGGTTCGAGCCGATTGCCGCCGATCTTTCGGACGTTGCCGGATGCGACGCGCTGGTTGCCGTGCTGGCGGGTAGGCCGATCGACATTCTGGTCAACAATGCCGGCATGGGCGCCGATTATGACGTGAATGCTCCGATTGATCTCGCCGAGGTGGATCGTTGCATCTTCCTCAACCTCAACGCGCCGATCCGGCTGATCACCGCACTGCTCGACATGCTGCGGGCACGGCCCGAGGCGATGATCGTCAATGTGACGTCCGGGCTGGCGATCGCGCCCAATGCCGGCAGCCCGGTCTATTGCGGGACCAAGGCGGGGCTCAGAAGCTTCACCATGGCGTTGCGGGCGCAACTCTCCGGCACGAAGGTCCATGTGATGGAGGCGCTGCCGCCGGTGGTGGAAACGCAGATGACGGCGGGCAACAATCACAAGAAAATGCCGGCGTCCGAGTGCGGGCGTCAGATCGTCGCGGCCATCGCGGGCAACCGGAACCAGGCCAATGTCGGCATGACTGCCCTGCTCAACGCCGTTCACAACATATCGCCCCTGATCGCGCGGCAAGTGATGTTGCGGTACTGAAATTCGGGAACGGTTTGAATCAAGGCCGAGCGAGCTCCCCGCCGCCACCGGCGGCGAGGAGCGCGGCTCTACTTGACTGCGGCGAGGTCGACCTTCGCCTTGGCGAGCTGCTCGTCCGTGATCGCGCCCTGCGACATCGGCTGCACGGCGGCCAGCGACATGCCCTTGAACTGATCATAGGCTGGGTGAGTCAGCATGCCTGGGAAATCGGCATCGAGCACTGCCTTGCCGGCGGGATCCGCTGCGATCGCCTCGATCGGCGTGTCGAGGGTGAACTTCGCGGCGGCTGCAGCGGCGTCCGGAGTGGCGGCAGGTACCGGCGCAGTGGCGGGAGCCGGAGCCGTCTGGGCGAAGGCGGGAGCTGCCGACATGGCGAGGGCGATGGAGATAGCGACGAACTTCATGGAAGGCCTCTTCGATGGTGCGAACGACGCGAATCGCCGGTGCGGCCCGGGCTTAACGCGAAACTGAAGTGCTTGAAATGGGCGTCACCGTATTGGGTGCATAAAACACTCGCGCTCGACAGGCGACGCCTTGCTGCTTAGCATTTTCTCCAACTCGGGGGTGGCGCATGACAGGTCAGGCAGGGGATATTCGCAGCTATGTAAAGCTGAGCATATGGGTGTTGGCGATCGATTGGATCGCCTTCGGCTCAATGCACTTCTTTTATCTCTCGGCGACAGTCGCGCAGATTCCGCAGGGCCTGCCGTTTCCGCATGCCATCGCCATCGTTACCGGCATTATCGAGGTTGCCACCGGCCTTCTCATTCTGCTGCCCTCGACCAGAAAATGGGCGGCGATGAGTTCACTTGGCGTGCTGATCCTGCTGATCCCCGCCGTGATCTACATCCTGTGGAGCCCGGCTCCGCTCGATGCGATTCACGTAACGGGTTGGGTCCGGACGCTGTTGCTCGTCGGGCTGGTGCCGCACAATGTCCTGCTCGGGATCTGTTCGATCCTCGTGTTGAGATATCCGCAGTAACCAGTCAGCTTCAGTTGAGGCGGCCGAGCCCGGCAATAGTCTGATCAACCAGAGGTTTGTCGGCCGCTGCGTCATGCCTGTCGGCAATGATCGTCGCTGCGGCGCGCGCCGCGGCGTCCGCGGCCTTGGCGCGGACTTCGGCGATCGCGGTGCGCTCGGCGGCCGCGATCTTGTCTTCGGCCATTTTCTGGCGGCGCGAGACGAGCTCGGCGCTGTCGCTCTCGGCCTTGGCGAGCATCAGCTTCGCTTCGGCCTCGGCATGAGCGACGATCGCGGCGGCGTCGCCCGCGCTAGCGGCGTTGCGGGCCTTGGCTTGCGCCAGCAGCGCCTCTGCTTCAGCGCGGAGGCGTGAAGCTTCGTCGAGCTGGGCGCGGATCGTCGCGATCCTGGCGTCGAGCATCCCGGCGATCATCGCCGGGACCTTCTTCCACAGGATGATGCCGATGACGGCCAGCATCGACAAAGCGACGAAGCCCGGCGCGGCGATGCCGAACGCCGACGGCTCGTGGTGGAGCTCGGTCGTGCCGGTCGCCGCCGTCAACGATTGCGGTTGCGCGTCAGCCATGCGCCAGTTCCACCTTAACTTGCTTCTCGATGCCGGCACGATCCACCGCCACGCCCGAAAGCCTGGCGACGATTTCCTGCACGGCATCCACGGTCGCTGTCTCGATCTCGGCCAGCGCCTTTTGCTTCGAATCGCCAATCCGCACGGTGGCGGCAGCGAGCTGTTCGGCCATTGCCGCGTCGCCCGCCTTGACCTTCGCCTCGGCATTGACTGTCGCCTTGGCCTTGGCCTCGCTGACCGCGCGCAACGCCTCGGACCGGGCAGACTCCAGCCCGGTCTGATACTCGCGCTCGGACTGCTCGGCACTGGCCCGGGCCGCCTCCGCCGCGGCGAGGTCTCCGCTGATGCGAGCGTTACGATCATCGATCGTCCGCTCGATCTTCGGGACCATCGCCTTGCCGATCCCGAAATAGATGAGCGCGAACACGATCGCGAGCCAGAACAGCTGCGAGGCGTAGATCTCAGTTATCTGGGAAAGTTGCGGCATCGGAGGTGCGTCCTTACTTCTTGACGACGAAGAGGATGAGGATCGCGACGACGAACGCGATCAGGCCGAGCAGCTCGGAAGCCGCGAAGCCGATGAACAACCGGCCCTGCTGGCCGTCTGCCGCGCCAGGATTGCGCAGCGCGCCTTCGAGGAACGAGCCGAACACGTTGCCCACGCCGAGCGCGGCCAGGCCGACGCCGATCGCCGCAAGGCCGGCACCGATATACATTGCACCAAGATCAGTCATGATAAGCTCCCTAGTAATCCAATTAGCGGTAATTCGAGTGACTTAGTGCAGGTGCACCGCGTCGTTGAGGTAAAGCGAGGTCAGCAGCGCGAAGACATAGGCCTGGATCGCGCACACCAGCAACTCGAGTGCGCTGACGCCGACGATCATCACGAAGCTGAGCAGGCTGACGAGCCAGCCGAGCGGACCGCCGGCATTGAGGCCCTGGACGACGAAGCTGCCGAACACCTCGAGCAGGATGTGCCCGGCGGTCATCGCGACGAACAGTCGCAGACCGAGGCTGAACGGGCGGACCATGAAGGACACGAACTCGACCGGGATGATGACGGGCATCAGCCAGGCCGGCGCGCCGTGCG
>JBDTXU010000398.1:0-2167 GCA_040006055.1 Sphingomonas bacterium | reverse complement strand
CGCGCTTCACCGTGTCGGCTGCGTTCTTCGCGACCATGATGCCGGCCCGGGTCGATCCGGTGAAGCTGATCATGTCGATGCCGGGATGTTTGGCGAGCGCGGTGCCGACGCCTGCGCCGTCACCCTGGACGAGGTTGAAGACGCCGGCGGGCACGCCAGCCGCGTCCATCACTTCAGCGAAGATCGCGGCTGAGCTCGGCGCTTCTTCCGAGGGCTTCAGGATCATCGTGCAGCCGGCGGCGAGGCAGGGGCCTACCTTGGCGACGATCTGGTTCATCGGCCAGTTCCACGGCGTGATCAGCGCGACCACACCGATCGGCTCGCGCACCACCGTGTTGTCGCCGATCTTCTCCTTGAAATCATAGGCCTGGAGCGCCTTCAGCGCATTGGCGAGATGCCCCATGCCGGAGCCGGCCTGCGCCGTCTTCGCGATCGAGATCGGGCAGCCCATCTCGGTGGCGATTGCCTCGGCGATGTCGGGCACGCGCTTGCCATATTCCTCCATCACGCGCTGCAGGAGCGCAACACGTTCAGCCTTGGAGGTCTGCGAGAAGCTCTCGAATGCGCGGCGTGCGGCCGTCACCGCGTCGTCGACGTCCTCGGCGGTGCCGAGCACGATCTCCGACGCGACGCCTTCGGTCGCCGGGTTGATCACCGGGTGCCTGCGGCCGCCCTTGCTGTCGACCCAGCGGCCGTCGATATAATTTTGCAGATAGCTTTTCATGGCAGATCCTTCTCGGGGGTATCAGGCGGGCAG
Source organism: Sphingomonas bacterium (assembly GCA_040006055.1). Lineage (GTDB taxonomy): Bacteria > Pseudomonadota > Alphaproteobacteria > Sphingomonadales > Sphingomonadaceae > Sphingomonas. The sequence continues at coordinate 1,410 of JBDTXU010000398.1, read as the reverse complement.
CAGGCCCAGATCGGTATCGGTGGCGGGGGCGCCCCATTTGTCGCGGGGCGGCATCGGGCGGGTGTCCCAGGCGGGATCGAGCGTGAAGCTCGATATGGTGCGCCCCTCCGGGATTTTCCCGTTTCCGCCGCCCTGGCTGTAATCATAATAGAGCGTCATCAGCTCGCGGTGACCGTGATGGCGCTGGGCGACCGGATGCGACAGGCACGCCTCGCGCCAGCGCAGCACGCGGGTGAGGTGCTGCGGGACCTCATAGGCCTCGTAATAGTCGAGGAACCACAGCCGCTTGAACATCGGGGTGAAGGCGATTTCGGCCCAGCCGAACTGGTCGAACAGGAAATCGGAATCGGGCGCGTAATAGCGCAGGAAATCGTCGAGGCGGGCATATTGCGCATCGACTTCGGCCTTCAACTCGTCGCGCTTGGCGGGGTCGCGGTTGAGGATCATGCGGTAGCCGGCGCCGGTGAACGCGCCGTCCGTCGCGCACAGCATCGCCTCGACGGCGTGTTCGTAAGGATCGCGGCGCGCGACTGGCCGTTCGGGAAAGCGATCCTCGAAATAGCGCATGATCACCATGCTCTCCTTCAAGGTTTCGCCATTCTCCAGTTCGAGCGCGGGGAGGGCGGTGGTGCCGCGGGTCTTGCGGAGCAGCCATTCCGGGCGCGGTTTCGAGATGTCGATGACATGGTCGGCCATCACATCGTGGAGGCCCTTGAGATCGAGCAGGAGCTCGACCCGCTCCGAGAAGGGGCAGCCGGGGATGTGGTACATGCGGAGCGCGCCGCTCGCCGGTTCGTCGTTCCAGGCCATCATGCTCTCCTCAGGCGGCCTTTGCCGATGCGCCACGGTTCAGCGGAGCCGGCGCCGCGCCGGTGCCGTTCCTGACGAACGGCTCTGGATCGCCGTCGCGCAGTTCGAGTCCGAACAGGCTGTGCATCGCCGGATGGCGCCCAAGCCCGCCGTACAGATCGAACCCGCGATCGAGCCAGTCGCGCAGCGGATCATCGGCAGTGAGCGGCGGCGTGGTGGCGACCGATCCGGTCCAGAGGAACACAGCGAGCGCGGTATAATCGGCATAATTGGGCGCGTCGCCGCCCAGCCAGGGCGTCTCGCGGAGCAATTGGCGGAGCGGCTCGAGCGTCGGCGGCACCAGCGGGAGCCGGTCCTCGCGGCCCGCCTGCACATCCTCGAGCTTCTGGCCGCCGAGGAACATCGTCTCGCGGGTGGTGCGGACATATTCGTGGTCATGCGGGTAAGACAGATTGTGATAATCGAGGATGTAGCAGCGGAACCACGGGCTGATCGCGGTGCGCCACAGCCAGCCGTCGAGGAATTTGGTCAGGACCTTCATGCTTGGCCCTTCGAACAGCATCGGCCGATCGGGATAGGTCTCGTCGAGATATTCGGCGA
>JBDTXU010000397.1:0-5119 GCA_040006055.1 Sphingomonas bacterium | reverse complement strand
AGCGCCGTCTCGACCGTGTCGCTTCCCTCATTGGCATTCTCGACAATCACGTCGCCGAGGCTATCGACCACATAGGTATCATTGCCAGTGCCGCCGATCAGCGTGTCCGAGCCAGCTCCGCCGTTCAGGCGGTCGTTACCGGCGGCGCCACCAAGGTAATCATCACCGCCTCCGCCGTTGAGCACATCATCGCCATTGCCACCGGTCAGATTGTCGTTGCCGGAACCTGTCGTGATCGCCAGGCGCTCGACATTGTAAAACGCGAACCGGGTGGCGAACGGGTCAAGGGTGTAGGATTGGCCGTAGCCAACGTAGCCGTAGCGGAGATCATTGTTGTAATAGCTCGTCGAGATATTGTTGGTCTCGGCGGACAGATCGATAATGAAGTGATCATTGCCGTCCCCGGCGTCCCAACTGCTGCTGGTGCCGACAAGCACACCGCTGTAGGTCAGCGTATCGTCACCCGCCCCAGTCACGATGGCCTGATGATCTCCCGAAATCGAGATCGTGTCGTCGCCCGAGCCGGTCGTCAGCCCGACCCGTTCAATGTTCGACACTCGCGTCCCGTTTACCAGCGTCTCGCCCGCTGCCGATCCCGCCAGTGCCCAGTCATAGCTAATCGCCCGCGTTTCACTCGAGAAGTTGGCGGTCCAGTCATCCGTGCCCGCGCCGCCGTCGACACGATCAACGCCGCCATGGCTCAACAGCCGGTCATCGCCGTCTCCTCCAGCGAGCTCGTTGTTTCCGCCACCGCCGTCGAGATAGTCGTTGCCGTCGTTGCTGGTGAGGCTGTCATCGCCATTGCCACCGGTCAGATTGTCGTTGCCGGAACCTGTCGTGATCGCCAGGCGCTCGACATTGTAAAACGCGAACCGGGTGGCGAACGGGTCAAGGGTGTAGGATTGGCCGTAGCCAACGTAGCCGTAGCGGAGATCATTGTTGTAATAGCTCGTCGAGATATTGTTGGTCTCGGCGGACAGATCGATAATGAAGTGATCATTGCCGTCCCCGGCGTCCCAACTGCTGCTGGTGCCGACAAGCACACCGCTGTAGGTCAGCGTATCGTCACCCGCCCCAGTCACGATGGCCTGATGATCTCCCGAAATCGAGATCGTGTCGTCGCCCGAGCCGGTCGTCAGCCCGACCCGTTCAATGTTCGACACTCGCGTCCCGTTTACCAGCGTCTCGCCCGCTGCCGATCCCGCCAGTGCCCAGTCATAGCTAATCGCCCGCGTTTCACTCGAGAAGTTGGCGGTCCAGTCATCCGTGCCCGCGCCGCCGTCGACACGATCAACGCCGCCATGGCTCAACAGCCGGTCATCGCCGTCTCCTCCACCGAGCTCGTTGTTCCCGCCACCGCCGTCGAGATAGTCGTTGCCCGCTCCGCCATCGATTGTGTCGTCGCCGTTGCCCGCGTACAAATAATCGTCGCCCGACCCAGATGTCAGGATCAGTTTCTCGACCGAATAGAAGCTGAACTGGTTGGCGTAGCCGTAATAGGGGATCGGCGATGCGCCGAGCGTGCCATAGCTTTGATCGTAGCTCAGATAGACCCGCGTTGTCTCCGACGACAGGTCGGCGACGAGACTATCATTACCGTCGCCCGCCGACCAGCTGCTCGCGCCCGCCAGCACACTAAAATGCAACGTGTCGTCTCCACTGCCGGTATCCGCTCTATCTCCACCCCTCAACCAGAGCTGATCATTGCCGTTCCCGGTCCACAAAAAGCTGTGCTCGACGTTCTGGACATGAGTTCCGTTTGCGAAGGTGAAACCGGAAGATGTCGCGGCGAGGCTCGCCACATAGATCACCCCGCCGGCGTCGCCCATGACACCGTACCAGCTGTCCTCGCCCGCGCCGCCATCGATCCAGTCCGGGTCCGGATCGGAGTTCGGGATTCCAAACACGCCGGTGTCCACGCCGGTATCAATGCGGTCGTCGCCGCTGCCGCCGAGCAACGTGTCGCGACCGGCCCCGCCCGACATGTAATCGTTGCCGTCGTTGCCGCTCAGCAGGTCGTCGCTCGCCATCCCCATCAGGGTGTCGTCGCCCGACCCGCCGATGATGGCGATCTGCTCGACATTGTAGATATCGGAGTGACCGACCAATCCGGCACCGCTGCCGGCCTGCACAAAATAGGCACCGTACCATTGGCCACTGTTGACGGATGCCGATGTCCACGAATAATCGACGACGAGGTAGTCGTAACCACCCCCGGCATTGATATAATCGTTGCCCTGGCCGCGCGTGATCAGCGTGTCGTTGCCGTCGCCAGTGGTCACCGAATCGTTGCCGGACGTGAACTGCGGACTGGGCGATCCGATGTTCACGACCGGCGCGGGCGGCGGCGGCGGCTGTCCGAGTCCGGCCCACAACGCGGTCAGATCCCAGGACTGGGTCAGCGTGTAGCCATCGCCGGCGTAGAGATCGAAATGCTCGATCGGCCCGCTCTCGCTGCCCATATCCTTGATGCGAATATCGAGAGCGAGCGTACTGTTGGTTGCGTAGGCCCGCACAAGCAAATCGTTGCCGTCGCGCCTGAACCAGTCATAGTCGATGTGGTCGAACACGGCGCCGGTTGAAACGGCAATAGTATCTATGCCGCCGGTGCCACGGTCGTCGACAAGATCTTGTCCTTCATAGACGCCGATCGAATAGCGGTCAGCGCCATCGCCGCCGAAAAGGATATCATCCCCGCCTTGGCCCGCCAGACTGTCCGAGCCGTCGCCTCCGCCGAGGACATCGCCAGCGGAGCCGCCATAGATGATGTCATCGCCGCCGCCACCTTCTATCCGCAGGAAATCAGTCCGCCACCTTCCATCGATCAAATCAGCGTTGTCCGTTCCGACGACCGCATATTGATCGTTCGGAACGACACCGTGATACCCGGGAAAACCATTTGGCTGGAGAAACTCGAGATGTCCGATGTCGGCGGGATCGACTGATTTAAAGGCTTCGCTATCCGCCAGTAATCGAATCTCGTTCAAATAGTTGATGGTCTTATGGGCTGCGAGAATGGAATTAAGACCTGTGTTGTCGAACGTCAGGTCAGGACCGATATGACTACCGGCGGATATCGTTTGGTATATCGTGTGGCCTATCACGTCCTGCAAATGCCCGACGTGCAGGAATCCGTCGGTTGTGCCTAGACCGGCGCCCCAAGGTCCATCACCAGGCGATCCGAGCCCGAGGCCGCCAGCGAAAGCCGCCGGATCCTTTGCGACTAAAAGTTCCGCTAGAGCGCCGCCAAGACTGTGGCCGGTAGCGAATAGTTGAAAGCCATGGCTGGCTGCGAACTGTTTCACCGCATCGATGAAATCGCTCATTCCCGCAAGAGTCAGCTCCAGCGAGCCGACCAGGATACCGACATCGGTGATGACATCCGGTAGAAACCCGGTAAGCGTCGGTTCGGTACCACGGAACGAAATAACTACTTGGTTTTCGCTGTTTACGGTCGCAAAGGCCTCGGCATCGATGTCGCCAAGCTGAAAATGGTAGTATCCGTGACTGTCGAACCACTGATTGCCAAGAGGAGGCGTCAGTGTGACTGGAAGTAAATTGAGCAGACCCAATTGGCTCGCTTGAAGGAATTGCCAATCTGAAGAAGGCAAACGTGCCCAGACCGGCCGTGACGGGTCGTCATAGGCTTCTGCGGCGAGCTCCGCCAAATCCTGCAACATCGCGAGCGACCGGGGAGCGGGCATATCTAAGCCTTTGTGTGACAGGGGCACGCATACCGGCACCGTGATCGCTAGCGGCCGCTGACGACCACGGCCGTAGTGTGGAACCAGGCTTGATTGGATGCAAGCATCCGAGGCCTATTTTCAGCTGGCCTCAAGGCAGTCGAGTTTGACCGTCGAGTATGTGTCCGAACGAAAGCTGATCGTCCGCGCTATGGCGAGGCCGGCAAAGACGGACATCACCCGTCAGGCTCCGAACCGTCGGCAGCCGGCTCCAGATCGCCAACTGACGGCCGGCCCTCGACGCACCCGACTCCTTCGATCTCGCGCCTGCCCCCACTCAGTCAGCGTTCGCCGCGTTCTCGATCAGTACGGCGACGTCGTCGGGGTGGGAGAGCATTACTGCGTGCGAAGCGCCCTCCACTGCGACAGTCTTGCGCGCATGAGCGCGCTTGGCCATGAATTGCATCACGGCCGCGGGGATGTTGCGATCGGCGGTGCCGTAGATCACATAGGAGGGAAGCGTCTTCCAGGTCGCGGTACGCGACGGCTCACCCAACGCGGACAGCGTGATTGGGCGCTGGGTGGCCGCCGCCGACAGCGAGGCCGGCGCGGTGGCATGGCGGCGGAGAAACAGGATTACGCATGCCCTGGCATCGGCATCGTAAGAATTTTTGGCGAGTTCCGTCACCGCCCCCTGCGAGGTAGCAACATTTTCTCGACCTATGAGCCGGGCGGCCCGCGCCGAGACCCGGAAGGGAATCCTTCCCATAGCGCTATCGAGTTCCCCTTTTGCAAATACGATCACCGCCATACCCTTATGCGCGAAGCGAGGGTGAGAAAAGCGGGGTAGCACGGTGCGTCTCGCCGAAGGACACGTATCTGTCGCCCTGGACTTCATGAACAAACGTCCGCGTACGCCATCTGAGCATCCGAAAGCGGACGGGCCACTCTCCACCATCGGTCGCTCCGCAAGTATGTGAACGAACGGCAACTAACGGAAGCGAGGCTCGCGCAGCTAAACGGCTGGCATGGGCGCAAACCCACCACCCCTCAATCCTCCGCCCTAACCACCGCCACCCCGCTGTACGGATCCGCCACAATATCATCCTCATAGCTGATGACCGGCACGCGGCGCCCATGCCGGTACGACAATTCATATTTCAGGCTCTCCGCCTCCATCACATTGTAGATCGCGATCTGGTCGCGCTTCTGCTCGGCCTCGGCCTCCCGCACCATCGCCGTCCAGCGCCGTTGCGCCATTTGGTTGCCCTTCAGCGCCTGCTCGGTCATGGCACGGAACACCGCTTCGTGCGCCGGCATCGTCACGTCCGTGTCGCCATCCTTCACCGTCACCATGCGATACGCTTCCGCCAGAATCACGCGCCGCGTCGGCTCGTCCGCGCCCGGCAGGCGATCGCCCTTCGCGCCGGTGACGC
>JBDTXU010000396.1:0-7070 GCA_040006055.1 Sphingomonas bacterium | reverse complement strand
TGTCGCGCCTGTGGCTGATGTACACGGCCCTCAGGCGGCGCGGCATACGCAAGGTTGTCGATCTCCGTATCGCCGCAACTGTGTCGCTTCTCGCAACATTCTGCGCCGGGGCCGGTGTGTGGATATCGCACCAGCTCAGGCCCACGCCCGTCAATATCATTGGCGTAGGGATCGCGGCGGGATCCGCCTTTCTGCTGCTGGTCTTTCTCGTGAGGCCGCTGCGCAAGCACGAGGCCGACGTCATCATCGGCGATCGCACCGGCGAGTTCGCCGCATATCTGGCCCGCTATGCCCGCGCCTGAACAGGCTCGTTCACTTTCGCCCGCAAGCCTCTCGAACGCCGAACCTGACGACGCGCACGCGGCACCGACAAGAGGGCGACGAACGCGAACAGCCCGAGACCGCCCATCGCGGTGAAGGGCCGCTCGCTCGATTCCGTCATGCCGGATATCATCCAGCCGATTGCGATGCCGGACAGGGCCAGCGCCGCTTGTGCTTCGCCGCCACCTGCAAGGTAGAGCCGCCGCGCGGCAATCCAGGCGAAGGGCAGGATAAGCAGGAACAGCACCAGGCCTATGAAGCCCGTGCCGAGCGCGATGTCGAAAAAGGCGTTGTGCGGATCGAACAGGCCGGTCGTGCGCATCAGCTGATAGGAGAAATCGCCATAGGTCATCGCGACATAGCCAAAGCCGTTAAAGGGCTGGTTGAGGAAACTGTCGGTGGCCAGCTTCCACACCACCGTACGGCCCGAGAAGGTATCGTCGCGGCCGAGCGCATCGAGGATCGCCGCGACCGACCAGTAGAGCGCGAGTGCCGCGGGCGCGCCGATGATGATCGCCTTGGTCCGCGTCTTCGGGCTGGCGATGACGGCGCCCCATACCGCCGCCACCGAAATCACGACCATGGCGAGCGCACTGGCCGAGGTCGTCATCGCCGCGGTGAAGATCAGCAGCGCAAAAATGCCCCATTTGAGGATGCGCGACGGCACGACCTCCTTGCCGAGGAAGAAAATGCCGGCTGCGAAAAAGGCTGAAACATGCCCCAGGAAGTTCTTGTGGAGATACACCCCGCGCCACGCGCCGGCATGGACATTCTGCGTCGCGTCAGTGCTCTGGTGTATGCCGTAAGCTGGCAGCACCAGTGCATAGGCAATCGATGTCACCGCCATGATCACGGCAGCGACCACGATCGCGCGGGCAAGGTCGACCGGGCGAAGCTGCTGCGCGATCAGAAATCCGGTGAGCCAGAGCGCGACCAGCGCCGCGACACCGTGCCATGTCACCGCCGCGTCGTCGGACCAGAGAATCGACAGCGCGGCCCAGACGGTGAACGGTATCACCGGCAGCAACTGCGGCAGGCCGCGGAACAGCGCGCGTATGCGCGGGATCATGAACAGGCCGGCCATCGCCAGCACCGCGGCGCGCACGAGATAGAGCAGCACCTGCGAATTGTCCGACTGGCGCATATTGCTGATGTTCAGAAGCGTCGGGACGTTCGGATCCTCATGGATCAGCGTGAAGGTGAAAGGGCTGGTCAGCAGGAAGATGCACGCGCCGAATATAAACAGCCGGATCGGCCCGGCACGATCCTCGCGGGTGCGGCGGGAGCGCGTCGACCGGCCGGACGGACTTGCCGCGTCGGATTCAGTCGCGTCCGCCACCGGCACCCGCGCGGCCGCGCCTTCCAATCCGATTTCGGCATCCGTCATGCTCGATCCGCCCCGCTCGCAGTTCAATGGCGCTCCGGTAGCTGACGCAGCCACAGGTCGGAAGCAAGGATTAATCAAACATCATCGGCGGAACGATCATAGTTGGCCTATCGCCTTGTCGATCGTTACCGGCGAGTCTTCGTTGCGGGGCACTTTTTGGAGGTATCGGCGAATCATGGTCCATTCCGGCGCAGCCTCCACCGCGACCTTCCCAGGCCGGGTGTGCCTCTACACGCGCTCCTGGCGAACGTCCGGCGCCGGATTGTTCGCGCAAGAACTGGCCAAGGGGCTGATCGAGCAAGGCGCCGGCGTGATATTCGTCTCGCCGCGCACCGATTTCTCTTTCCTGGAGACGGGCCACGATGCCCTGGTTCGGCTCCGGCCGCCGAGAGAGCTCGGGCCGGACAGCGCAAAGCCCCGCCGCGTGGCCGTTTCGATCAGCAGGATGATCGGCAGCGCCCTGTCACTGTTGCGCGCGCGGTTCTCGACGCGTGTCTTCATCATCACCATTCCCGATCCGCTGATCATCGCCATCCCGGTCCTGTTCCTGCTCAGGCTGACGGGCGCGAAACTCATCGTCATCGCCCATGATCCCCTGCCCCATGCATGGATGCTCCCGGCCAGCTTGAGATTCTTCGAACGCGGCGCACACTCGCTTTTCTTCCGCACCGCCTCGGCAATCGTCGTGCTGAGCGAGCCCACACGCACCCAGTTCATCGCCGCCCACCCGCGCATCTCGGCGCCCATCCATGTCATCGAGCACGGCGTCTTCACGATGAAGACCTTCTCGCCGCCGCCCGGCACCGGCCAGCTGCTCCTCTTCGGCACCATCCGCCGGAACAAGAACGTCCTGGGCGCCATAGCCGGCGCGGCAGCAGCGCGCCGCTCGGGCGTTCCCGTGCGCCTCATCGTGGCCGGCGAAGCGCACCGCGAAGAGGCCGAATACGCCGCCGCCTGCGCGCACCTCGCGGCCCAACACCGCGATGCGGTGTCGCTCAGAATGCATTATGTTGAGGATGACGAACTCGCCGAGCTGTTCGCCGAAAGCGACGCCTTGCTCATGCCTTACGGCGACTTCCACTCGCAAAGCGGCGTTGCGCTCCTCGCCGCCTCCAACGCGCGCCCGATCATCGCGACGAATGCGGGCGGGATCGGCGCGCTCATCGCTGAAGGCATGCCCGCCGTCACGATCGCCCCGCCGGCCGGCCCCGAGGAGATCAGCGCCGCAATCCGCGCCTTTTGTGACGTGCCGATCGAAAGCTGGCAGTCGCGCGCCGTCCAATATCGGGAGGTGACGCTCGAGCGCCGCTCCTGGCGCAGCATCGCCGGCGAATATGCTGCACTTGCGAAATCCCTCACGACCTGACAATTCGTGCACCCAGCTGGCAGGGGCAGACGCCCCGCAACGGCCGATCGCGAGTGGGGTAAGCGACAATGCTGTTCACGTCCGGCCTTTTCCTGTTCCTCTTCCTACCCGTCACGGTCATCGGCTTCTTCCTGATCGCGCGGCTCACCCGGCCGGCATTCGCCGCGAGCTGGCTCTTCGCCATGTCGCTGCTTTTCTATGGCTTCTGGGTACCCGAATTCCTCAGTCTGCTGGTCGGCTCGATCCTGTTCAATTTCTTCGGCGGCATCTGGATCGCGCGCCACGCCTGCTCGAAAACGGGAAAGGCGATCACCACGCTATGGATCGCGGCCAATCTCGTCCTCCTGGCTTTCTTCAAATATTACAACTTCTTCATCGAAAATCTGGCAGCCGCCGGCGTCAATCTGCCGGTCCTGAATGTGGTGCTGCCGATCGGCATCTCCTTCTTCACCTTCACCCAGATCGCCTTTCTGGCGGACGCCTATAAGGGCAAGGTTCGCGATGCGCGGCTGGTCCATTACGGCCTGTTCGTCACCTATTTCCCCCATCTGATCTCGGGCCCGATCCTGCATCACGCGGAAATGATGCCGCAATTCGCCGAGCCCCGGACCTACCGCCCCGATCTCGTCAAATTCGCGCTCGGCGCCGCATTCCTGCTCGTCGGCATGGCGAAGAAAGTGCTCGTGGCGGACAGCGTCTCGGGCATAGCCGATCACGCCTTCAACGCGGCCGCGCATGGCCAGGTCGGACCGCTCCACGCCTGGGAAGGGGCGATCGCCTATGCGATGCAGATCTATTTCGACTTTTCCGGCTATTCGGACATGGCGGTCGGCATCTCGCTGATGCTCAACATCCAGCTGCCCTTCAATTTCGCCTCGCCCTATCGCGCGACCAACATCATCGAATTCTGGCGCCGCTGGCACATGACCCTGTCCCGCTTCCTGCGCGATTATCTCTATATCGGCCTGGGCGGAAACCGGCACGGCCAGGTCCGCCGCTACATCAATCTCGCCGCCACCATGGTGCTTGGCGGCCTCTGGCACGGCGCGGCCTGGACCTTCGTGATCTGGGGAGCACTCCACGGCACCTATCTGATCATCAACCACTTCTGGCGCTGGCTGAGGGAGCGGTTCCGCCTGTCGCTGATCAGCGGCCTGCCAGCGCGCGCCCTGGGATGGGCGATCACCATGCTCGGCATAGTCATCGCCTGGGTCTTCTTCCGCGCCACTACGATCGACGGCGCGCTCGCGATGCTGCACGCCATGGCGGGCGCGATACCCCAGGTCGATCAACTCGCCGGGCGCGAGCAAGCCTGGCTGTTGCTGACAGCACTCACCGCCTTCGTCGTTCTCCTCCCCAACTCGCAGACGCTGATCCTCCACCGCCTCAAGCCGCTGATCGAGCGTCGCGCAGCGGCCGCCGCCTGGCCGATATGGGCTGCCCTCGGCGGCTGGACCGTCGCTGTCTGCTGGCTCGCCCTCGTCGCCGCATCGCGTGAGAATTCCGCGTTCATCTACTTCAACTTCTGATGCGAAAGGGCGCGGGCATGACACGAATCATCCAGCTGATCGGCGGCATCCTCCTCGCGCTGTTCGCGGCCGAAGCAGTGCTGCGGCTCCTGCCGCTGCCCGCCGGCGTATTGGCCGCCGAGCCCTCCGGCGACTGGCCCGCCCGGCATATGGTCCCCAACACCGATACGACCATGTCCTTCGCCTGGAATCTGGCAAATGTTCAGCACGGGCATGTCAACAATGCCGGCTTCTCCTCGCCCTTCGATTACAAGCATGGCGCCTCGGTCGGCGTCGTGATCGGCGACAGCTATATCGAGGGGATGAGCAACCCCGCCGATGGTCGCTTCCAGGCCTTCCTCGCCCGCGATCTCGGCCTTCCCCAGGACCAGGTCTATAATTTCGGCATCAGCGGGACGAGCCTCCCCCATTATCTCGGCGTGGCCCGCCTCGTCGGGCAGCGCTATCGGCCGCGCTGGGCCGCCTTCCTCATCGTCGCCGAGGATTTCGTCGAGGGCTATACGCCAGACGCCGGCCTTTACAGCTGGGCCCCCGCGCCGAACATCATTCGCCTCACGCCGCCACGCGTTCATGGCGGACTCGGCGAACATCTCCGCGGCTCGGCACTGTTTCGCTATATCCGCGTCAACCTCAAATTCTCGCCGTCGATGCTGCTCGCGTCCGGTTTCCACAACCCGGTCAAGGCCGGGTGCCGCCCTGCCCGCCTGTCAGCTGAAGACGAGCGGCTGCTCTCGGCCTGGGTGAACGAGCTGCCGAATGCGGTGCGGCTCCCGCCCGACAAGATCGTCCTCGCATTCGACGGAGACCATGGTCGCCTCGAAGGCGAGCGCCCCACCGAGAGCGCCTGCCCAACCCGCGACTGGCTTGCCCGCCGCCGCCTCGCCGCACAGGCGCGAGCCAGCGGATTTGCGGTGGTCGAGGCCGGTCCGCTCTTCGCCGCCGCCTATGCGCGCGACCATGCCGCGCTGGACAGGCTGCCGATCGACCCACATTGGACACCCTATTCCAACAAGCTGGTTGCGGGTGCTGCTGCACGTGCGCTACAGGATGCTGCGATGCGGTATAAATCAAGCCCGGATGGTTCGCGGCTGGCGACATTTTCGCAGTGACGCGCCTATTTCATCTTTTGTTCGTGATGGCGGCGGGGTCTATTTTCCTGTTCGGCGCTGACCTGCTCGACAATGTCGGCTGGAAATACTCATCGGATGCCGGCTCGATTTTCACCCGGATGCATCCGGGAACATATCTGATCGTGGCAGCAACCGGCGTCGCCACTTTCCTGTATCCAAGCAAAATTCTAAGAACACTAAAATCAGGTCCGTTCATATTTTTTAATATTGCCGCATTCATCCTTCTAATTCGCGCAATTTTTATTACGATGGCGGGTGTTACGAGTGGCGAATTGACCACCGTCATCACTAACTTTTTCACACCATCAATGATCTACCTCTGCGCGCGGTGCCTCTCCACTGATGAACTACGCGCCTTCGAGAAGCCATTGCGCATTTTCATGGCGCTCAATTCGTTGATCGGCATCGGAGAAAGGCTGGTCGGCCATCGCCTGATCCACGGCTTTATGGACACGACGCGCGATCCTCGTTCAACGGCGTTTGTCGCACACCCGCTGAATGCGTCGCTGCTGACGGGCCTCATCATTGTGTATCTTGTCTCGGCGCGGCGCGGGCAAAATCCGATCACCCGCCGATTGCCGGAACTGATCCTGCACTGCATTGCAATGTTTGCCTTTGGCGGTCGGTCCGCACTCGTGTTTACGCCCGTCGTGTTGCTCCTGAGTTCGGTTGCCGCCCGACGCGAAGCCGGTCAGGCCGATCTGACTTTGCTACAACGCGCACTGCCGGCAATTCTGGTCCTGGTCGGCCTGACGCTCGTTTTCCTGCCTCTTCCGTTCGTCGACGCGACCCTTGATCGTTTCACGAACGATCTGAATAGTGCTCAGCAGCGCAACTCAGCGATCGAGATACTAATGCAGGTATCCGGTCACGATCTGTTGTGGGGCATAAATGTGCTCGAACGCGACGCATTCGCTAAATTCCACTCGGGCGTCGCGATTGAACTATGTTGGGTGGCGCTCACGCTAACATATGGGTTTATCGCCGTCTTACCGATGATAGTGGGCTTGCCGTTATTCTTGTTTCGGATTTCACAAGCCCTTGATCGATCTGCGTTCTACATGGCGTGCTTTTTTATGCTTGTGACGGCTGGATCGCTTTCAATCGGCGTGAAATCATTGCTGATACCGCAGTGCGTGCTGATGATGCTCTTCCTGGCGCAGCGCAGATACATCGCCCGGGCGGGAGCCATGTTCCAGCAATTCTACAAGTCCGGAGCGGAACCTCCGGATTTGAAACGAAGCTCCTGACGATGCCCGCATATCAATGACCCGCCATCACGCCGGATACTGAACTTCATGAAGATTGCCCTTCTCACCAGCGAATTTCCGCCCTTC
>JBDTXU010000395.1:0-2162 GCA_040006055.1 Sphingomonas bacterium | reverse complement strand
CTCGGTCCGCGACAGCATCGCGCAGGGGCTGAGCCATGATTTCGCGCCCGATTATACGCGCGTGCTCGGGGCGGCGCGCAAGGCGATCGGCGCGCGGCGCGAGGGGGACTTTCTGCTGTCGGCGGATGTGACCAGCGTCGAGAACGGCACCCTATCCGTTACCGGCAAGGGCCTGTTCATGCCGGTCCGCGCCACGGGCCAGGCGACGATCGCCTATCGGCCGCAGTAGCGCGACGAGAAATCTGTATGTCATCGCCTGACCGGGAGACGGCGCCAGCGGCGGGAAAACTGGTCTTTATGGAAGCACCAATTGTCGGAACAATCTGTCGACTTCTTCCGGCCTGATGTCCGGCTCGCGTTCAAGCCACCATGCGAGCGCGGTGATGAAGCTTTCGGTTACATGGCGAATGGCGAGCGCCTTCGGAATATCAGCTAACCAAGGGAGTGCGCGATAGTCTTGAGCAATGATGTCCGCGAGCGCGGCGCGGATCTCCTGCATCGCAAGCGAACCGCCGCGCGCTCCCAAAAGCGCGCGAAAAACATCGGCATAGTCGATAGCGTGCTCGAACATCGCGCGGCTGAACCGCAACGGCATCGCCGCACCGGGATCATCAGGCGTCGCAGTGATGACGCTTTGTCGTAAATCCTCGCGAAGCTGGGCGAAACCCTTCCTGAACAGATCATCCTTTCCGGTGAAATGCGCATAGAATGTAGATCGCCCGACATCCGCCTCGTCCAATATCTCCTGGACGGAAATCGCATCATATCCCTTCCGCACGATCAGGCTCATCAGCGCCTGACGTAGCGCCCGCCGCGTTTTTTCCGCTCGGCGATCAATCTTTGCCACGACTTTCCTCCCGCTTTTCGCGCACGATCCGGCCCAGGATGTGCGGTAACGAACATTGGCCCGTTGCCCGTCTCTGGCCTTCCAAACAGCATATCCTAATTCGAACACAATGTTCCGAATCAGGCATGAACCGCAAGCGCGCATTGCCGCAGTGCCGTTCTCCCTCGCTCCTTGAAAGGTTGCTCATGCACAGCACATCCAGCCATGCCGGCATCGGCTTTCCCCGCATCTATGATGTCCTGGTATTCGCTCTCACGCGCGGCAAAGAGCGTGCGTATCGCCGGGCCATTCTAGACACAGCCGGCATCAGCTTCGGTTCGCACGTACTCGACATCGGATGCGGGACGGGCACACAGGCGCTCAGTATGGCGGACTGTGTCCAGCCTGGAGGGAGCGTTACCGGGCTCGACGTCAATCCGAACATGGTGGCTGCCGCGCGGCGGAAAACGCGCCGGGCAGCAGGTTCGATCGCCATCGTCGAAGGAGATTGCACAGCGATACCGTTCGCTGACAGGCGTTTTGATGTCGTGACGCTCACGACTGTCCTCCATATGCTGTCCGAAGCCGACCAACACATCTGCCTCGCCGAGGCGAAGCGCGTGCTCAAGCCGGGCGGCCGGCTATTGCTGATCGATTATGCGGGCGACACGGCTTCCCGGCGGCACCTGTCGGCACGGCACGGACCGCACGGCCGGTTCGATCTGCACCAGCTGCGCGACTCCGTCACGGAAATGGGCATGCGCGAGATCGAGACTGGCGAGCTTGGCTGGCTCAGCCTGAGCTACATCGCGGCGCGGCGCCCGCAAGAGGAGGTGGAATCGCGGTAACGACGCCTTCCGAATTCGGCTTTCTGCGAGATATGCAAAAATGCGGCGCGGCGCTGGACCGCAGCGCTTCTACACCGCATGATCAGGGCATAACCATCGGGCCCGCATGCGCGCGGTCCCGGGCAGGAGAGCCAGATGCCATTGTACCGCGCCTACGCCGTTCTTCCAGCGCTGATCGCCCTTGCGCTGCCCGCTTCTGCCCAAGCGCAAACCGCGGCACCGACTTTCGCGCGTATCTTCGGCGATCACGCCGTGCTGCAGCGCGACCGGCCGATCGCGGTGTGGGGATCGGCCGCGCCGAAAGCCGAGGTGACGGTCAGCCTCAATGGCCAGTCGGCCAAGGCTGTGGCGGACGGCAGCGGGCGGTGGCGGGTGACGTTGCCGAAAATGCCGGCCGGCGGATCCTACACGCTGAGTGCCAGCGCCGGGGGCGGCACGACGACGCTCAGCGATATCGCGATTGGCGATGTCTATCTCTGCAGCGGGCA
>JBDTXU010000394.1:0-5084 GCA_040006055.1 Sphingomonas bacterium | reverse complement strand
TGCGCCGGGGCATCGGCTATGTCTTCCAGAATATCGGGCTGTTCCCGCACATGACCGTGGCCGAGAATATCGGCATCGGCCTGTGGCTGGCGGGCGAAAAGGATCGCGGGCCCCGCATCGCCGAACTGCTCGACCTGGTCGACCTGCCGCGCGATTTCGCTGGCCGCATGCCGGATGCGCTGTCGGGCGGCCAACGCCAGCGGGTCGGTGTCGCGCGGGCACTGGCGCGCCAGCCCGGGCTGATGCTGATGGACGAGCCGTTCGGCGCGCTCGATCCGGTCACGCGCGATCAGCTCGGCGCGGCGATCCGCGCGCTGCACGACAGGCTCGGCCTCACCACGATCATGGTGACTCATGACATGGCCGAGGCGCTGCTGCTGGCTGACCGCGTGCTGGTGATGACGGGCGGTCGGATCGTTGCCGATGCAAGCCCGAAAGCGCTGCTCGCCGGCAAGGGTGGTCCAGAAGCTGACGCGCTGGTCGCCGTGCCCCGCGAACAGGCGCGCCGCCTGCATGCGCTGGAGGACGAGGCGTGAGCGCTTTCCTCGAAGCGCTCTCCCGCGTGCCGCCGCTGCTCGCGCAACATCTGCTGCTTGCCTTTTCCGCGCTCGCCCTCGGCCTGGTCATCAGCCTGCCATTGGCGATCTGGTCAGCCCGCCGTCCGACCGTCGCGCGGATCGCGCTCGGCTTTGCGAGTTTAGTCCAGACCATCCCGTCGCTTGCCCTGCTCGCGCTCTTCTATCCGCTGCTGCTGTCGCTCTCGATGCTGGTCGGCGGCGGCATCCCGGCGCTCGGCTTCCTGCCGTCGCTGCTTGCGCTGACGCTCTATGCGCTGCTGCCGATCCTTCGCAACGGCGTCACCGGCCTCGCCGGAATCGACCCGGCGGTGATCGAGGCGGCAGACGGCATGGGGATGACGGCGTGGCAGAAGCTCCGCCTCGTCGAGGCGCCTTTGGTCGCGCCGGTGCTGATGGCGGGTATCCGTACGGCGGCGGTCTGGACGATCGGCGCCGCGACGCTCTCCACCACGGTGGGCCAGCCAAGTCTCGGCGACATGATCTTTGCCGGATTGCAGACCCAGAACTGGGCGCTGGTCCTCGCCGGCTGTCTGACGGCGGCGGTTTTGGCGCTGACGGTTGATGCACTGCTCGGCGTGATCGAGCACGGCATCGCCACGCGGAAGTGGACGCGCGCGCTTGTCGCGGCGGGGTTGCTCGCGATCGGCGTCCTCGCCGCGCTGGCGCCGCTATGGCCAAAAGGCGGGGAGACCGTGGTGGTCGGCGCGAAGGGTTTTTCCGAGCAATATATCCTCGCCCGGGTGATCGGCCACCGGCTCGAGGCGGCTGGATATCATGTCGAGTATCGCGAGGGGCTCGGTTCGGTCGTCGCCTTTTCCGCCACGGCTGGCGCCGATGTCGATGTCTATGTCGATTATTCGGGGACGATCTGGACCAACGAGATGAAACGTACCGATGTGCCGCCGCGCGCCGCGATCGTGCAGGGCGTCGCCGCCTGGGCCGCGCGGGAGCATGGCGTCGGTTTGGCCGGTACGCTCGGCTTCGAAAACACCTATGCCTTTGCAATGCGCGGTGACGATGCCGCCCACCGCCATGTGACCAGCATTGCCGATCTGGCCGCGATCGCCCCACAGCTTCGCTTCGCGACCGATATCGAATTCCTCGAACGGCCTGAATGGGCGGCGGTGAAGCGGGCTTATGGCCTCGAATTCAAGTCGGCGCATCCCTATCAGCCGACCTTCATGTACCGGGCCTTGACGGACGGCACTGCCGATGTGATCCCGGCTTTCTCCTCGGACGGTCGGATCGCGGCGGACAAGCTCACCGTGCTGGCCGATCCGAAAGGCGCGATTCCCGGTTACGATGCGATCCTGATGGTCTCACCCCGCCGCGCGCATGACGAACGCTTCCTGCGTGCGCTCCGGCCGCTGGTCGGGCATGTGCCCGTGGAGGCGATGCGCGAGGCGAATTACATGGTCGATCGCGACGACAACAAGGCCTCGCCCGAAGCGGCGGCGCGGTGGCTGGAGAAGAAACTGGGGTTTTAAAGCGCTCCCCGCCTTCCGTTGTCATTCCCGCGAACGCGGGGATGACAACAGGGGTGAGGGAAGCTGGGCACGAAAAAGGGCGGCGGTGCTTTCGCACGCGCCGCCCCAATGCCAGCCCGGTATCCCGGGTCGGTTCGTCAGTTCAGGACGATCGTCACCGCACGGCGGTTTTGGGCCCAGCTCGACTCGTCGGAGCCGAGCGCAATCGGGCGTTCCTTGCCGTAGCTGATCGTCGAGATGCGCGCCGGGTTGATGCCGCGCGACGCGAGATAATTCTTCGCCGCATTGGCGCGGCGATCGCCGAGCGCGAGGTTATATTCGCGGGTGCCGCGCTCGTCGCAATGCCCCTCGAGGCTGACCGGCACGTTCGGCCAGTGCGCGAGCCACGCCGCCTGGCTGTCGAGGATCGCGCGCGCCTCCGAATCGATGTCATATTTGTCCAGCGCGAAGTGCACCGTGTTGCTCGTGACCGAGCGCTCGAAATCGGCGCGCGACCCGGGCCTGACATTGTCCTGCGTGACCGGAGGCGGACCCTGATCGCTCGGCGGCGGCGGGAGATGCTTCGGCTTGGGGCTGCATCCGGCGGTCGCTGCGATTGCTGCGGCAACGATCAGCGTCGTGGTCAATCTGGCCATCTGGCTTCTCCTTCGTGTCCGGGTCGTTTCGGGTGCGCTTTGAAATCGACCCTCGGGGCATCGGGTATTGGTTAACGAGAGTCAACGTTCAGCCGAAATGGCTATAGCCTTCCGTCAGGGGCGTAACGGTCCCCATGCCGGATCGGATCCATCGAGCGGCGTCGCTAGCTTGCGTTCATTGACGCCCGTGAGATCGACCGACCAAAGATCGGCATTTCCGGCACCACCGCGATGCGACCGGAAGAACACCAATACCCGGCCATTGGGGGACCAGCTCGGCTGCTCATCCTGCCAGCTGTCGGTCAGCAGCCGCTCATTGCCACCGCCCGAGCTCATCACGCCGATGCGGAAACCGCCCCCGATTTTGGTGAAGGCAATCAGGTCGCCGCGCGGGCTCCAGGCGGGCGTCGCATAGCGTCCGCCGCCAAAGCTGATGCGGGTGGGATTCGATCCGCCGGCACCCATGACATAGATTTGCTGCGTGCCCGAACGGTCGCTCTCGAACGCAATGCGGCTACCGTCGGGCGAATAGCTGCCGCCGGTATCGATCCCGGGACTGTTGGTCAGCCGCTGCGGCGAGCCGCCGGTCGCCTCGACCCGGTAGAGGTTGGTGTTGCCCGAGACCGCCATCGAGAAGAGGATCCAGCGCCCGTCAGGCGAGAAGCGCGGCGCGAAGGTGAGGCTTGGATTGTTGACGACCAGGCGCTGCCGTGCTGTCCCAATATCGTACACATAGATCGCCGGGCGATCATTCAGATAGCTCATATAGACGATCGATTTCTGGTCCGGCGAGAAGCGCGGGGTCAGCACGATCGACTGGCCGTTGGTCAGGAACCGGTGATTCGCACCGTCCTGATCCATGATCGCGAGCCGTTTGAGGCGGTGCGCCTTGGGCCCGGTCTCCGAAATATAGACCATACGGCTATCGAAATAGGGGCCTTCGCCGGTCAGGCGGGTATAGACCATGTCGGCGCATTTGTGCCCGGCCCGGCGCCAGTCGCCCGGCGAGACGACGAAGCCCTGCCGCGACAATTCAGTGCGCGCGAAGATGTCGTAGAGATAGCAGCCGACCGTCAGCGTGCCGTCGTCATTGGCGCGGACGAATCCCTGGACGAGGGTCTGCGCGCCGGCGCTGCCCCAATAATCGAAGGAGGGTGCGGTCACCTCGGGATAGCCGATGTTTTTCAGCGCATCGGCGCCGACCGGCTTGAACAGGCCTGAACCCTTCAGATCATTGCTGACGATCTGGGCAAGTTGCCGGCCGAGTTCGTCAGTGCGGCCCGCCGGCGTGTTCACTGCCGACGCGGTCGGCATCACCGGGACGGCGATCCCGAGAGGCGCCGAAGTGCCGCCCGTCACCGACACCTCGAGCGGGGGCGCCGTCTGATCGGTCGCCGGTGGTTGCTGCTGGTCGGGTGGCGGCAGAGTCTGCGCAGCCACCGGCGCGGCAAAGGCAGCAAGGGCAACGAGCCAGAATGTTGCGATCGAATCTCGAAGGGTCATGCGTGCCTCGCTCAATGCTTCAATTGCCATGTGAAGTTGATGTTGCTCCAGCCGCCGGCTGAGGTCTGGTAATATTCATCGGGCAACCGCAGCGGTGAACAGCCCTTGAACGCGGCAACGCCGAGATCAACCACACGCTGGACGTAGCGTCCATTGTCTTCGTCCACCCCGGTGGGGCTGCCGACCATTCTGGGTGTCGCCGAAAGCGTACCGTCGCGATTGAGCCGCAGGTTGAGCTTGACCGCGATCTGGTTGGCGCCCGGCCCCGGAATAACCTGGCGATCGGCGCAGGGCTGGATCTGCCGGGCGATCGCCGAAATGATATCCGCCATGGCCTTGGCGTTCAGCACCACGCCCGGCGCCGCCTTCGATTTCGAAGGGGACGGCTTGGTGCCCAAACCATCGTTCAGGACATCGTCGATGTTGAAACCGGTTTGGCGCGTCCTGGTGGATCTCGCGCTGCTGCCGGTCCCCCGCGCTGTCGCGGCGGTGTTCGCCGGCGCGGCCGCACGCTTGGTCTGGGTCTTCGCCTTGTCAGGCACCGGCGCCACGGGTGTTTTCGGTTGAGGTTTGGCTATAGGCGCGGGCTTGGGCGGCGGCGCCGCCTTGGGCTGGGGCGCGGGCGGCGTCGGATCGGGCTCGGCCTCCTGCTTCGCCGCGGCGGCAGCCTCTTCGGGTGGGCCCTGTTCGGGCGCTTTCGATTCAGCCGGCTCGCTCGCTTCCGGTGTCGTCGCGACCAGCCCGACATCGTCGACCAAAGACACCTCGATGGGTTTCGTATGCGGCAGCTCGACCTTGGGCGGCGCGCAGAAGCTCAATGTCAGCAGCGCGAACAGCGCGGCATGGCCGAGCACGGCCACGCCGAGCCCAACCATTTCCGA